>NZ_LEKS01000012.1:0-188889 GCF_001027725.1 Flavobacterium sp. ABG
AGCGCTTTAACAGCTAATCTAACCAAACAAAACGCTACTACAGCACAAGGTTGTGCAGATGGTAAAGCTTCAGTAACAGCCACGGGTGGTACATTGCCATACAGTTATTTATGGAATACAGGAGCTACTACAGCAAGCATCACCGGATTAACAGCTGGCGCTTATAGTGTAACGGTTACCGATGGTAATGGCTGTACGTTCAATGAGAGTGTTGTAGTGGATTGTGTGAACAATTGCGACGCCGCAGTAACAGTTGGTACAGTAACCAATGTATTGTGTGTAGGTGCTGCTACAGGATCCATTACAGTAAATGCAACTTCAGTATTACATCCGGGAACAGTCTTTACTTTCACTTGGAGTGATGGAACAATAACCACTGGTACCAGCAGTACTATAAACAATAAAGCGGCCGGTACGTATACCGTAGCCGTAACGATAAATGGCACCGTGTGTGATGCCGTAGAAGAAAGTATTACCATTACCGAACCAGCTAGTTTGTTAAGTGCCAGTGCAACTGCAACAGATGAGTTAGGTCCAACAACCAGCGATGGAACAGTAAGTGTAACAGCCAGTGGAGGAGTAAGTCCATATACGTATCTATGGAATACGGGAGCGACTACAGCTCAGGTAACCGGACTTGATATGGGTACTTACACCGTAACGGTAACTGATGCTAATGGTTGTACTGCTATAGCCAGTGCTACGGTCAATGCCGGTACTTGTTTAATGTTAGCTGCTACCAGTGGTAGTACAGCAGTCAATTGTTTTGGTACCAATACCGGAACAGTTCATGTAAGTGTAACAGGAGGTTCAGGTAACTTTGGTTACTTATGGAACACTGGAGCCACTACCTCTACAGTAAGTAATTTAACAGCGGGTACTTATAGTGTTACTGTAACCGATAATACAACTTTATGTACGACAACAAGCAATGTTACCGTTCAAAGTCCACTAGCCTTATCATTAGGTTATGGGGCTACAGCGGTATTGTGTAATGGACAAAATAATGGATCAATCGATATTACCGTAAGCGGTGGTACTATGCCATATGTTTATGCATGGACTACTGCAGATGGAAGCGGTTTGACACCAACTCAGGAAGATCAGGTTGCTTTAGGCGGTGGTACATATAACGTTGCTGTTACCGATGCGAATGGTTGTACAATTAATCAATCGATAGTAGTAAGCGAACCGGCAAGTTTGATCCTTACTGAAAATACAGCAGCTCATCAACAGGTATTATGTTCAGGCGTGGCCACAGGAAGCTTCACTGTTACAGCCTCAGGAGGTAATGCACCTTATCTATACAGCATAGATAATTTTGCAACAAGCAATACAACAGGAGTTTTCAGTTCATTAACAGCAGGTTCTTATACAGTAAAAGTAAAAGACGGTAATGACTGTCAAGGAGCAAATCTAACCATAGTAATCACAGAACCAGCTACTGCTTTAACAGCTAATCTAAGCAAACAAAATGCTACAACTGCGAACAGTTGCAGTAATGGTAGCGCTACAGTTACCGCCACAGGTGGTACAGCGCCATATACGTATCTATGGAGTAATGGTGGTACAACAGCAACTATTACAGGACTTCTCAACGGAACTTACAGTGTAACAGTTACCGATACTAACGGCTGTACGTTCACAGAAAGTGTAGTAGTAGATTGTGTGGATACTTGTGATGCAGTAGTACAGTTTGGAACTGTAACCAATGTATTGTGTGCAGGAACTGCTACAGGTTCAGCTACTGTAAGTGCCAGCTCGGCTTTACGTCCGGGAGCAGTCTTTACTTTCACTTGGAGTGATGGAACGATAACCACAGGTACCAGCAGTACGATAAGTAATAAAGCTGCAGGAACGTATACGGTAAGTGTAACTATAAACGGCACGGCGTGTGATGCTGTACAAGAAAGCATTACGATAACCGAACCAGTAACCATGTTGAGTGCAAACGCTACCGCTACCGACGAGAATGGCCCAACAACCAACGATGGAACAGTAAGTGTAACAGCTAATGGCGGAGTAGGTCCTTATACTTATCTATGGAATACCGGAGCTACAACAGCTCAGGTAACCGGACTCGATCAGGGTACTTATAATGTAACGGTAACCGATGCCAATGGTTGTACAGCCACGGCTAGTGCAACGGTAAATAACGGTACTTGTCTAATGTTGACCGCTACAGCGAGCAGTACAGCAGTGAGTTGTTTTGGTACCAGTACAGGAACAGTTAGTGTGAGTGTAAGCGGAGGTTCAGGTAATTTTACTTACTTATGGAATACTCCGGCAAGTAACACTACTGCCTCAGTGAGTGGTTTACCGGCTGGAAATTATCTGGTAACAGTAACCGACACGACTACTTTATGTACTACAACGAGTAGTGCAGAAGTTCAAAGCCCACTAGCGATATCATTAGGTTATGGCACTACAGCGGTATCGTGTAGTGGACAAAATAATGGATCTATTGATATTACTGTAAGTGGTGGTACAACGCCATATGCTTATGCATGGACTACTTCAGACGGAAGTGGCTTAGCACCAACTCAGGAAGATCAGGTTAATTTACGTGCAGGTACTTATAACGTTACGGTTATAGATGCAAACGGATGTATATTCAATCAATCGATAGTAGTAAGCGAACCAGCAAGTTTGATCCTTACCGAAAATACAGGAGCGCATCAACAAGTGTCTTGTACAGGAGGAGCTGCCGGAAGTTTCACTGTCACAGCAACAGGCGGAACTACACCATATTTGTACAGTATCGATAATTTTGCAACCAGCAATACAACAGGAATCTTTAGCGGATTAACTGCGGGATCTTATATTGTAAAAGTAAAAGATGCAAGTGGTTGTCAAGGTGGCAGTTTGTCTATTGTAATCCTTGAACCATCAAGTAGTCTGATAGTTAATTTAAGTAAACAAAATGCTACTACAGATCAAGGTTGTAATAATGGTACAGCTTTGGTTACAGCTACGGGTGGTACAGTTCCTTATAGTTACTTATGGAGTAATGGTGGTACAACACCAACTATTACAGGATTGACAGCAGGAATCTATAACGTGACCGTAACAGATAAAAACGGTTGTACTTTCACAGAAAGTGTTGTAGTAGATTGTGTGAACAATTGCGATGCGATCGTTCAGCTTGGAGCTGTTACTAATGTACTTTGTGTCGGAACGTCTACAGGTGCAGCAACAGTGAGCGCCAGTTCAGCTTCACGACCAGGCGCAGTATTTACTTTCACCTGGAGTGATGGAACAGTTACAACAGGTACAAGCAGTACATTAACTAATAAACCGGCAGGGACCTATACCGTTGCTGTGACCATAAACGGCACTGTATGTGATGCCGTTGAAGAAAGTATTACGATCACTGAACCGGCGAGTATGTTAAGTGCAACTGCAACAGCTACTGATGAGCGCGGCCCAACTACCAATGACGGAACGGCAACAGTAACCGTATTAGGAGGCAAAGCGCCTTATACCTATCTATGGAATATAGGTGCGACTACAGCTCAGGTAACAGGATTAGATGCGGGTACGTACAATGTAACCGTAACCGATGCTAACGGTTGTACAACTACAACAAGTGCTACAGTAAACAACGGTACCTGTCTGATGTTAGCAGCGATGACCAGCAGCACGGTAGTAAGTTGTTTCGGAAGCAGTACAGGAAGTGTGAGTGTAAGTGTAACAGGAGGTTCTGGTAGTTTCAGCTACTCATGGAATACCCCGGCAAATAACACTACAGCCACAGTAAACGGTGTACCAGCCGGAACTTATCAGGTAACAGTAACCGATACGACGACTTTATGTACGACGACCAGCAGTGTAACGGTTCAAAGTCCACTAGGTTTATCATTAGGTTACGGAGCTACGGCAGTATTATGCCATGGACAACATAACGGATCAATTGATATCACCGTTGGCGGAGGGAATACACCATATACTTATGCATGGACTACTGTTAACGGTAGTGGTTTGGTAGCAACTCAGGAAGATCAGTTCAACTTAAGTGCAGGTACCTATAATGTTAGCGTTACGGACAGTAAAGGATGTACAACAAGTGAATCTATTGTAATCAGCGAACCAACAGAAATTGTTCTGACAGAAGCCGCTACAGGACACACGAACGTGACTTGTACGACCACTTCAAATGGAAGTTTCAAAGTTACCGCAACAGGAGGTATCGGTGGTTATATTTATAGTATTGACAATTTTGCAACAAGTAATAGTACAGGTATCTTTAGCGGATTGACAGCAGGTGATTACACCGTACAAGTATCAGATAATGGAGGCTGTACCAATACAGTACCTCTTAAAATAACCATATCCGAATCTTGTATAAAAGCGGTTAAAACGGCTACAGTAGTGGACAATGGAAACGGCATAACCGGACTAGGAGATACTGTAAATTATACGATCACAGTGAAAAATACGGGCAATATAAATCTAAACAGCATTACTCTGGTTGACAGTTTAACTGATGGAAATGGAGCAACATTAACATTAGCTACAGGACCAACATTCCAAAGTGCTGATCAAGGATCGACTTTAGGTAATTTATTGGTAGGAGAAACAGCAACCTATCTGGCCAGTTACGTGATCACACAAAGTGATGTAGACAGCAACGCGATAAGCAATACGGTACTGGTAAGTGGTAAAGACCCTGTAGGAACTCCGGTTACCGATATTACCGATAACGGAAATGATACCGACGGTAACACGACCGATGATCCGACAAAAATAAACTTCACAGCAATTCCGGTAATCAAAGCAGTTAAAACAGCTACAGTAGTTGATAATGGTGACGGCATAACAGGAGCCGGAGATACCATAAATTATACGATTACAGTTAAAAATATTGGTGCTGTACTGGTTCAAAGTTTGATTTTGGATGATCAACTAACAGATGGAAATGGAAATGCTTTGACACTAACAACAGGACCAACATTCCAAAGTGCGAATCAAGGATCAGCTGAAGGAACTTTAAAAGTGGGCGAAACAGCAACTTATAGAGCAAATTATTTGATTACAGTTCAAAATATAGCCAATGGAAGTATAAATAATAGTGTAATTGCAAACGGTGTTGATACTAAAAACGTAAAAGTCAGCGATAAATCCGATAACGGAAATGACACCGACGGTAATACAGTAGATGACCCAACAGTTATTGTTTTAAGGGAACTTAAACCAACTATAAGTTTATTGAAAACAGGTACTTTTAATGATGAAAATAAAGATGGTTTTGCTTCAGTTGGAGAAACAATATCTTATGCTTTCGAAATTATAAATACCGGACAAGTCGATTTGTTTGATATTGATCTTAAAGATGATCTGCCGGGTATTGTTCTAAGTGGCAGTCATATTGATGAATTGTTGGTAGGACAAAGAAGTGTTGGAGTACTTACAGCAATTTATGCAATTACTGCGACTGACATTAGACAAGGATTTGTAATGAATCAGGCGATCACTATAGGAGCTGATGGCAAAGGTAATTTGGTCTCCGATTTTTCAGACGATCCAAACGATCCGACTAATAAAGATTTAAATAATGATGGAAATCCTGATGACCCTACAATAGTTAATCTGGTAAGAGTGAAATTAATCATTCCGGATATCATAACTCCAGGTGGAGACGGCCACAATGACAAATGGATAATTCCGGGTCTTGAACTGTATCCTAATAATACGGTAGAAATTTATAACCGATGGGGTATAAAAGTATTTGGAGCAGATGGATACGGATCCAGAGGAGCATTGTTTGAAGGTTATTCAGATGGACGTGTGACAATCGACAGAAATAAAAAACTACCTACCGGTACCTATTATTATGTACTGCATTATGTAGATGAGTTTGGAGAATCGCACGATATGGCAGGACCATTATATGTTATGCCTGACTAAAAGCCTGATTTATTTAATATAAAAATCTAACTAAATGAAAATTACCAAATCATATATAGGGATAATGATGTTGTTGAGTTTATTCACAACAGTAGGCAGTAGAGCACAGCAAGACTCTCAGTATACGCAATATATGTACAATACAATGACCATAAATTCGGCTTATACCGGAACCAGAGACATGTTAAGTATATTAGCGTTGTACCGCAATCAATGGGTAGGATTGGACGGCGCACCTGAGACTTTGAATTTTTCAATTCATAGCCCTGTTGGGGATAGAGTAGGTCTTGGATTTTCGATAGTCAGTGACAAAATCTTTATATCAGACGAAACAAATGCGAATGGAGCTTTTAGCTATCAAATTCCTGTCGCCGATGGAAAGACACTTTCGTTGGGAGTCAATGCCGGTTTTAATTTATTGAGTGTTGATTTTTCAAGGGCCAATACAGGAGCATTAGACCCTACAGATCCGAATATTCAATACAATATAGAAAATAGATTTTCACCACAAATTGGAGTAGGAGCTTTTTATTACACCGATAAATTTTATGCCGGATTAAGTTCTCCCAATTTATTAGAGACCAAACACTACAATTCCAATATAAACAGTACAGCCAATGAACGTACCCATATGTATTTCATAACAGGTTATGTTTTTGATTTGAATTATTTTCTGAAATTAAAACCCGCATTATTGGTAAAAGCCGTTAGCGGTGCTCCATTATCCGTTGATGTTTCTGCGAATTTTTTATTCAATGAAAAACTAACATTAGGAGTAGCCTATCGCTGGGATGCGGCGGTGAGTGCCCTGGCCGGATTTCAAATCTCAGATAAATTTATGGTCGGTTATGCCTATGATTGGGAAACTACAGAACTGAGTCGTTACAATAGCGGATCTCATGAAATTTTCATTCGATTTGAACTTTTCAATCTGAGAAAAAAAATACTATCACCACGTTTCTTTTAATTTAACTTAAAGCAAATCAAATATGAAAAAATATTTATATCTTATTTCGAGCCTGTTTTTAGTGACATTTTTTGGATACGGTCAGAATCAAATCTCAGAAAAAGGGAATAAAGAATACGATCAATACTCCTTTATCAACGCTCGCGAGTATTATTTAAGAGTAGCAAACAAAGGAAATGCCTCGCCCGAATTATTACAAAAACTGGGAGATTCCTATTATTACATATCAGATTATGAAAGTGCGTCAAAATGGTATGGACTCTATTTAAAGTCAGAAAATAATGCCCCTCCTGAGTATTTGTATCGTTACGCTTTATCTTTAAAATCAATAAAAGCTTATACGGAATCAGACGTAATGATGGATAAATTCTATAAAATCAAAGGAAGCGATTTTAGAGCCGCAGAGTTTAATGCTAAAAGAGATTATCTGAAAGAAATTGGTTTGCAGTCCGGAAGGTTTACGATGGAAAAGGTTGATTTCAATGATAAATACTCCGATTTTGCCCCTTCATTTTACGGAGATACCCTTGTTTTTGCCTCCAATAGAGTGTATCGTACCTTTGAGAAAAACGTTCATACCTGGAACGATCAACCTTTTTCAGATTTATATCGGGTAGATAAAGACAAAAAGGAAAAAGTACATTTTTTCTCTAAAGAAATTAATTCTAAATACCATGAATCAACAGCTGCTTTTACTAAAGACGGCAATACGATTTATTTTACCAGAAACAACTATCTGAATAAAGTTTATGCCGAAGATGACAATGGTTTAAACCGATTGAAATTATACCGTGGACATAAAAAGAATAAAAAATGGGTTATTGAAGAATTACCCTTTAACTCCAATCAATATTCGGTAGCACACCCTTCTCTGAGTACCGATGATAAAACACTTTATTTTGCATCTGATATGCCAGGTGGTTACGGACAATCTGATTTGTACAAAGTGGCGATCACAGGAGACACTTTTGGAAAGATAATAAATCTGGGAAAAGAAATTAATTCAGAAGGAAGGGATACCTTTCCGTTTATTGCTCCGGATAATAAATTATTCTTTGCCTCAGACGGTCATGAGGGACTTGGAGGGTTAGATGTTTTTGTTTCTCAAATGAACGCAGACGGTAGCTTTGATCGCATCTTTAATCTCGGAGAACCGATAAACGGTCAACTGGACGATTTTACTTTTATTATCAACAAAGCAGGAGAGGGTTACGTGGCTTCCAATCGGGAGAACTCTCAGAATGATGAGATTTATAGTTTAAAACAAATTAAACCACTTATTCTTAAATGTACCCAATATCTAAAAGGAGTAGTATTAGACAGTAAAACTCAAATGGTAATTGCAGGAGCGCATGTAAAATTACTAACGGAAAACGGAGAAATAATAGCAGAAACCACTAGTGGATTAGACGGCAGTTACACTTTTCCAGACCCGTTAGACTGTAATAAAATTTATTTAGTACGTTCAGAAAAAATATATTACACCCCCATAGAATTGGTATTGACTACAGGTACAGTTCCTGAAGGGATCATAAATCAAAATATATTGATGCAAAAAGGTGATTTTGTGACCGGTACTGACTTAGGGCAAGTACTAAAATTAGACCCGATTTATTTTAACTTAGACAAATGGAATATTCGAAAAGATGCAGAAATAGAACTGCAAAAAGTAATCGATGCCCTGCAGAAATTTCCTGATTTAAAAATTGATGTCCGTTCGCATACCGATAGCCGTGCACCTTATAAATACAATTTAAGTTTGTCTAACAAACGCAATAAAGCAACCATACAATATATTATCAAAAAAGGAAGCATTGACCCAAGCAGATTATCAGGTCGCGGTTATGGTGAAAGTGAACCTGTTAACGATTGCAAAGACGGAGTTAAATGCTCAGAAAAAGAACACCAGCTGAATCGAAGAAGTGAGTTTATTATTTTGCAGAAGTAGGTAGCTTTACGTTTCAGGTTTCAAGTTTCAAGTTTCGTATGCGAAAGCAAACCGCGACTGTTATTAAAACTTGAAACTTGAAACATGAAACTTGAAACTTGAAACATGAAACATGAAACTTGAAACATGAAACCTGAAACATGAAACTTGAAACTCGAGACTGAGAACTACTTCTTCCTTCCTAACCAGATAATTAAACCCGAAATAGGCAGTGTCAGGGCGAAAAGGGTCACCAGAAAAGCAATTATTTTAGTTGGATACCCATAAATACTTCCCGTATGAATCGGGTATATAAGACGTCTTACCCGGTCTCCATTGCTAAAAGATTCATAAGGTCTGGTTTCGATATTTTTACTGGTGTATTTATCAAAATAGACCGCACTGGATTGATTTGGAATACTGATATCCGCATATTCTTTTAGTACCAATATACTGTTTATGGTATCTGACGGCATTCTGATTTGAATATTTCCTTTGTATGGAAAAATACTGTCGGTCTTTCTGTATAGATTTTGATAAAAGCTCGTCTGATCTAATTTCGGGTCTATCTTTGTCGGGTTTTCTACTTTTGGAGAAGCCTTTTTTATAGCACCGTCCGCCAGAAAATACATCCCACTTTCGAACCATTTAAAAGACCATGTCAGACCCGTCAAAGAAATGATTAATAAGACCAGAAAACTATAAAAACCAAAGGTAGAGTGAAAGTCCCAGTTGACTCTTTTAAACGAGGCACTCCATTTAACTGTTAATCGTTGTTTTAGATTTTTCATTTTTTTAGGCCACCAAAGTATAAGACCTGAAATCAGCATGAAAACGAAAATCAGACAAGAAATACCCGTGATCATTTCTCCAACATCATCAAGTAGTAATTGTCGGTGCAGCGATAAAACAATGGAGTAAAACCGGTTTTTTTGTAACACTGTTCCAAGCACTTTTCCTGTATAAGGATCCATAGAGAATATTTGTGCTTCTTTGTCTTTGTTTTTCCCAACAATTACAATGGTACGCATAGGATCATTATAGGTACTAATGCGGCTTATTTTTTTTACTGAATAATCTTTTTCTAAAACCAAAGTACAATAATCCAATGTTTTTTTCGTGGAACCAATAGTGTTGACGGTATAAAATTCGGGATTTAGAAACTGATCAATTTCCTTTTCAAAAACGAGTAAACTTCCTGTAAGAGCAACAATAAATACGATAAGCCCTGATCCAAGACCCAACCAAAGGTGTAACCAACCGATACTTTTTTTAATTTTTTTATTCATGTGTTTTCAATGGTGAAGATGTAATGCAGCGATGTAATCTTTCAATCACAAGTGGTAACATCTTAATTTTATTCGTATTGTTTTGCGCGCAAATTTAGTATTTATTTAGATTAGTTATAGGCAGTGTAAAGTAGAAAGAATATCTTTTAAATCACTCTTTATGATCCTGTAAGTTAAAAATGACTTTCTTATTTTAAGACAGAAGTATTATTTTGTACTCAGTTTCTTTCTTTTAGTGGCATAACTGCAAATAATTTAATACAGTAGTATGGAATTATTTTCTTATTTTTGTTTAGACCAATTCTAGATAAAGACAACTAATGAAAAATTTTCTTATTGCTGATTCCGAAAACCTACATATAATCGGACTGAAATATACACTAAAGAAATTTGTTAAAAAGGCAAGTTTAACGTTGGTAAATTCTAAAGATCAGTTACTTAATCATTTGGAGCGGAATAAAGTAGAGTGTCTGATAATAGATCCCAATAATATTTTTTTATTCTATGAAGATGATTTTAGACAGCTGCGTGCCAACTTTCCGGATTGTAAGATTATAATTTTATCCTACTTTAAGAATAAACAAAACGTAAATACTTTTCTACAAGAAAGAATTGACGGATTTATTTCCAAAGATTGTCAGGAACAAACCATTTTTGATGCACTTTATAAGATTGAAAACGGAGAGCGTTACCTATGTCCAAAAACATTGAATTCGCTTATTGATGTACTTGTTGTACCCCCTTCAGATGTAAACGAGAAACTTACTTTTAGAGAGCATGAAATCTTACAACAGATTGCTAAAGGCAGTGATGGAAAAAGTATAGCATCGCTCTTTTTTATAAGCATACACACCTTTAGAACACATCGGAAAAATATTATGAAAAAAACAGGGAGACATACCACCCCAGAGTTGATTTTATATGCTATTGATAATAAAATGATATAATTTTCATTCAAATTTAACAACTTTTATTAGTTATTTCCTACTACAAGTATGGTAGGCCAAGTACCCCTTCTGGGGAGTTTTATTTACTCTCGGTGTAGTATTGACTTTGTTTTTTATGGGCTATACTTTTGCTAAAAACTATTCTTTAGAATGAATCTAAATAAAATAAACCAATGGAAGCAAGAGAGCAAATAAGAACAATTCAGTTAAAAAATGTATTAGAAAAAAGCTACAATAAACATATTTTTTCTAATAATGAAAAATCCATTTCTCTTTATAAAAAGAGTATGAAAAAGGCAATTAAATTAATTGCTAAACATTTGGAGAGCAGAGACACGCCTTTTACGGGTACAAGTATTGCTACAATTAAAGAGAAGATTGATGCAATTGCACTTGAAGATAATTACCAAGGGAAAAGTTTAGAATATGTTTTAGACGAACTTAAAGATATTTATCTTAATGATTGTATTCATTTTCATGATCCAAAATATATTGCACACTTAAATTGCCCGATTCTGACACCTACACTGGTTGCAGAAGCATTTATATCTTCTTTAAATTCGTCAATGGACACTTGGGATCAAAGTACCGGTGGTACATTTATCGAATTGAAACTGGTAGAATGGACCATTGAAAAATTAGGTTATCCTGAGCGAGCTGATGGAATTTTCACAAGTGGAGGGTCACAGTCAAATTTGATGGGATTGCTTTTAGCGAGAGATCATTATGTAAAAAAGCATTACAATATGGATCCTAAAATGGATGGACTTCCTGCTGATGCTTCAAAGTTTAAAGTACTGTGCTCTGAGGTAAGTCATTTTAGCTTAAAAAAGAATTTGAGTTTATTGGGATTAGGTCAGAATGCTGTGGTTCCTGTAGCGGTTGACACTGATTTTAGAATGAATATCCAGGCACTTAAAAAAGTAATTCAACAACAGAAGGACCTTGGAAATATTCCAATAGCAATTGTTGGTACTGCGGGAACTACAGATTTTGGCTCAATTGATCCTTTAACTGAAATTGCTGCAATTTCTAAAGAAAACAAATTATGGTTTCACGTTGACGCTGCTTATGGCGGAGGACTATTGATTAGTGAAAAACATAAAAAGAAACTGGAGGGAATCGGACTTTCAGATTCTGTTACGATAGATTACCACAAGACTTTTTATCAGCCGGTAAGTTCAAGTGGTTTTTTCATGAGAGACAAATCATATGTGGATTACATAAAATACCATGCAGATTACCTGAACTCTAAAGAACAGGAAGACGAAGGGATTCCAAACATGGTTAAAAAATCAATACAGACGACCCGCAGATTTGATGCGCTGAAACTTTGGTTTACCTTAAGAATAATTGGAACGGAAGGATTGAGTACCTACATGGAAAAAGCGATCGACAATGCCCTTTTTACCGCAAACTTATTGAGAAACAGAGAGGATTTTGAAATAATTCACCAACCCGAAATAAGCACCGTTGTATTTCGTTACACCCCTTGGAAAAATGAGGAAGGATCGTTCTGTGGCCTAAACAGCTACATCCGTAAAGCTATTTTCAATGAAGGAAAAGCCATTATAACAAGTACAAAAGTTTACAACGAAGTATTCTTAAAATTCACCTTATTAAACCCGCTTACAACTCCTGCCGATATTGAAGAAATTATTGGTTTAATCGTTTCTCACGGTCAGGAATATACATTGATAAATTAATACCCCTTATGGAAAATAAAATATACGACTTTATAGCTGTTGGTGTTGGACCTTTTAATCTGAGTCTGGCTTGTCTTACTGCTCCAATTGAGAATCTTGATGGTTTGTTTTTTGACAAGAATGAATCTTTTAACTGGCATCCGGGAATGCTTTTGCAGGACACAACGTTACAGATTCCTTTTTTGGCCGATTTGGTAACGCTTGCTGATCCAACAAGTCAGTTTAGTTTCTTAAATTATATAAAAGAGCAAGGAAAAATGTACTCGTTCTATATTCGAGAAAACTTTTTACTCTTAAGAAACGAATACAATCAGTACTGTCAATGGGCGATTAAAAAACTTCCGAATGTATTTTTTAATACAGAAGTTTCAATGATCGAATATGATGAGAATCTGGGGGTATATATTGTAAAAACCGTTTGTACTAAAACCGCTGCAGTTACTTTTTATAAAACAAAAAAACTTGTTTTCGGAACAGGGACCGCACCACATATTCCTAAATCTTGCGAAGCTCTTAAGAGCAAAGCAATTCATTCATCGGCCTATATTCAGAGTAAAGAAGCGTTGCAGAAGCAAAAGTCGATTACCGTTTTAGGAAGCGGACAAAGTGCTGCCGAAGTATTTAATGATTTATTGCAGGAAATTGATGTTTATGGATATCAATTGAACTGGATTACACGTTCGTCTCGTTTTTTCCCGATGGATTACAGTAAACTTACTTTAGAAATGACTTCCCCTGAATATGTGGATTATTTCTATAGTCTTCCGGCAGAAAAAAGAGATTATCTGCTGAAAGATCAAAAGCTGCTTTACAAAGGAATCAACAAAGATTTAATCGAAACGATTTTTGATACGATTTACGCGAAAAAAGTGATTGCTGAAATTGATGTCAATTTAAGAACTAATGCGGCCTGTATTAAAGCAGATTACGACGATGATAAAGAATCTTTTGAACTCGAATTACATCAGGTCGAACAGGATAGAAAATACCGTCATACTACAAATGCATTAGTGCTGGCAACAGGATACGGGTATAAAATGCCTCGTTTTATTGAAGGTATTACATCAAGAATCCAATGGGATGATAAAGGACGTTTTGATGCCAACAGAAATTACAGCATTGACAAAAACGGAGGAGAAATCTTTGTTCAGAATGCAGAATTGCACACACACGGGTTTGTGACGCCGGATTTAGGAATGGTTTGTTACCGCAACTCGTATATCATTAAAGAAATGACGGGTGTTGAACACTATGCCGTAGAAACCAAAATTGCTTTTCAGGAATTTGGAGTTCCTGCTTCCGAGACCATCAAATCGAATGCCTTCGAAGAAATTTTATAATTAATTCAAGTTGCTAGTCAATTATTCTTTTGTAATCTCTTACTATTTGAATAGACTCCAGCTTTAACTTAATGTGATTAAGTGAAGATATTTTTCACGCAGATTTTGCGGATTAAGCGGATTTTTTTTATTTCAATCCGCTAAAATCTGCGTGAGACTTTTTTTGACAATCCTACTAACTTGTTCGATTTTAGAGATAAGAGCACTAGCAACTTGAATTAATTACAAATTACGATAGCACCTTATAAAAAAATAATAGCTAAATTCAGCAACAGATGATTAATAGTAAAATAACTTATACCGAAAATAAAACCATAACCGATATCGTTTTTGTCAAAACAATTCCCGGTACAGGTGTATTCGAACTCCGCCCATTGGATTTAGAGACCGATATGCCATTATTGCATGATTGGGTAAACCGCGATTATGCAGTTTATTGGGGAATGAATGGATTTTCTTTAGAACAAGTATACGATTCCTATCGCGAGATTCTTCAAAAAACCGCTGTCTATATGGGCGTTTTTAATGGCGTTACTTCCTTTTTATTAGAATGTTACAATCCGGAGGAGGATAGCATTGGAGAATATTATGATGTAAAAGAAGGAGACAAAGGAATGCACATTTTGGTAGCGCCTTTTGAGAAACCAATTAACAGTTTTACATGGTCGGTTTTTACGGTAATTCTTGATTTTATTTTTTGCGACGCCAATAACCAACGTGTTGTTGTAGAACCGGATGCACGCAATCATAAAATTCATTTATTAAACAGAAAAGCAGGATTTGTATTCGAAACCCTACTTGAACTGCCACATAAAAAAGCACATCTTGAATTTTGTACCCGTGAAGATTATTATAAGGCTTTGCAGACTGTTTAGGTCTTAGTTTTCAGTCTCAGTCTCAGTTTTCAGTTTTCAATCTACATTTTACATTTTTGATGTACTTATTGTCTATCTGAGTGGGGTCTAAAAGTTTTACGAGGGCTTCGACTTCGCTCAGCCTGACAGTTTTGGTTTTCGGTTTTTAGTTTGCAGTCGCAGTTTACAGTCGCAGTTTATAATTGGGACTGTAAACTGCGACTGTTTTGTTTTATGGTTTAACTGTGAAACGATCAACGCAAAAACCTGTATGGTAACAAAAATCTTGCAGAGGCGCCAAGTTTTTTTGGAAACACTTTTTAAATACTTAAAGTTCATGAGGGGAAGTAAAAATCTCGCAGAGTCGCAAAATCGCAAAGTATTAATGAAAAAACAGAAAAAAAACTTAGCGGCTTGGCGTCTTTGCGAGATCGTCAAAGCGAGAAGTTGGAAAATTAGGTACTTAAAAAGCTGTGGCGAAAAAGTATAAGATCTGCTACTACTAACAAAAGAAATCTAAAAATTATTCCACAACTTTTGAACTTGATTCGAAATTACATAACTACAAGATATTTGTTCCTCCACAACAATATGTCTTGATCCCTTATATGGTTTAAATACATTTTCACTTAATCTTTTACTTTTGCACCCGATCGTGTAA
Source organism: Flavobacterium sp. ABG (assembly GCF_001027725.1). Lineage (NCBI taxonomy): Bacteria > Pseudomonadati > Bacteroidota > Flavobacteriia > Flavobacteriales > Flavobacteriaceae > Flavobacterium > Flavobacterium sp. ABG. The sequence continues at coordinate 15,599 of NZ_LEKS01000012.1, forward strand.
ACTGTGAAATGTAAGTTGAGGCGGAAAACTGCGACTGCGACTGCCACTGAAAACTATAATTACCATAAACCTTGCGGTTAAAAAAACAACCACAAAGTTTGCAACGATAACATTAAATTGACAATAGCATAAAAACTTGTTAAGAATTTCTTAAAATCAAAAAGTTAACCAATAGTAAAATATTTACAACATTTGCACTGTAAAAATTTACTAATAGTAACTATTTGATTAACCAAATGAAAAACTTAAAAACGTTAATGATTGTATTAATGATGTTCTCAACATCATTAATTGTTGCTCAGACAATCCCTTTTAAAGGAAAAGTGATTGATGAACTTGGTCTGCCATTACCCAGCGCCTCTGTTCTGATTAAAGGAACCACTACTGTTGTAAACACAGATTTGGATGGTAATTTTGAAGTGAAACTACAAAAAAGTAGTGAAATCCTGGAAATCTCTTTTTTGGGATATGTACCGGTTAATTTTAATACTGCGGGTAAAACTTCGGCAGTAATTACTTTAAATCCTGACTCTCAAAAATTAGACGAAGTGGTCATAACTGCTTTAGGAATCAAAAAGGAAAAGAAAAGATTAAGCTATTCTGTTCAGGAGGTAGAAGGAGATTTAACTAAAGGAAGGGATGCGAATGTAATGAAATCGCTTTCCGGAAAAGTTTCGGGTTTGGTTGTGGCTTCTTCTTCTGAATTTTTTACCAGCCCTAAAATGTATTTGAGAGGTAAAAGTCCGTTGGTTGTAGTCGATGGTGTACCGTTAGGAACAGACACTTGGAATATTAGTCCGGACGATATTGAAAGCATCAATGTCTTGAAAGGATCAAATGCAGCAGCACTTTATGGTTCTGTAGGTGGAAATGGTGCTATTCAGATTACGACTAAAAGAGGAGCAAGCAATAAAAAAGGATTTGTGGTCGAATTCAATCACAACTCAATGATTCAGGGCGGTTACAATGCGGTTCCTAAAACGCAAAATGCTTATGGACCGGGTTCTTATGGAAATTATGCTTTTGTTGACGGTAAAGGAGGAGGAATCAATGATGCTGATTACGATCAATGGGGACCAAAATTCGACGGACAGTTAATTACACAATACGATAGTCCGCGTGATGCAAATGGAAAACTAATTGCAACTCCTTGGACGGCAAGAGGCGCTAATAACTTTGATAATTTTATGGAAGATGGTTTATTGTCCACCAGCAATTTATCATTGTCTTCTAATTTTGATAAAGGAAATATTCGTTTTTCATTATCAAAAACCTATCAGGAGGGAATCAATCCTAATACGAAATTGAATATTTACAATTTCAATCTAAGCGGAAGATACAATTTGAGCGACAAAACCTGGGTGGATGCCAGTTCAAACTTTAATTTTCAAACCTCTCCCAACAATCCAAATGTACAATACGGGCCCAATAGCTATATCTACAATATGCTGATCTGGGGTGGAGCTGATTATGATGTCAGAGATTTAAGAGACTACTGGCAAAAAGGAAAAGAAGGCATTCAACAAAAAAACTTCGAATATACCCGCTACAACAACCCTTACTTTATGGCTTACGAATGGCTGAGAGGGTACTACAAGAATGACTATTCAGGTCAAATAAGTATAAATCACAAATTCAACGACAGTTTCTCTGCTTTGATCAGAACCAATATGGTGGTGAGTAATTTGTTTCAAAATGAAAAATTTCCTTATTCCATGTCTACTTATGGAAGAGAAAAAGCAGAGGGAGATTACAAAGAACAGTACGATTACAGGTTTAAAAGCTACTCTGATTTTATGTTGAATTACAATAAAACGATTAAAGATTTTGAGGTAAAAGCAACCGTTGGAGCTAATATTAATATTGATAAATACAGGAATTCTGTTGCTTCCACCAACTATTTAAAAATACCGGGATTGTACACTTTAAGCAACACCCAAACCCCAATGCAGCCAACAAGTTACAACAGTCATTTTGAAACCAACAGTTGGTACGGCTCAATGGATTTGTCTTATAAATCATTTTTATTCCTTGGAGCTACCGGAAGATTTGATACCGACTCGAGACTACCGGAACAAAACAATACGTTTTTCTACCCATCAGTTGGTTTAAGTGCCGTTATAAGTGAAATTATAGACATTCCTTTAGTCGATTTACTGAAAATCAGAACTTCGTATGCCAAAGTTGGAGGCTCATTGGACATCTACAGCAATCTGGATACGTATCGATTAAGAGATCCTTTTACTATCGGAGGAACAACTTATAATGCTGCTTATGTGGGTGAAATTCTGAACAATGCAAAACTGGAGCCTGCTTTCAACTCTTCAAAAGAAATAGGAATAGAAACCAGAATGTTTAAAAACAGATTTGGTTTTGATGTTACCTATTATCAAAATACAAATGGTCCTCAAATTTTTGACTTAAAATATTCTGAAACTACAGGTTATCAGGGAAGCAAACAAAATGGTATTACAACACAGACAAAAGGTATTGAGGTAGCACTGTTTGTGAAAGCTGTGAAGACGACCAATTTCAATTGGGATTTCAATGTGAACTGGTCTACTTATAAGGAATACTTAAAAGAGGTTTATGCCGGCATTCAAAATAATGGCTTAATTAAAATCGGAGATCGTGTTGATGCTTTTTATATCAATGATTTTATGAGAACCAATGACGGAAAATTAATTGTAGGTAAAGACGGAAAACCGCTTGTTAATTCATATCAGACCAAAGTAGGATACAAAGCACCGGATTGGTCTATGGGAATCACGAATAATTTAAGGTATAAAAATGTGGCTTTGAATTTTACATTTGATGGTCGCTATGGCGGAAAAATCGAGAACTACGTGAATCAGAAAATGTGGCAGAGTGGAAGACATGTTGATAGTAATACACCCGAAAGAGCCAATGATGTAAAAGGAATAAAATCTTATGTTACCGATGCTGTAGTGATTACAAGCGGACAATTGATCACAGATGGTCAGGGGAATGTGATTACAGATACCAGAACTTTTGTGCCAAACACTACTAAAATGTTTTATCAGGATTATGCAAAATCGTATCACGGTAATTATGCAGCCAATATTATAGACAAGACGTTTTTTAAACTAAGAGAAGTGAGTCTGACTTACAGTTTGCCAAATTCTTTCCTGAAGAAATCATTTATGAGTGCAGCTTCTATTTCATTGATTGGTCGTGACTTGTTTTATTTCTCAAAAAATAAAAATATCGACTTAGATCAGTTTTTAGACGAGAGTGCTTCTCCGCTGCAAACACCAACAGTAAAAAGTTACGGTATCAACTTAGACCTTAAATTTTAATCACAAACAAAAATGAAAACAATACAACACTATAAAAGCGTACTACTTCTTGCAATGGTTTTTATGCTGGGAGGTTGCACCAATTTTGAAGATCTGGCAGATGATCCCAATCGTGCGACAAGTGTGCCACCTTCGATGTTATTGACCGAAGTTTTAAGAGTCATGAATAATGTAGATGACGAAGGCCCGTGGTCAGGTGCTCAGAGAGACAACCAGTTTTGGGCCATTTCTTTTGATTATTATGGAAATCAGGATTACAACTGGGGTTCAGCATCCTTACGTTACACCACACTGTCTAATGTTCAGGCTATGGAAAAAGAAGCCGGAAAATTAGATTCAAGAAACAAATATGGAGCATTGGCTAAATTTTTCAATGCCTACTTTTTAGATTATATGTCTAAAAGAATGGGGGATATCCCAATGTCTGAAGCTTTACAAGCCAAAAACAACAACCCGATTACAAAACCAAAGTACGATACCCAAAAAGAAGTGTACACTGAGGTTTTAAGACTTTTGGATGCTGCAAACGATCAAATTACAGTAGCAAAAGCGGAAATTGGAACGACAGCCGTGCAAGGAGATTTTTTGTTCAAAGGAGATTTAGACAAATGGCAAAGAACGATCAATACTTTTCGCTTGAGAGTACTAATTAGTTTGAGTAAAAAAACAGGAGAATTAGATGTTGCCAGTCAATTCAATAAAATAATAAGCAATCCATCAAAATATCCGTTGATGGAAGGAATCAAAGACAATATGACCCGTTATTTTTCAGATGAGACGGGGAACAATTATAAGATAAATCCCGGTAACTATGGTTTCAACAGAAACAGAAACATAATGGGAGGAACGTATTTGAATATTCTAAAACAAAATAACGACCCAAGAATTTATAAAGTTGCCGATCCTGCCTCTTTTTATTTTAAAGCCAATGACCCTCTGAATTTGAATGCTTACATCGCCGCCAATACAGGTGATGAGCAGGGGTCTATGCAAGTAGCTTCGGATCAGGGGAAATTATCGTACCCAAATGAAAAGAGATATTACAGCAATTATATTGGGGAAGCCTACATTTTAATCGGTTATGCCGAACAACAATTTGCAATTGCGGAAGCGATCAACAGAGGATGGATTAATGGTGATGCGGCAGCATATTACAATCAGGGGATTAAAGCTTCTATGGAATTTTATGGAGTTTCCGCTGCCGATGTCACTGCTTTTTTAAACCAGAGCACGGTAGTGTACCAAGGCAATAATGCAACAGGTTTGGAACAGATTTTAACGCAAAAATATGTAGCCTTTTTTCAAAACTCAGAGAGAGAATCCTATTTCAATTACAGAAGAACCGGTATCCCGAAATTTGATGTAGGACCGGCAAATAAAAATGGCGGTAAGATTCCGACACGTTGGAAATACCCGCAAAGCGAATTCGAAACCAATTCTGAAAATGTAACGGCAGCTTTAAAGAGTCAATACGGAGGAACAGATGATATTAATGCTGTAATGTGGCTTATTAAATAGAAATTCTGATAAAAAGTTGTTTAACACATAGAAACATAGAGACATAGAATTGAAATCGTAAAAGGGAAGATATTTAAAGAAAATCATGATTTTTTCACATAGTCTTATGTAATTTATGTAGAGTGAAACGTCTTTTTCCAGCGGTTTAAAACTATGTCCCTATGTGTTTTAAAAAAAAAGCAATAAAAAGTTATTTAACACATAGAAACATAGATACATAGAATTGAAATCGTAAAAGGGAAGATATTTAAAGAAAATCATGATTTTTTCACATAGTCTTATGTGATTTATGTAGAGTGAAACGTCTTTTTCCAGCGGTTTAAAACTATGTCCCTATGTGTTTTAAAAAAAAAGCAATAAAAAGTTATTTAACACATAGAAACATAGAGTCATAGAATTGAAATTGTAAACAGGAAGGTATTTCAAGAAAATCATGATTTTTTCACATAGTCTTATGTGATTTATGTAGAGTGAAACGTCTTTTTTAAGCGGTTTAAAACTATGTCTCTATGTGTTTAAAAAAAAAAATAACCGCCAACGAGTCAAGGTCTATAAAAACAAAATCAATAATAATGAAAAAATCAATAATAATTTCGAGTGTCGCTTTTCTAAGTTTTTTTAGCGGAAACGCGCAACAAAAAGAAGCCGTAAAAAATCCAAAAGTAGTAGTAATCACTTTAGACGGTTTTCGCTGGCAGGAATTGTTTACCGGCGCAGACCAGAAATTGGTAGCCGAGAAGAAGTATGTAGAAGACACAACCCACTTAAAAGAAAAATTCTGGAGAGCTACACCCGAAGAACGAAGAAGCGCATTAATGCCTTTTTTCTGGAACGAAGTAACCAAAATGGGACAATTGCACGGTAACAGAAATCAGGGAAGTGATGTAAATTTAACCAATACCATGTGGTTTTCGTACCCAGGTTACAACGAAATATTAAGCGGAGTTGCCGATGATGTGCGCATTAAAAGCAATGATAAATTCAACAATCCCAATACAACGGTTTTAGAGAAAATAAACAAACTGCCGAAATACAAAGGCAAAGTAGCCGCTTTTGGAAGCTGGGATGTGTTTCCGTTTATTGTGAATGAAGAACGTTCGGGCATTCCCGTAAATGCAGGTTTTGAGGAGGCTAAAGGGAAAAATCTTTCTGAAAGAGAAACTTTCTTAAACGAATTACAGTCCAAAGTACCTTCTCCTTGGGATTCTGTTCGATTTGATGCTTTTACTTCCAACTACGCCTTAGAATATATGAAAAAAGAGCATCCGGAATTGATCTACATTTCTTACGGAGAAACAGATGATTTTGCACACGATGGGAATTATCAAGCCTACTTAAATTCAGCTCATGCCACAGATGGATTGATCAAACAACTTTGGAATTATACTCAGAGTGATCCTTTTTATAAAAACAATACAATTTTTATCCTTTCAACAGATCACGGTCGTGGTTCTGAACCATTGGATACCTGGAGAAGTCACGGTTCAAAAATAAAGGGTGCCGATCAGGTTTGGCTGGTTGTTTTTGGTAATGGCGTTCAGGTTTTGGGTGAAGTAAGATCAAAAGAACAATTGTACAGCAACCAAATCGCACCTACTGTTTTGCAACTTTTAGACAGCAAAGCAAAAGATGTCGATATGAAAGGGAGCGCTTTACCGATCCTTAAAAAATAGTAGGAATGAGTAAGAAAAAATCAGATATTTCTTTTGTACTTACGGCTTCACTGGCTGCTTTCGGAGCGTACTTTTGCATGTACGCTTTTAGAAAACCCTTCAGTGTAGCCACTTTCGAAGGACTGGAAGTATTTCATATTGATTACAAAATCCTGTTGATTATTGCTCAGGTTTTAGGTTATGTGCTTTCAAAATTTATTGGTATAAAGGTTATTTCGGAACTAAAGGCGAAAAACAGAGTGTTTTATCTTTTAGGTTTAATAGGAATTGCAGAAGCAGCTTTAGTATTATTTGCGCTAGTTCCCAAACCGTATAATATTTTGTGCATGTTTATCAACGGTATTCCATTAGGGATGATTTGGGGCATTGTTTTTTCTTATTTAGAAGGAAGAAAATTTACCGAAATATTGGGAGTAGCGTTAAGCACAAGCTTTATCGTTTCGAGTGGAGTAGTTAAGTCAACCGGTTTTTTTGTAATGGAGTCCTGGGGGTTTTCACCCTTTTGGATGCCGGCCATAACCGGTTTAATTTTTATACCGCCCTTGTTGTTTTTTGCCTGGTTGTTAGAGAGAATTCCAAAACCAACTGCAGAAGACATAACGTTGCGATCAAAACGCATTCCGATGAGCAGTAAGGATCGCAAAAAAGTAGTCCTGAAGTTTTTGTTCCCGATCACGCTTTGGATTTTGTTTTATACGTATCTAACGGCTTTTAGAGATTTTAGGGACAATTTCGCAAGAGAATTGTGGGATAGTATTGGATATAAAGGTGATACATCGGTTTATGCCAGTTCAGAAGTAATTGTGGCGGTTATTGTATTATTGGTTTTGGGCGCTGCTTTTTATTTTAAAGACAATATGAAAGCCTTGTTTTTCTACCATATATTATTGATAATTGGCTCGTTGTCTATTGGGTTTTCGACGCTTTTGTTTCACTTTGGAACTATAGGCCCTTATTATTGGATGGTGGTCTCCGGCTTCGGATTGTACATTTGTTACGTACCTTTTAACAGCCTTTTTTTCGATAGATTTATTGCTGCTTTCAAAATAAAAGGAAATGCAGGATTTTTAATTTATCTGGCCGATGCTTTTGGCTATTTGGGGAGTGTTTCGGTATTGTTGTATAAAAATTTCGGACAATCAACTTTGTCCTGGTTGAATTTCTTTATAGACGGAGCTTATATAGTGGCCGCTATGGGAGTGTTAGTTAGCATTGGTTCAATGGTGTACCTCACTAAAAAAAACAACAAGAAGAAAAAAGAGAATGTAAAATACAACCCGTTAGGCGTGATTCAAAAGACGACTAACGAGTTCGAAAATAATTTATTTTTAAATGAAAACAAGATATGATTTAATAGTTGTGGGAGGAGGGGTTTTAGGAACTTTTCATGCTTATCACGCTTTAAAAAAAGGATTAAAAGTGGCGGTTATCGAAAAAGATAAAATGCCTAAAAGTGCTACTATTCAGAATTTTGGACAAGTAGTACCGTCAGGAATGGATTCAAAATGGCAAGCTTATGGACGAGAAAGTCTATTGATTTACAAAGAAATTCAAAGTCAATTTGATATTTCGATCAGACAAAACGGCTCAGTTTATCTGGCTTCCAACGAAGAAGAAGTACAACTTATAGAAGAGCTTGCCGAAATAAATAAAGGGAATGACTATCAGTCCAATTTGTTGACTAAAGAGGAATGTCTGAGCAAATATCAGGGTTTGCGCTCCGATTATGTAAAAGCAGGTTTATTTTTTCCTGATGAAGTAACGGTAGAACCAAGAACTATGATTTACCGACTTCAGGAATATATGCAGCAATTTTTGGGTTTAGAATTAATTACCAATACAGCAATTGTAAACTGCGAAAACACCGATGCCGGTGTAACAGTAGAAAGTGCCGCAAACGAAACTTTTTTGGCTAAAAAGGTGATTATTTGTAATGGCAGTGAGTTTAAAACGTTATATCCGGATTTGTTTTTCAAAAGTGATATTGAAGTTTCAAAATTGCAAATGTTGCAAACCAAACCACAAGCCAATTACAAGTTGGACGGCTCCATTTTAACGGGATTATCGATTAGAAGATACGAAGCTTTTTATGAATGTCCTTCGTTTAAGGCCATTAAAGCCAAAGAAGATGCAGATTCTTTAGAAAAAAAATGGGGTGTTCATATTCTCTTCAAACAGGCAATGGATGGCTCTGTGATTTTGGGAGATTCACACCAATACGCTACCGCAGCAAACAGTGATGATCTGGGGTTTAATTTGGACATGGATATTGATAATTTTATGATACAGGAAGCAAAAAAGATTATCGATTTGCCGACTTACGAAATTCAAAACAGATGGTTCGGAACCTATTCGCAATGCAAAACCAAAGATGTTTTTGAGCACACTGTCGGTGACAATATTCATATCATTACCGGAATTGGAGGAAAAGGAATGACGGGGAGCGCCGGATTTTCAAAAGAGAATATTACTAAAATTTTTAATGTATAATAATGAAACAAAGAATAGAATTGGTGGTCTTTGATATGGCCGGAACAACTGTTGACGAAGGAAATGTAGTCTACAAAACAGTGCAAAAAGTAATTAATGAAGAGGGATTTACGGTGTCTTTGGAAGACGTTTTAAAACACGGTGCAGGTAAAGAAAAATACCAGGCGATAACCGATATTTTAACAACCTGTACAAGTATAACAAATGTGAAGAGTGTGGCTGAAAAAGCATTCACTAATTTTAAGATTGCTTTAGAAAAAGCATACAACGAATTGGACGTAAAAACTTTTGAAGGCACAGAGGAGCTGTTCAAAGATTTACAGGCCAATCATATAAAAGTGGTTTTAAATACAGGCTATGATAGCAGTACAGCCAATAAATTACTGGATAAACTCGGCTGGAAAGTAGGAGTGACCATTGATGCATTAGTAACTGCTGACGATGTTAAAAACGGACGACCTGACGGTGATATGATTCTAAAAGCAATGGAGCTTATGGGGGTAAATGATTCATTGAAAGTTCTAAAAGTAGGTGATTCGGCTATTGATATTGAAGAAGGAAAAAGCGCCCATTGTGGTATGACAGCGGGAGTTTTGACCGGTGCGCAGACCCGTGAGCAAATTCAGGAAGCTGTTCCTACCTATATCGTTGAAAGTTTAAAAGAATTAAGAGTTATACTCTTATAATATATTGTGTTTATTTTTTTTGAACTCTTCCTTTATTTCAGGTAAAGGAGGAGTTTTTTTGTTTTTACTTATAAGTTGTTGTGATGACTCTGATAAATACTTTTTGGAGAGTATGAAATTTTTTATAAAGTTTTTCCTAGTTTTTCGATTGTATTGTAAGAAAATTTATATTTTTGTTCAAAACAAATAACGGAAGAAGTAATTAAACGGTACGGACTGATTTCAATCTGTAGTGTATCCTGTTGTTTTGTTTTTTCCGTTGTGTAAATTTTTTAAATTATTATTTAGAACTTATGATCACAGTAGAAAAAACAATTCACGCAGGGCAAAAAATAAGCCTTGTTCGTATACTTAGAGACATAAAGAAGAAAAACCAGGTTCAGGCTTTAGAAACGATACTATCGGCTATAGAAAATGATGTACCAATAGAGAAAGAAAAACATCTTGAGAGTGTTAAATCTTTTGGCGTAAGTGTAGAAACGATAGAGTTTGTCGAAGAGAAAACTGTAATGAACCAGAGCATCACTTTTGCTGAAGCGGTTGAAATCGCTTTAATCATGATAGCGGTAATCGGATTATATCTATTTGCCGTTTTAATTCTTTTGATAAAATAATTTAGGAGCTAGAATGAAATCGCACGCGGATTTAGCGAATTTGCGCCGTCTGTTCGCGATTGTTCTGGTAACGAATTCTTTATAAGTACTTTTGCGAAAATCTGCCAGATCTGCTAAATCTGCGTGATAAAAAAGATCAAAACAATCAAGAACGCGAAACATAAAATAGTTTTTACCAGTAACCTAAAAAAGTATTAGATAGAATTAAATTGACGGCTACAGATTAAATCCTTTTAATCTTTTTAATCTGTGGCAAAAAATAATTTGTGGCTATTCGCGAAATGCTAAACGAAAATAGCACGCAGATTTAGCAGATTTAGCGGATTTGCGCTGTCTGTTCGCTATCGTTCGGGTAACGGATTTTTTTATCATTTTTATTGCAAAAATCTGCCAGATCTGCTAAATCTGCGTGATAAAAAAAATCAAAAAACCAAGAATGCAAAATAGAAATAACTCTTTACCAATAGCCTAAAAAAGTATTAGATAGAATTAAATTGATCTCTACAGATTAAATCCTTTTAATCTTTTTAATCCGTGGCAAAAAATAATTTGTGGTTATTCGCGAAATGCTAAACGAAAATAGCACGCAGATTTAGCAGATTTAGCGGATTTGCGCTGTCTGTTTGTTATTGTTCTGGTAACGAATTTTTTTATCAGTTCTATTGTAAAAATCTGCAGAATCTGCTAGATCTGCGTGATAAAAAAGATTAATAAGACTCTAAGACTTGATTCCGTTTTTAATCTCTCTGGGTATTAAAAAAGAAGTATAATACCAACATTTTGGCGGTTGTTGTGCTGCGATTTACAGGAACATGTGGAATTCTACCGTCAAAAAAGATCGAATCTCCTTCTTTTATCAACACTTCATCATCGCCTATGATATACACACATTCTCCCGAAAGCATGTATTTGTATTCGTAAGCATCCGTTTCGACTTTTTCTCTTTGTGAGTTAGGTTTTACTTCTAATAAAACAGCTTCAAATCCGATAGACGAAAGTTGTTTGCCAAAGATATATTGGTAAGTAAAACCTTTTGCATCATCTTCTTTTTCGATAATGGAATTTTCCTCGGCACGGGATACCATGTAATTTTGCCCCGAGGGTTTAGGCATTCCTTCAAAAAAGGCCGAAACTTCAATTTCTAATGCACTAATGATATTTAATAAAACAGGAAGGGAAGGAATTGTTCTTCCGTTTTCAATGCGCGATATTAGTCCATTACTAACTTCGGCAGCATTGGCAACGGTGCTAATTGTTTTTTTACTGTTCTTGCGAATGTCTTTTATTCGTTTACCAATTCCAATTAAATAATCATCCATTCTTTTTGTATTTCTTACGAATATGCAAATTTAACTTGAATTAAAAAAAAATAATTCGTGCTAGTTGGTGTAGGATGACTATATTTTATTCTTAAGAGTTTACTATTTGTAATTTTTGTATTGAATCTTAGTGGAACTGTTTTACCGGATCAAATGCAAAACCTGTGGCGTAGTAAAAAAGGAATGCGAAAATTTAGTTTGTCTAAAACATACATACCTTGTTTATACAATTACACTCTCCAATTTGTCCTTTCGACGAAGGAGAAATCGCATCCAACATTCGACAAAGATTGGCGTTTTTCTTTGCGGAATTTCTTGTGTGATTTCTCCTTCGTCGAAATAACAAAACTACAGAAAGTAAGGCATGAGACTTCGATGATATAACTATTTAAGCTTTAATTTTTTTTACCACAAAATAGCAGATCAGAACAAATACAAGCCACAGCAGATAAACGATACCTAAAGAGTAGCCATAATTAAGTAATGGACTTTTAGCACCATAAGAAGCAGTTGTTATGACCATATTTTGCAATGATTTTCCATTAAAAAACAACCAAGCCATGGCTGCTAAATGTATAATAAGCGTACTGAAGAGATAAGTAAACAAAGGAAACTGTCCTAAAGTAAAAAAGAATTGAGCGACTCTGTTTTTCCAGTTTTCGGCATAGGCCAGAAACAGAAAAATTGGACCAAGTGTAATTGCGAGAAATTCCAGTGAAGCCGGATACTTCGTAAGATTGAAAAACGATAACACGCTCAGGAGTGAAGAACTTCCTGTTTTCCAGGGGATAGATTCTCCGTAGCCATTTAGGCCTCGCAATACAAAAAATGCCGCTATCAGGATAAAACCACTGTACAACAATACCTTTTTTCGAAGTACAGGAGAACTTTCAGATCTGCAAAAGAACCCCCAAAAATACCCCAATAATAAAACACCAAGCCAAGGAAGTAAGGTATAATTTACGATATATAAACTCTGATTGTGTGGTATAAATTTTTGCTGGTGTAACAAATACCAAAGGATAGCATTTGGCGAATCTCCTTTCATTTGTATAGAATCTAATACATGATGACCGATTAGAATAATTAAACTGATCCCTAAGATCCAATTTCTGTTTAAGTATTGTAAACCCGCCATAAAGTATAAGCAAAACCCTAATGAACCGATGATAAAAACGCCAATCGTGCGGTAGTAAGGGTCAAACGTATACAAGAAATTGTTTATGAAAATTTCAATAAGGATCAGCACACTGCCCAACTGGAATAAAGGCCATATATTTTGTTTTTTTGTCTTTTTACCCATCCACTGGAATAATTCAATACCGGCTATAAAAAATACTGCCGGCGCAAAATAATGCGATATAAATCGCGTAAAAAACAAAGAGAAAGTAGTATGATCCAAATCAGCCGGATTGGTGTTCCAGTAATGGAAAAACAATCGGGTATGATCCAGAATGGCAAAAGTCATAACTACCCCCAACAGTATTCTACGGGATTGGAAAGTGCGCTGATCGATAGAGTCCATTTTAATTAAAATTTATAGGTAAAGTTGATCATAAAATTGCTCGGCTTTTGCGGACGTGCATAATAACCGTCACTTACCCAATATTGTCTGTCCAGAATATTGTTGGCTTTAATACCAATTCGATACTTCGGACGATTGTAGAACAGGGTTGCATCAAGAAGATTATAAGAAGAAAGGGTAAAGGTATTGGTGTTGTCAATAAAGGCATCTGAAACATAAGAATTTCCTATTCCCATTCCTAAGCCCTGAGCCTTACCTTTCACAATAGTGTAACTTGCCCAAAGATTAACGACATTTTTTGGAGTACCTGCCGCTCTTTTACCCGCTACATTTGCTGCTGATTTAGTGAACTCATTGTCATTATAACCGTAACTGGCTACATAGTTGAAACCTGAAAAAGGTCTTCCTATAACTTCTATTTCAACTCCCTTGCTTTTTTGTGTTCCGTCTTGTATAACAAAAGTTCCTTGTGGAGTAACTTCATTTCTCAAACTATTAGTGACATCAATCTGATAATAACTTACAGTAGCATTGATTTTATCGGAGAAATCCAACTTAACACCACCTTCCAGTTGTGCCGCTTCCTGAGGTTTGAAAACAGAAATTGTTTTATCCGGTTGTTCCTTAGTACCGATGTTTTTAAAACCATTCATATAATTTCCAAAAACAGATAGTTTATCTTCCAGTATTTGATATACCAGACCAAATTTAGGAGAGAATGCAGTTTGATTGTAGTTTCCAACCGTTGTACGAGATTTTGTATTTGTTGTACCATCTCCAATGTAACGATCGACACGTAAACTGGCCATAACTAAAAGCTGGTCTGTTACGTTGAATACATCCGAAGCATAAACACTATAAGTAGATTCTTTTGTCTGGTTCTGACCTGTGTTTCTTTTGGCTAAAACAGATTCAACATCCTCTATTCTAATTACAGGTGTTGCACCTAGATCATCCAGATTTGCCGGTTCAAAAACCTTTCCGCCATAGCCTAGTCCGTCGTATCGGGTCGATCTAAAGCTGGATAAATAGTCGAAACCGACAACAAGTCTGTTTCTGAAATTACCGATTTTAAAATCTCCTATAAAATTTTGTTGGAAGTTTTTTCTAATACTCTTTTCATCAGTGAATGTTCTAAGTAAACGATCGACTGATGATTTATTTTGCCAGATAAAGTCAAAAATATACAAATCGTCATAATTACCTCCACCGTAAGCATATCGGGATTGAGAAGTCCATTGATCAGAAATTTTGTATTCCGCTTCAAGTAATACATTGGTAGAACCTTGTTTACTTACGAGAGAGTTATCGTTAAGTGAGATACGGTAATCGAGATTAAGATGGTTGAAACTGTTTACGCCTAATGTCGGAGAAACCATCCACCCACCAGGAGCAATTCCCTGTACACTTTGGAAATCAGCATTCAATGTAAATTTCAAACGATCGGATACCTGATAGGTAATACTTGGTGCAATAAGTAAACTAGTACTATTGCCCTGATCCTGAAAAGTGTTTTCGGTCTGGCGGGCAACGTTTAACCTCACGAATAAACCTTCCGCATCTTTAACCGGAGTATTGATGTCTAAGGTCACACGACTCAAGTCCCAACTTCCCATTGTATAGCCAATCTCACCTCCGAAATGGTCATAAGGTTTTTTGGTGATATAATTTACAATTCCTCCAAATGAGGTCATTTGCGCTCCGAAAAGTGTAGAACTTGGTCCTTTATAAGTTTCCACACGTTCTACAGCGGCAAGATCTACACCTGTACGCAGATAAGTCGCCATCCCGTTACGGAAATTTTCACTGGTTTGAAAACCTCTCGAGAAAAAAGAAGGCATTCCCGCTCCGGTTTTTGCAGGGGCAGCTCCCGGAACATTTCTAAAAGATTCTTCGACCGTTAAAGCCATTTGCTCTTTAATAAGTTCCTTGTCTACCACACTATAAACCTGTGAATTTTCCAGATTTTTGATTGGAAGTCGCGACACATATTCACTGTTCTTTTTAGAAGTGATTTTGTATTTGTTTCCGACAATAAAAACCTCATTTAAGGATTCAGCATCAGCGGTAAGGGTAAAGTCCAGAATAATTTCTTCTCCTGTATTTAGGGTTACCGTTTTTGTCTGAGAGGCTAATCCCATAATACTTGCTGTAATGGTATTTGTTTTCGAAGTAAGCTTATCAAATACATACCAACCGTCCTTATCTAATTTAACACTGTATTTTCCATTTAGGCTAACGGTGCCGTACAGCACTTTTTTTCCATCTTCGGTCATAACCTGACCTTTGATGGTGCCGGATTGGCTTTGTTGCGCTTGTGTATGTAAGGACAATAAAAAGAACACAGCAGTAAAGAGTAGGGTGGGTATGTATTTGTTTAATGTTGTAAAATAATTCACGAAAATTGATTTTTTATTTATTAGTGTAAAATGGAGTTACAGGGTTTTTTACAATACCGATATAAGGCAGGTTTTCAAATGGATTGGCGCGATTTCTTAACTGTCTATTATTATTCAGTTGTAATTTATTTAAGGCATCAGGACTGAATTCATCAACAAACAAGTCGAATTTCTTGAAAGATTCACTGAATTCAGGATGTGCAGCTTGATAATCTAAGATACATTCTGCTACAAGTTTCCAAAACTTATCTTCCGGGAAATCGGCATGTTCAACAAGTATTGCAGCAATAAATCGGAAGATAGAATCGAATACTTGTGTAAATAAAGGCAGTGTTTTGCGTTCGTCAGGAACAGTAACAGCAAGTCTTAAAGCTTCTTCAGGAATTTCTAAACTGCAGTTTAGTAACGAAACTTCCTCACCAATATCTTTCATAATGGCATTTACGACTTTATGATCTTCCAGAATAAGGATTAGATTTTCTCCATGCGGCATAAAGACCATGTCCCATTTGTAGAAACAGTGAAGTAATGGACTCAAATAACAGCTAAAGTATTGACGTAACCAATTAGAAGTGGTTAAACCCGATGCTTGGATCAATTCAGGAAGATAGGCTTTCCCTTCATTATCAATGTGAAGCAGTGACGCCATGGTAACCAAACGTTGGTTACCGCTAATTTTGTCTGCCGGGCTTTCTCTCCACAAACAGGCAAACATTTTTTTATAAGGTGTGTCACCCGGGACTGCTGTTTCATAATACTGATGTGCAAAACTTAAACTGGCAATCTCTCTCAAGATGATAAAACCTTTTGACTGTAAATAATGGTCATCCTTTACCAGGTTATAAATCCACTCGTTGATTGGCGGATTAGACAACATAAATTTAGGCGATAAGCCACGTACATAGCCCATGTTCAGTACAGCGATTGCCGTTTTAACATAGAATTTTTCGGGATGTGTGATATTATAAAAAGTTCGTATAGATTGTTGTGGTTGGTATTTGTCTTCATTGTATCCCATACAAACCAAACGATTCGTAGCAATGTCGGCTGAGAAGATATTAGATAATTTATTAAACCATTGCCATGGATGCACCGGCATAAAGAAATAATCTTTTGGATTTAAACCTTTTTCAAGGAGTTGATCGTTAAAGTTTTTTAAAGTTTCTTCGCCAAGTTCCTGTAGCATTACTTTATCATAATCCAAAGGTAGTACGGCAGTAAAAACAGCAGTAGAGCGATGCCCCGCAAGCCATACCAGAGAGAACGGCGCTGCTGCTTCGGGAGCGTATTCTCTGTGATCACTGGAAGTAAAACCGATTCTTCCGTTATTGGCAATAAAACGTGGATGACCGGTCATGGTAGATTCCGTTTGCTGATAGCCGGCACTTAATAACTCCTTTGAGTTTGGTTTGCCATAATAATGCAAGTAAGCACTTCCGGCCAATGTACTGCAGACCTCTTCCAGGTAAACCGGTAAAGATTCCTCAGGAATTCCCAGTTCTGCCTTAAATTCGATGATAAAACTAAGCGCGTCTAATGCAGCAGTTTCACCCTCAGTAAATTTTTCAATAGAATCAGTATCAATATACCAATGGTTTAAAGCCAGTATTTTAGCATTAAATTGATAAGTATTTTTTTCATCTGAACTGCTAAGTTGATAGATTCCCCAGCCGTCTTTGTTTTCGATTAAATTAGGAATTACAAGACGTTCATGAGAGAATTCGGCAAGTATTTTTCTAAGGTGCAGACGGGTTACTTTGTTCCAAACGGATTTTTCTAAATGTTCGGATGCTTGTATTGGAGAGATCAGCGTATCTATATTCATGGTTTTAGCGTATTATAGTTTTTAAAGAGGGACTAGATTAATTTGGTCTGATAAACAGAAAGTGGATTTTTTAAGGTACCGGCAAATTTTTGATTCTTGAAAGGATTGGTCGCATCAAGCATCTTTGAACTGTTTTGCATTTGCAGTCTGTTAGAGCAGGTTTTAATAATCTCTGAATCGAACAAATCATACTTTCTGAATTTATCCTCCAGTTCAGGATATTCGGATTGGTATTCGGTAATACAGTCCGCTACAAGACCCCAAAAATCTTCTTCCGGCAGATTAACATGTTCTACCAATATGTGGTTCAGGTATCGGAAGAAAGAGTCAAATATTTGTGTGAAAATAGTCAGGATTTTAAGGTCCTCAGGAACATTGATGATGATTCGTTTTACCGTTTCAGGCAGTTCTTTTTCCTGATTGACAACGGCTACTTCTTCACCAATATCTTTCATAATGGCTCTGACCGGAACATTGTCGCGGAATACCAAAATCAGATTTTCGCCGTGTGGCATAAAACGCATATCATGGTAGTAAAAACAATGTAAAAGTGGACTTAGATAAGCTTGCAAATAACTTTGAATCCATGCTTTTGCATCCAAAGGAGAAGATTTGATTAATTCTGCCAACAATGAGTTTCCTTCTGTATCGATATGCAGTAAAGCGGCCATAGTCATCAGACGTTCTCCGTTTGCTATTTTATCCATCGGGCTTTCTCTCCAAAGCGTAGACAGCATTTTTTTATAAGGAGAATCAATTTTTATTGCTTCTTCAATATAAGTATTGGTATAACCCACTGTAGCAATCTCTTTTAATGTGGTGAACCCTTTTTTCTGCAGGTAAGCATCATTTTCAACAAGATTCGCAACCCATTCGCTAATCGGTGGGTTTGTTCGCATATAATAAGGAGATAATCCTCTCATAAAGCCCATGTTCAGAATAGAAAGTGCCGATTTAACATAAAAGCGTTTGTTATCGCTTACATTAAAAAAGGTACGCACCGATTGTTGTGGCATGTACAAATCATTACTATCACCTAAACAAACTAATTTTGATGTAGCAATATCGGGTGCAAATAAATAAATCAGCTTATTGTGCCATTGCCATGGATGAATTGGGAAGTAAATATAATCTTGTGGATCGAGTTCTTTTTCTTTAAGCAACAAATCAAAAGATGCTTTTAGATCTGTATCCAATTCCTGTTCCATCACCTGACGGTAACTAAGGGGAGGAATACTGGTAAATTCGGTGTGGCTTTTATGACCGGCAACCCAAACTAAAGAAAGTGGTTTTGCAGCTTCAGGGCTATAATTTTGATAATCTATTGCATCAAAACCTATCCTAGCGCTGTTGGCTATAAAACAAGGATGTCCGGCAGTCATGGCATGTTCAACATCGGCATAACTTGCTGTTGTCAAATCTTTGGCTGTAAGTTCGCTGTTGGTTTGCATATAAGCGCTGCCGTATAGACAACTGATTACTTCTTCCAGGTAAGTAGGCAGATTTGATTCAGAAAAGCCTAATTCTTCTGTAAATTCAAGTAAAAATGCTATAGCATCAAGAGGCTCGGTTTGTTCGTTTGTTGTTTTAGAAATAGAGTTGTTGTCAATATACCAATGATCTAAAGCCAGTAGTTGTGCTTTAAACTGATATTCGGTTACTCCATCTTGGGTACTAAGGCTGTAAAGCCCCCATATTCCTTGAGTATCTTTTAATTCAGGGATAAGTAATAATTCATGTGAAAACTCGCATAACATTTTTCTTAGTTGGAGTCTGTTTACTTTTTCCCATATTTCCGGTTGAAGATGTGATGCGGCAAGTTGAGGATTTAATTGACCATTTTCATGTCTTTGTATTGTGGATTTTTCTTGCATTGTGGTGTAGTTTAATTGATATAATTGGCTTTTCTGTGATGCTCTTTTAAGAGTAGAAAAGGTTTTTTTAAGTGGTATATCGGTTGGGGTTTACAGATTGTAGTTTGTTGGTGATCGACACTGTTGATAAGTAGGATCGGGCGGTTTTATTTTTCATAACTATAAAATAATTATTGACTATTTGACACTTGTTTTTTTAGGTGTTTAGCTTTTTTTTGGGTTAAGGAAACGGGTAGTTTTTTATTTCTGAGATAATTTCATTTCTGTTGTTTTTATGAAAATTACTACATACATTTGTTTTATTCTTATTTATTCTAATTATAAATAACTAATTTTGCTCAGCAAAGCTATTTATAATAAATTTAAATAGCAAAATATATTTACATATTTTTCGTACTTAATTTATCTAATTATTGTTTTAATCCTCACAACATTCATGGAAAAAAGTGAAATAGCCGCTTCATCTGAAGTGGCAACCCAAATAATTCGTTCCAGAAAAAGTATTTATGCAGATTCCTATATAGGGGGTAGCCTACCCGAAGTTGTATTGAATGAGATACTGACCAACGCCACATGGGCACCTACCCATAAAATGACTGAGCCTTGGAGGTTTATTGTGCTCACCGATAGTCAACTTGAAAAGTATGGAGAGTATATGGTTACTTATTACAAGCATCTCTATGAAGAACTCTCCGATGCCGACAAAAGAACGGCAAAGTATAATTATCTGAAAGGATACCCGCTTAAAGCAGCTTGTTTAATTGGGGTGGTACTTTCTAAAAGTACCAAAGTTACTATCCCGGAATGGGAGGAAGTGGCTGCTGTTTCCTGTGCCGTGCAAAACATGGCCCTAAGTGCCACTTCATTTGAGTTGGGTTCTTATTGGGATTCAAGTGGTGCTGCAGTTGAATACGTGAAAAGCTTTGGTTTGGAAGCTAATGAGCAGTCGCTAGGACTCTTTTTTATTGGCTATCCTGATGCTTCGGCACTTTCTGTAACAAAAAGAAGAACCACGATAGACAAAAAAGTTTCGAGGTTTAGATAAGGCCGGTTTCAAAGCGTCTTAAAAAACGGCCGAAACTTATCTTATGCAATTACAACAGTACCGAAAGTGTCACAGATATTCACATTCAACAATAAATAAATTTTAATATTTTCTTTTAAACCCATAATTGTGCTAGTAAAAATACGTTCAATAGTTACTTTATTCAGGATTGCATTGCAAGGAACTGAAAAGAATTTTACTTCAGGAAATGTCAACAGAGCAACTTTCCTGTTATCAGTACCCACCATGTTAGAACTCAGTATGGAGTCTCTATTCGTTTTAGTAGATCTTCTTTTTGTAAGTAGTCTTGGCGAAAATGCCATAACGGTGGTTGGAATTACCAATTCTGTAGTGATTCTGATCCAATCAGTGGCGATGGGTTTGAGTATTGCAGCCACAGCAATGATTTCAAGAAGAGTTGGGGAACAGAAACCGCGCAGAGCGGGACAGGCAGCAATGCAGGTCATTTATCTTGGAATTTTTCTTTCCGTCATCTGTAGTGTTCTGGCCGTAATTTTTAATCAGGAGATTATGCGTTTTGCCGGTGGATCGGAACATCTGGTTACCTATGGCAATACTTTTTCTAAAACGATGTTCGCAGGACTGATTTTTATGATTATGCGTATCTTGATTAATGGGGTTTTTAGAGGATCGGGTGACGCTTCTATGGCGATGCGAACGCTGGCTTTTTCAAATATTCTGAACGGATTTTTGTGTGCCGTACTGATTTTTGGATTAGGACCCTTTCCTAAATTAGGTTTATTAGGAGCTGCCGTAGCTATGGTGATTGCAAATGTCTTTAGCGTAGCCTATCAGCTGTGGTATCTTTTTAGAAACAATACCACAATTAGCATAGGAAAACGACAGTTAAAGATGGTTCCTGCCTTGATGAAACGCATACTAAAATTGGCAACAGCAGGGATGATTCAAAACCTGGTACCTTCTTCAAGCCGATTTTTAATGATTGTGATCGTTGCAAAACTGGGCGAAAATGTACTGGCAGGGTATATCATTGCTAATCGTATCATCATGTTTAGTGTTTTACCGGCATATGGTATTGCAAATGCTGCCGGTGTATTAACGGGACAGAATCTTGGAGCAAAACAACCGGAAAGGGCAGAAGCCTCGGTATGGAAAACAGGGACATTTAATATGTGTTTCCTTGGACTGATTGCTATTTTCTTACTGTTTTACGCTAAAGCGCTGGCCGGTTTTTTTACACATGATGAAGAAATTCTTTCCTATGCAAGTACCTACCTGCAATACATGGCTATCGCTTACTTTTTCTTCGGTTATACCATGGTGATTTCGCGTGCTTTAAATGCGGCGGGTAGTGTAAATACGGTAACGATGCTTTACATCCTTATGTTTTACATGATCCAGCTTCCTTTGTCTTATTTACTGGGCATGTATTACGAATGGGGACCAAAAGGAATTTTTATTGCCATTTTGATCTCCGAAATTGTGCTTGCAACCAGTAGTGTACTTGTTTTTAGAACCGGGAAATGGAAAACGGTAGAGTTGTAAAATAGTTTGATCAATTGAAGGGGGGTAGATTTTGTGGTTGTTTATGCTACGAATTTCGCGAATTGGCACGAATTATTTTTGCCACTGATTGAAAAGATTTGCACAGATTATCTAATTATTTTGATCTTGTCTTGCTCTGTTTTTAAGTTATTGGTTAATAGGTTGTTTTGCCACGAATTTCACGAATTGGCACGAATTTTTTTTGCCACTGATTGAAAAGATTTTCACAGATTATCTAATTATTTTAATCTTGCCGTACACTATTTTTAAGTTATTGATTAATAGGTTGTTTTGCCACGAATTTTCACGAATTATTTATTTGGCACCGATTAAAGGTCTAAAATGATTTCATCCATTTTGGGACGCAAAAAAAATAATTCGTAAAAATTCGTGTAATTCGTGGCGAAAAAATTCTATCCGTCTCCACAACTTTTGGACTTGATCCATAACCATACGTTTACTTAATTTTACTGGACTGGATGAATTCTGAAAAGGCATTGGCATCCCCATTAAATACATCAAAATCATTTAATTGATCATCCAACATGTAGCTTGCAGATTTTTGCCAAAGTATCCAGCCTGTTGATTTCCATATAGTCGGTAAGGCTAAAGAGTTGCTGTAATCTGCAATCCATAAGTAGAAATTGGCAAATTCAGGGTTAGTCAGGTATTTATTTGCGGTATTGTTGGTGGTGTATAAAATAGGTTTTCTCCCTGTTTTTTGCTGTAGTAAGGTTAAGAATTGTAATAAGTTGGGTTGGATATTTTCGCTATTAATTCCGGGATCGATGCTTACCCCTTCAAAATCGACAATAGGAGGGAAGTCGGTGTCTAGAATGGATCCAACAGTTTGCAGATAATGAGCGGCTTGTTTTGCCGGATCGTCATTGCAATGATAAAAATGATAAGCGCCGCGAACATAGCCTTTTGTTTGAATGGCCTGCCAATTGGTGCTGAAATTTGAATCTGTATAGGTTATTCCTTCTGTTGCTTTACAAATTACAAAAGAGAGTTTATCGGTTTGTTTAGTAAGAAAACTGATTTCATTTCCTTGGTATCTTGAAATATCAATACCAAACACGGTGAAGTTATTGTTTACGGGCTCAGCTGTGCTCATTGTTATTGCTTTTATGGGTTTATTCCTTCTTCTCTAATAGTAAGATGTGATGCATGATGATTACTTGTTTTAGGGTCGATTTGAACGGATTAAAAGTAATTAATAGTAAAATTATATTGGCAAAACGTATAAAGGTTAAAGAGAGTTAAACTATTAAAAATGAATATATTTATGCAAGAGATCTTAACCTTTTTTTATTGTTTTGAATGTTTTTGTAAATAAAAGACTAATAACAGCAAGGTGAGTAAAAAGATGAATAATCGAAAGGATTTAATTTATAATTATGGAAGTGTCTCCTGAAAATTTTTATAAATAGCAAAGATGAGATCGCAGAACTATCTAAAGTATGTTCCTAATGATGAAATTGGGTATGATCTAACGAGAAGAAATTATAAAAAACATTTTTGTTTTTTGATGTGAGACGCTGGATTCAATAGGTTTTTTAGGGTTAAGGTTTCAATTAAAATTCGAAACATTTTCCCGGAATAAAAAGAAAAAATCCTTTGACAGTCTTACTTGCCAAAGGATGTTATAAAGTGTTTTTGTATTGGAGTTTACTTAATTGTAACAGGGCTATAGGTCTCTGTAGGATCAGAGTTCCCTCTTTTGTACCTCATCGCAAAGTATTCGCCAGGAGGTGTATTGGCAGGTACTTTAAAAACAGCTTTATAGGAAGTAACGTTTACAATTTCCAGTGGATAAACCACATTTGGATCTTCATAGTTAAAAAGCTCTACTGCCGTAATGGTGTTCAATTGACTACCTCTGACTTCAATAGTTTCTCCCTTATTTTTAGAGGCAGGAAAACCATATCTTTCGACGTTAAAATCCGGAGAATCTGCAATTTCAATTTTAAATCTGTTTTCAACAATTGAATTTTGCAACGTATAGGCTCCATTTTTTATACGAAGATCGTACTTACCATTAGGCATGTTTTCTGGAAGAAAGTAATAGACACCATAATTTAAAAACGGCGAAGTACCGGTTCCTTTGCCTACATAGACGGTTTCTGCGGTATATTCTTTTTGGTCAGTGGCGGCAACGAAGTAAACTTTTGTTTCTTTTTGGCTTAGCCATAAATTGTCTATATGATCGGTCTGACCATTGTTTACCTGGCTTTGCAAAAGACCTTTATACAGTGTTTCGGGATGATGTGCTGTCCAGGCTCTGGGTTGTTTTTGTCTTAAGTCAATTTTTAGTGTATACTGTTTTTTTGTTCCGGCTTTTGAAGTAACGGTAAACAGAGCCCCGTCTTTAAAAGGAATTTCTGTACCTGATGCAGGAGCAATAACAGCTTCCTGACCAAGAATAATAGTCGGTTTGATAGTTTCCGGAAGGGTCATATAATTGCTCCAGGTAATCACGATCTCGTTTTCTGTCAGGGCAGCACTCAAAGTATTGTTTTCTGCATCTTTTATGATGAAGGATTCAATTTGGTTGTATCCCGGAACTTTTATCACATCGCCCGGAATATCATTTATTTTATCTACGTATTCGGTGTCACAAGAGAAAAATAACAGTGCTGAAAAAAGTGTCGCAGCCTTACACAAAAGGAGGTTGACAGTATTTCTTTTATTCATGATGGTATTGTTTATTTAATTTTTTAAATAATTTTATTAATTTTGCAGCTTATTGATTAAGTCTGTGTATTTTTTTAAATGCCTGCACTTACAATGTTTGCGGTAACTTTATAAAGCCGTTTTTAAGCCATGGGGGAATAAGTCGTTAAAGTAATTATGCAATGGATAGCCGGTCAGCTTTTATTACAATTTTCTCTAGCAGTTTTATGATCCCATGTTTTTTTATATTGTTATTAATTATTTTACTTGTGTCCAGTTATAAGTTACAACACTGTTTGAAGCTCCCGGAGTAACAGCAGTTACTTTAACAAGGTATGCCTCTGTTGCAGTTGAAGGACTTGTAACAGATTGTGAATTTGTACCTGAAGTCGTTTTCCAGATCACAATTGCTTTTGAAGGTGTCATAACATGTGTAAGTATGTTATAAGAATAATATCCTAAACCGTAGTTAAATCCTGAAATAGTTCCGTTATATCCTAATACATTGTATGGATCCGCTGGTGATGTACCAACATTTGTAGAAACGTTTTTAACCACAATACTTGAATTCCAGCTATTCCAGTTTGCACAAGTTTGGTTTAAAGCTACAGTACCTACGTACCATCTGTCTGTATTACCTACAGGACGGATAGAACCTCCGTAGATACCTTCCCACTGTACATTTACGCCACCGATTGTAGCGGCAACAGGAGTCCAGTTGGTGTAAGTAGACGATGGTGCTGCCGTTCTGGTAACCGTAACAGTTGCATTAGTAACGGTACAAAGTGCTGCTATTTTAGACGTTTTATTAGTCGCTTCTTTTTGAGCACTTGCTTGCGATTGTAAATCAGTAGTTTGGTCGTCAGAGCTACAAGATGTAAGTGAAATAGCAGCCAATGCTATAATTGAAAAGATTATTTTTTTCATAATATATTTAATTTTAATAGGGTTAATTGGCTCATTTTTGTACCACTTGCAGTAAGGACAGGCATTTTTTATTTTAAAAAGTTTTAATTGGTTATCCTAAACGGAAGTTTCATTGTTTTCGTGGTTTGATAACTTTCCATCATAAACCAATAATCGGTATTGGGCTGAAGCGTTGGTAAATTGTTGAGATCGTCAAAGAAAACATACCATGCATAATAACTGCCAATGTCGACTCCATCATTATACTGTTTCATTTGCCACTTTTTGTTTCCCTGTGCATCAACTACAAATAATTTGGTTACCTGATAAGACGGAAGGAAATTTTCTCCAAGTACCGTTACCGAAGTATTCGTATTTATAGTAAAATCCGGGGATCCATCTGACACTTCCTCTACGATTAGCTTAGGTTGTTGTATTACAATTTTAACCGTGTAGACCGCTGTTGTACCATCTGCCGCTTTTGTGGTGTAGGTAACAGGCTCTTTACTAAAAACAGGAAGAAGTTCAGTGGTAGCCGGTGAAATAGTAGTTTTTGCAGGTAATGTTACCGCTACTTCAAGGTATTGATATTCGTAATAGGCCGGTAAATATACCGTAATGGTTTTTTCAAGATTATTTACAGCGCTATGTATAGCTTGAGCTTCGCCGGGATTGGTAACGCGAAAAGATACAATTCGCCTGGCGTCAAGATCGGTTATAATTTCGGTTTTAGTTTCTCCTTTAACATCTGTCCATCGCTCTTCCTCATTATCACATGCGGTTAATAATGCGAGCATGGTAAAAGACATCAAAAATAAAACTCCTTTAAAATGGTCAACTTTGGTTTTCATAGTAATTGGATAGCTTATTTAATTTCAAATTTGGTACTTCCGGCTGGCACTAATACGTAATCGAAAGTGTAGAACATATGAGGGGTGTCTTTAAACCATTCCGCCGGATTATAGACATCCTTATACACCGAGATCATTTTAATTTTAGCATAATTGCCATTTGCAGTTTTAAGGATAATAGTTCTTGCAGGAATCACTGTTCCTTTGGTTGTTTTAAGCGATTCTCCGAGAGCATAAGCCACGTGTGCTTTCTTTGGGTCGTTGTTGCCCAAAACATCGCCACCAAAATCATATAGATACCAGCCAATTCCATTACCAAAGGAGCCGGCATCATCTGTACCAATAAGGTCTACCCCCGTTTTAAACTGACTGTCTGCCGGTATATCAACGACTTGATCAAAGTGTTTGGCTACGATCATAATTCCACCGGAACCGCCTGCTTGAAATCCATTGTTTTTGGTATCGCTGCCATTATTTCCAGACAAAAAACTGGCGTAAAGACCACCAAAGGCTAAATCCCATTTGCGTGTTTTTACATAAGATCCATCTACCGCTTTGTTGTCCTCAAGACTGTAATACAAAGTTGCTGAAGGTTTCGTTGGATTCTCATCGGAAGTACTACCCTGGTAATTTTTTACACGGGTAACTTTATAAAACAAGGCATTATTAGCAGGGGGTGTTCCCGGATTTCCTCCGGTTTCTTTTTCCGGTATTTCTGTTTTGTTTTCATCAGAGGAACAGGCAGTAAATAGGGAAGTAATCAGTAAAAGTGTCAGTATGCTTTTGGTGAATTTCTTTGTTGGAACTTCAAATTTTTTCATGGGATATTATTTTGTGTTTAAATTTTTGCTACCATCATTTTGCACGAAGTACTTGAAGGTAAAATAGGGGGCAGGCCAGTTAAGATCGGTCACTGCTGGCGGATTACCTTTATAGGCGTTTATAAGCTGCAATTTTGCATATTTGCCGTCCGGCAGTCTAATGGCATAGGTACGATTTGGTATCGCCTGCATGATGTGAGTACTTAGACTGTAGTAAAACCAGCCAAGTGAACTTTCTGAGGATGCCCATCCTATTTTAGTGATATCACTGTTGTTAAAATCAGCATCGGCAGGTGCTTTATCTACGTTTTGATACGCTTCGTTGATCAGTACTACTGCTGTATTTGCTGCTGGTCCTTCAAAACCGGGATTGTATTGATACTTCGCATTGTTGATAAAGACCTCGCTATTGTAGGGTCCGGTGAATGCAAGATCCCAGTCGTTTGTTTTCATAAATTTTAAGGAGTCCGCTTTGGTGTGCAACCAGATTTGTTTTTGGTCGCTAAAACGGAACAGAAACGTGTGAAAGTTTCGATTTTCTTTTCCTTTTGTACCATCGCCCATTGCAGCTCCGGTATCACCTGCAAGATCTTTTATTACGATGCTTTTACCATCTTCAAGACCGGAAGTTGTATTTTCTTCGTTACTACTGCACGAGGTTAGGCTCAGTACAGAGAGTATTAGAAGCGCAAAAGAGCACTTTTTTATAGTTCGGATTGTTGTCATTATAATTTTATTTAAAGTTGTGGAATTATTTTTATTACTCTTTAAAGAAACGATACGTTACACCGGCAAGGATTATGCGTCCCGGTTGTCCCGGCATTAGCGGATCTGTATAGTTGAAAATATTATCGGCTGTAAGTCTGATTCTCAAATGATCTTTTAACAGCTGTTTTTCAAGACTGGCATTGGTGAGGAAGTAGTCTTTCACAAAAATGTCATATTTGTCTATGAATTGGTTTCCGTTGCGATCACCAAAAGGATATTTACCTCTGAAATTTACCCTGACATTGGCATTAAGCTTCCATGGCGCATGATTGTAAAAAAGAGTAGCATTAGCCATATGACGAGAACGATTCTCAATTCCCCAATAATCTGAAGGCCTTGGTTTATAAGATCTTCCCGTGGCAGGATCGTGTATGTTTTGACTATAAGGCCATTTTCCGGAACTAATGCTGTCTTTAATACTCAGGTCTTTGGCTATTAAATATTGGTAACCTGCACTTATTTCCAGATTTTTTATTGGACTGGCTTTAAAGGAAAGTTCAAACCCCTTATTAACAGCTTCCGGCAGGTTTTGATACGTGTAAATAATGCGATTATTACTTCCGGTAGCTACCTGTATGCTGTTAATTTGATTGGTTATTTTATGATAGAATAAATTTCCTTCGGCCTTAAATCCTTTCGAAAGCTGCAGCGTTAATCCCGTATTGTAAGAAGTACTTTTCTCGGCCTGCAGATTTCCCGCGGTCTGATTTAGTATATATTGTCTGATTTCGCTAATTTGTCCATCTTGCTGTAACTGTTGTAAAGTGGGTGCCAGAACGGCATTACCAATTACAAGATAGTTGCCGGTAGAGTTATAAAAAACCAGATAATTCGTCTTGAAATCCGGAGCTTTAAAACCAGTACCGATACCTGCCTTAAAAGTTATTTTCGGACTGATAAAATATTGTAAACCAAAACTAGGATTGATCCTTCCTCCAAAATTATTAGTATGATCGTATCGCAGCCCACCAACAGCTTTTAGTTTTTCAAATGGAGTCCATTCCCCCTGAACATAAGAAAAGAAGGTGTTTAACGAATTTACGTTGGTAAGCGCATCGTCGTTCATATTTTCTGTACTACCACCAATTCCAGCCACGATTTGGTATGAATTAGTTGGACTGTATGAAAATTGCTGCTCAAAACGATGTAAGGTCTGTTTAAAGACGTCCTGACTGGCGGTCGAATTACTTTGTTGCCAGGCAACACTCATGTCTGCCCTGTAATTGGTGAGATAATAACGGGTATTACTTCTAAAATTTGGGCTAAATCGATGGTCTAACGAGACAGAAAGATTAATATCCTGTTCGTCTTGGTAATCTCCGGAGACATGCCCCAGTCCGAAGTCTTTCTGCATGTAGGAACGACGAAGTCCATAACGACCGCTTAAATTTAAAAAGCTGTTTTCATTTAACTCATAGCGGGATCTTCCCTGAAGACTGTAATTCTCATAGGGTGGGGAAGTAGTACCTTTGATGTATTTTGAATTGGTATTAAAACCGTCTGTTCTGTAATAATTGGCGGCCATATTTGCGGTAGCCTTGTTTTTGAGAAATGGTGTTTCCCCCTCTAAAGTAGCATCTACTATATTTAGACTTCCATAACTAATGCCGGCCTGTAGCTGAGGATCAAGCACACCATTTCTTGTAATAATATTGATTGTTCCGCCAAGCGCTTCGCTTCCGTAAAGACTGGAGGAGGCTCCTTTTATGATTTCGATGCGTTCAATATTAGAAACACTGATTCGCGAAAGATCAAAATTCCCGTTGTTGCGACCTACCATAGGCTGGCCATCAATTAGCACCATAATATACTCGCTGCCAAAGCCCTGCATTTGAACACCCACAGATCTTGCACCGCCACCAATATTATTGACGATC
This sequence comes from Flavobacterium sp. ABG, assembly GCF_001027725.1. Classification (NCBI taxonomy): domain Bacteria; kingdom Pseudomonadati; phylum Bacteroidota; class Flavobacteriia; order Flavobacteriales; family Flavobacteriaceae; genus Flavobacterium; species Flavobacterium sp. ABG. The sequence goes on from NZ_LEKS01000012.1 coordinate 45,313, forward strand.
GCAATTCCGGTCTGCTCTTTCAGGATTTCATCCAATCTTCGACTCCCCATAAGTTCTATGGTTCTGCGGTCGATTACGGTTACAGGCATGGCACTATATTTTGCATTGATCAGGTTTTCCGGGTTACTTTTTGTTTTGTTACCAATTACATTTACTTCTTTTAAATCAATCGCAGCTTCCATTTTTATCTGCAGTGGTTTGATTGCTTGTCCGTTTAGTATAATCTCCTGAACATGGTCTTTAAAGCCTGCAGTTGCGATTCTGATGGTGTAAACCCCATTAGGCAATTCTGTAAACGAAAAAGAACCGTTAGTAGCAGTTGTGGTGGACTTACCGATAGGCTGCAATTCGACGAAAGCGTCTGAAATAGGATCACCATTATGCTGAATTATACCACTTATTGCTGTTTTGTTTTGTGCATGTGTTATACTGGTAAACAGTAGTACAAAAACATGGAGGGCTGCGCTTTTTAGGAACGTTGTAATTTTGTTGCTTTTCATTTCAATTATTGTTGTAGGAAAATAATCTTCCTACTATCTTTATTTAGACTGTGTAAAAATAATAATTAAAATAGTATTGATAGTCTTTTTTTTACATGTTTAATAAAATAGCGTTAAATTGTTAAATATTGAACTTAAGTTAACAAATGAGATAAGATTGTTTTAATTGTTTAAAATCAATTCATTAGTTGTGTTATTTTATAATAGACAGAAAAATATCTTTAAGAAAAAATTAACATAAATAGCTAAGGCCTAAAATCATTTTTCTAAGTTTGAAAGCGTCGAATTAATTATAGGATGTATTCAAAAATTAAATTTAATGTAGCATCTAATCTTTAATTCTTCAGAAAACAGGAAGTTTTATTGCTTTTTCTTTATTCGAATAGTTGTGAAATGGAGTAGAATATTGTAAGAATTTGAATTTTCAGAAGTATAAACCGGAACATCTTATATAATAGTTTGACCAGCTACATTGTTGCCCCGTCAAGCCCGATTTCTTGCAATTTTGTCATTTCGAAGAAGGAGAAATCAAATCCAATATTCGACAAAGATTGGTGCTTTTCTGTATGGAATTTCTTGCGTGATTTCTCGACTTCGCTCGAAATGACAAACTGGTTGTGTTTCTTAGGTAACCTAAATTTTAAGATTCGTTTTTTTACCGCTTCAAAGGTTGTAGACCTAATACCCCAAAAAACAAATCTGACAGGTTTCAAAAACCTGTCAGATTTACTTCAAAGAGAGGCTTTTTCTCCAATCTAATTTCTTGTAATTTGTCATTTCGACGAAGGAGAAATCACATCCAATATTCGACAAAGATTGACGCTTTTCTGCATGGAATTTCTTGTGTGATTTCTCGACTTCGCTCGAAATGACAAATTGCTTATGTTTCTTAGGTAACCTAAATTTTGAGATTCGTTTTTTTGACCGCTTCAAAGGTTGTAGACTTAATACCCCAAAAACCAAATCTGACAGGTTTCAAAAACCTGTCAGATTTACTTCAAAGAGAGGCTTTCTCTAATCTAATTTCTTGTAATTTGTCATTTCGACGAAGGAGAAATCACACCCAATATTCGACAAAGATTGGCGCTTTTCTGTATGGAATTTCTTGCGTGATTTCTCGACTTCGCTCGAAATGACAAACTGGTTGTGTTTCTCAGGTAACCTAAATTTTTGAATTCGTTTTTTTCTACTTCAAAGATTGTAGACCTAATACCCCAAAAACCAAATCTGACAGGTTTCAAAAACCTGTCAGATTTACTTCAAAGAGAGGCTTTTTCTAATCTAATTTCTTGTAATTTGTCATTTCGACGAAGGAGAAATCACACCCAATATTCGACAAAGATTGGCGCTTTTCTGTACGGAATTTCTTGTGTGATTTCTCGACTTCGCTCGAAATGACAAACTGGTGTTTTTTTAGGTAACCTAAATTTTGGATTCGTTTTTTTACCGCTTCAAAGGTTATAGACTTAATACCCCAAAAACTAAATCTGACAGGTTTCAAAAACCTGTCAGATTTACTTCAAAGAGAAACCTTTTCTTCTAATCTCAAAAACAAATTTACTTAATCCAAATCTCTTTAAAACTCGAATTATTCAGTAGGGAATAGTATTTTTTTGAAGGCATGTGCAGCAAGATGCACCTGTACAGTCCAGTCCTCAGCAGCGTTGTCTCCGGCATCATCTGAAATATACTTTAGACAGAGAAAAGGGATGTTTTCCATTTTTGCAATTAAAGCCAGCGGATAAGCTTCCATATCGATTACATTGTAGGCGTCATTGATGTGATTCATCTCGAAGCTGTCTCCTGTTCCGCAAATTCCTTCCTGCAGACCACCCATAGAATGACCGTGTTCAAGTACGACAGGAATACCCGAGAGTGGCGTTTCGTACTCCAAAAAACCAAGGCCTCTAACATCCATATCACGCTGAATAAAATTTCTGCAGCATATTACTTCGCCTTTATTAAAACGACTACTTCCGGCGGAGCCCAGGTTAATGATCAATTTTGGCTTTTGATGGATTATAGCTTTGGTCAATGCTATCGAAGCATTTACTTTCCCAATACCGGTTACCAATTTATTCATTCCGTCAAAATCATTTCCAGCTTCTGACTCCAGTGCAAAAACAAAAAGAGTTTCTGAAACATTAAAACGGTAGTTGTTATCTAGTAGTATCATTAATTTTTATTTCATTGGTTTTAGCGATGTGCTAAAAAAGTATGAGCCAAAGATATTAAAAAATGCAGCAGCACTCCATTTGATTCTACAGTATCAAAAGATATCTTAAAAAGGAGAAATGACAGACAAATAACAGGGAAGTGATTCTTGTATTTTAATCCAAAGACTACCTATTGAGATCGTTGTTTTTTAAGGTTGAAGTATAAAAATCAAACCCATTCCTCAAGTGTGACAAAATCATCAGGCAGATAAGTGAGATATTGTACCATTCGGGGACTTTTTCCTTTGTTTGGTGTAGCACAGTGCGGCAAAGTATTGTTCCAGATTATAAAATCGCCGGCATCGCCAAGTATAGGTTTTGGAAGTAAAGTTTTAAGTGCCTTTTCTCTTGGGTTTTCACCGGCTTCAAGGGCATTCAGCCAGTTATTTATGTGGTTATGAAACTCCGGCACACAATGAAAAGCACCATCATCGGCACCACAATCGGTGAGATAAAGTAGTCCCTGAAGTCCAAACGGAATAGGTTGTTTTAAATTAGTATCCCAATGAAGAGGACTTCCGATAAAAGTAAAATCTTCGGTTTCAGGAGGGTTAAAACTTACTTTATCAATGGTTTTGTATATTTTGTTAGTATTATAAAGTTGTTCGTAAGCCTTTTTAATTCTTGGAGACAATCGATTTCTGTTTAAGGTCGCATGATCCGAAAAATTAAGCATTAGTCCCTTTTGATTCTCATGCCTTTTGTACCAGGTTTCTTTAGTGTCGGGGTCCATTTTTAAAAAATCCCAAATAGCCTGCTGCGTAGCTTCACAATCCTTTTTTGAAATTGCATTTTTCACAATGACGTAACCATTTTTGTCCCAAAATTGCAGATCTTCATCTGAAAGTACTTTGGCCGACAAGTCTTCAAACTCGGAATTTTCGTTTTTCCGATTGGTGTTAATCCAAACTTTAAAAGTTTCGAAATCAGGTTTTTCAAAGTATAAAAACTGTAGTACATTTTCGATACTAATCCCTAGCTGGTATAAGGTTTTAATTTCATCATCCCAGGTTTGCTTAGTATTTGTAGCAGAAGAACCGGATGGGTTTAAAGTGCGCTTCCATAGTTTTTCAAGAATAGTCCAAGGCATATTTTTTTAGCGTTTATGGTTTTGCGGATTTAAATTTACTTCGAATTTTAACCATTTTGAAATCTTATTTCACAGCACACAAATGAATTCTTCCTTTTATCGTAAGATAGTTTTATGCTGTAGTTAGATAAAGATTTTAGGCAGATTCAAAAATAGTTTTTTTTAAGTTTCCGATCTAAAGTATAAATACCTGTTTTATACGAAAGCAATGTAGCTTTATAGCGCTTTACGGCAAGTAAATAGACAAGTAGAAGCTTTTGTAATTAACCGTTTGAGAGCAGAAATAATGATATTCTCTTCATTATCTTGTCCCAAATGTAAGATAGGTGACAATCTCCTTTTTTTATAGTGTTTAATTTTGAAATATAAAGTATACGCTATGAAAAATGCAATCTATCTATTGTTTCTAATTTCAGTATTGAGTTCCTGTGAATCAGAAGGAGAGCTCACCCGTAAACCGGTTGGCTCTGTAGAAATTCCGGAGACAGCTGTGGTTACTTCGTCAGGAAATTTTGCTCCCACATCAGGTCATTCCGTTTCCGGAAGCGCTAAAATTTATAGCGATGGTACGCATCGCAATTTAGCCCTCGAGAATTTCACGGTCACAAACGGTCCTGACTTAAAAGTTTATCTTTCTAAAAGTAGTTCCCCTGTTAATTTTGTCAATTTGGGATCTCTTGGAAATGGTACTAATCAAGCCTTTAGAATTCCGGACAATGTTGATCTTTCCGTTTATCCCTATGTATTGATACACTGTCAGCAGTTCAATCACCTTTTTGCCTTTGCAAAACTTTAACTAAACCTACTATTATTATGAAATCAAAAAAAATCTATTTAATTGTTTGTATGTTTTTTTACGTAGGTATAAAAGCGCAAGGCTGTAGTGATGCAGGAGTTTGTAGTATAAACAATACGTATGCAACCGATAGTATTGCAAAAAATGCGATCGAAGTTAGCACTGTGTTTGGTGCAGGAGAATCAGATGTAACGTATATTTCACCTTATATTTCTTATACACGTAATTTTAATGAAAGATGGTCAGGAAGCGCTAAGATCACTTCCTCTTTTGCTAGTGGGAGTTTTGGAGACAGAGGTTCTATAGGTGATGCATTTTTAACAGCACATTACAAAACACGATTCAATAAAGTATACAAATGGAGTTATACAGCAGGGCTAAAGATCCCGTTTAACAGCTCCAATCTTAAAATAAACGATCACCCGCTTCCGTTGGATTATCAGAGTAGTTTGGGGACGTTTGATTTTATAGGAAGCGTCAATCTAACGTATAAAAAACTGGATTTTATCTCAGCGCTGCAATTGCCTGTGATTAATATTAATGCAAATTCATACATAGCAGAATATTCCGGAACAACCGATTTTCCGACTACAAATCTTTTTGAACGTAGACCCGATGTGCTTTTTCGTACTACTTATACTATTGAAACCAGAAATTCTAAGTTTAGTTTTAAACCCAATGTGCTGTTTATTTATCATTTAGGTGAAGATACTTATGAAGATATTTACGGGGCAAGACAGGCAATAGAAGGATCCGAAGGGCTTACGATCAACGGGAATCTTATTTCTGCCTATTCTTTTAAAGGAGGAAGTTTGGAGCTCTCTTTAGCTACGCCATTTGTAGTCAGAGATGTAAGACCTGATGGTTTGACAAGAAAATATACGATAGGGATAGGGTACAAAACAACATTCTAAAAGTGGAATAGGGAAGGGTAATTTATATTCTAAAGGTCAGCAGCGATTTTCTGATATTTAGAATATATTTGCCTTGCAGTAACCGAAACCAAAATGAAGAAAATCTACTTAACGCTATTAATTGCAATTACCAATTTGTCTGTTGTTTTAGGACAATCAATCCAACAAGAACTGTCTGATACTCCCGAGAAAACAGCTGGAGTTAATTATGCTTATCCTGCCAAAAATATTGCGACTACTACGGCCGCACCAAAAGGATACCAAGCCTTTTACATAAGCCATTTCGGACGTCATGGATCGCGCTATCTGACAAGTGATGCAGAATATAAAGAGGTATTAGATTTGCTTGAAGAAGCTAATAAAAACAATGCGCTTACAAGCCTGGGTAACGATGTCCTAAAGCGATTACAGAAACTTTGGAAAGAGGTTGAATTTCGCGGAGGAGATCTTGCACCTTTGGGACAGAAAGAACAGAGAGGCATTGCAGAGCGCATGTACAAACAATACCCAAAAGTGTTTGTTAAGGATGCTCAAATAGAGGCCAGCGCTACAACAGTAGTGCGCGTTGTACTTAGTATGGATGCGTTCTGCGAAAGACTTAAAGAAATTAATCCCGACCTGAAAATTGACCGAAATGCCGGTATAAAATGGCAACGTTATCTCAATTACAACACTCCCGAAGCAACTGCCTTTAAAGCCGCCAAAGATACCTGGAAAAAAGAATACCAGGAATTTGAAGACAAACACATCCATCCCGATCGTTTGGTTAAGTCGCTATTTTCGAATGCCGATTATGTAGCAAAAAAAGTAGACCCAAGTGCTCTTATGAAAAAACTATTCGCTATAGCAGGAGGAATGCAAAATGTAGAAACAAAGCTGACTTTCTATGATCTGTTTGAAAAAAAAGAGCTTTTTGATTTGTGGCAAACAACAAATTACCGTCAATATGTGAGTGATGCCAATGCTGCAGTCAACAACGGAATCATGTTTGAAAATCAAAAGCCAACCTTGAAAAACATCATAGAAAGTGCCAATACGATGATTACATCTAAAGGCAAAGGCGCTACACTTCGTTTTGCACACGATGGTAATTTAATCACACTGGCAATGCTTCTTCATTTAGACGGAAGTTATAACAGTGTCTCTGATCCCGCTACTTTTTACGAAGCATGGAATAATTTCAGAATTGCTCCCATGGCCGGAAACATACAAATGGTATTCTTTCGCAAACGAAAATCAGAGGATATACTGGTCAAATTCTTACTTCATGAAAAAGAAATCCTTGTTCCGACAATAAAGACAGATCTAGGACCGTATTACCATTGGAAGGATGTAGAAGCGTATTATAAAGGACTTTTATAGAGGAAAAATTGCCACAGATTTAAAAGATTAAAAGGATTAAATAATCTGTGTAAATCTTTTTAATCTGTGGCAAAAAAAAACATTTCGTGATAATTCGTGAAATTCGTGGCAAAAGATCAAAAAAAACCAACGGCCAAATTCGATTATGAATTTGGCCGTTGGTTTTAGTCAAAAAATAAACTTCTAATTATCGCAAAAAGAACCTATTTGTTGCAAGTGTCTTTCTGTTTGGTATTTATTAAAGTTGTCCCATTTTGGTGGAGAACTTGTTTTTTGTCCGTACATCGCATCCAGACAAACATTGTTGTCTTTGTATTTGTCATGTAAAACAGCAAGAATCTTAAAGAAAAATTCATCTAATAAAAGAATAGCTTCAAATTCAGCTTTTAATGTATTGTAATTGATATCTGATGGATTTAGTAGTTGTAATAAATCTAAAATTTCTTTCTTTTCCTCCTCATTGATTTCAGTCAAATAACCCATTTTCAGGGTTTTAAAAACTAAATTATTCCAGGCTTTACTGTCGTGTCCCCATTGTACATCAGGCAGGTTTAAAGAATGCTCACAAATTAAAATAATAGAAAAAAGAACATCATCCAGGTATTTTGCCGGAAACTCGTCAAAACTTCTGAACTCAAAACCACTTTGATACATTTTTTCCTGATTAAAATCAAGACCAACTTCAGAAAGCATTTCGTATTCCATTTCTGCTTCGATCTGATCACGCCACCAGATGTTTTCTTCCTTTTCAAACTTTAGCAGTTTTCTGAAATCATCCACATTAAAGGTTAGAATTTTACCTTTAGGCATCGATTTATTATAAGTTCCAACGCCTATGTAACGAGACATCGCATTTCTCATAGAGCCTAAAGTGAACTTTTTATCCAAACCGTATTTGTCACTTATTACCCCCATAATGTCGGGACTACCAAGTGTTGCTATAAAAAACGGCTCAAACCATTGCAGTAAATAGATGGCATTACCATGTGTTTTTTCAAAATCAGTATAATCTGTAATCCTGCTGTCTTCTGTCAGGGTTGGCAAAGTAATATGAAAATGATACGTTCCATTATTAAACAAAACCAGGTTTTCCTGATTGGTCATAAACATGTTAAGACCATTGTTGTAATCCGGAAAATTTAGTTTTCCTTTTAAAACAGAAGATTCATTGATTTTATCGATAAACAACTTTTTAGTTGCTTTTAGTTCTTTGCAGGAATCAACCACAGTTCGATTTTCAAAATATTTAGTCACAAATTCGATAGAATCGCCATCAAAGTGAACAGAACCCATCGTTTTGTTTCTTTGGCTGATCATACTTTGAATGTTGTAAGGCTGTGCTTCAAGGAAAAGCTCCATAATTGATTTTCCAAGATAATCTGGATTCTCAAGAGGTTGAGCGGTAACGGCATCCGTTTCTTCTGCATCAGCAAGTGCTTTTACAGCCGATAATGTTTTGTGCTGATAGTTTATATCCAGTTTTTCCAGCGAATGACTGTTGATCATTCGGCTTACTTTATAATTTTCAGTTATACCAAAAGCTTTCTTTAGAACAGGAGTAAGGCTTTCCGGTTTATAACATTTTCTATAGTCAATACTGTATTTTTCAAAGCCAATCTTTTCTTGTATAAATTCACCAGTAACTATTAGGGATTCTTCAAATTGCATGTAGGTTTCGTTTTCTAATCCTATTCCCCAATAATATTTTTTTGTCTGATTGTCTTTCATTTATACTAATTGTCTTTTTTTATGGTTAATTATATTTTTAAAGCATTGTCTTTTATTCGAAAAATAAGACTCAAATCAATTTAAAATCAGGCACAAGAAGTCTTTTAACGGATTAAACACAGTTGTAATATCCATTAAAAAAGTTATGTCTTACTTTTAAAATTATAGAATTATATTTTTTAGTCTTAGAAATTTCACACCTGTATCGACTGAAAGACTGATAAAAAAGTAAAATTTTATAATGAGGTTATAAAATCACTACCGTTATTAATCACTTTTATATCAATAATTTAGACAGATGAATAGCATTATTGCAACTTTGGCTATTCTTATTTTTTCCAAGTTGCGAAAGTAGTTCTTTATTTTGTTATTTCCAAGTAGTTAACCCATTGATAATCAATAAATTTTCAGAGGTTTGTATAACGAAGTTGATTATTTTCGGCTAGGGGTGGTAATAAAGCACATAAGAGGAGTATAATTCATCGTTCCACCAATCTTTTCTAACCTCCGAAAAGTAGTTGTAATTTAGCTTTCCTGCCTGTGATTGTAGTGGATAAACGACTACGCCATTCTCACGATACGCTTTGTGCAGAGCGGTTTCAGGAACAACGGGAACAATATGTCCGGAAAGTCCTTTTTCTCTTCTTTTAGCGCAAATGATTCCAATTCCACCGTTGGCGTTTACTTTATTCTGAATTTCATCGACTGAAGCTATTGGCTCCCACCCAAAATCGCCACCCCATTCAGGGAACCAATCGTGTAGAGCGCTGGAATAAATACGATCAACAGTTTCTTCAAAAACCGCTTCAACATCCTGTCCCTGTTCTAATTTTTCCAGAGATTCGGCTGTCCACCAAACCGTTGGAAGGTATACTTTACTAAAATAGCAATAATCATAAGAGTATACATTACAGTAAGTATCTTCTTCTGTTCTTTGGTATCTAAGATTAGTTTCGACATCCAGCTTATCAATTAATCGGATAATACTTTCTTTTTTGCTGGCAGTATCAGACAGATCTCTAAAAAGTATGCTGGAATCGCTGATAGGTGTTTCCTTCATTTCCATAGAATCCAACTGAGATTCCGGATTAGGCAACAAATCTGCTTTTTTAATCTTTTTGTTCGATATTGTATTGGTATCCAAAGATATCGGTGCTATTGGTACGGTATTATTTTCCATCTTAACTGCTTATAATTGATCGGCCAAAAGTTGCGGGATTTCATTATTCGGGCAACATTATTCGGTTGGCTAAAAAGTAAATATAATAATTTTAAACTTTATCAGGGTATTATAAGGAAATAAGGTGCCATAGGAGGTAAGATTAACATTTAACGCGTTGATGTAACTAGTTTTAACACATAGTGACATAGTTATAAAATTACGGAAGACCTGTGTTTTTATTTAGTAAATCACATTTATTGATGTTTTAGTGTTAACCCTTTGACAGCAATTATTTTTAACACAAAAACATTAGGTTTAAGTTTATTAAGTTAAGATAGTCCAAGAAAATCTTTTTTTTTCAACTAGTTCTATTATGTCTTATTTAGAGTGAAACACTCTTTTTTTTAGTTTCAAAAACTATGTCTCTATGTGTTAAAAAATTATTCCAGCAGAAATGCTCACAAAAAACAATAAAGTCTTTCTTTTTTCTGAAGTTCAAGATTAAAGTTTTCTATAATATAATCAGCAAGACTTGTGTCGACGCCGTTGGTCGTGTTGTTTGTGAAAGCCGCAACCCGCATACCGGCACTTTTTGCCGCTCTCATTCCGGAGTGAGAATCTTCGATTGCGATACAGTCGTTTGGAGCGACATCAAGTTTTCTCGAAGCAGTTAGGTATACTGCAGGATCCGGTTTTCCATTTTCTTCATCATCCGAAGAAGAAATAGAATCAAACAATGGTGTTAGGTTTAGTTTTTCCAGTACAATTGGTATAATACTGTATGGAGAATTGGTAGCCAGCCCGATCTTAAAACCTTCCGCTCGAAGTGATTCAATATAGGTTTTTATACCTGAAATACCCAAGCCTTCGTTTTTGATGAGCTCGGTTACTTCTGCTATCACCAATTGTTCCGTCGTTTCAAGACTGATATTTGTCCATGGAAATTTTGTGTGCCAGAATTTAGCAACCTCGGCAGTGGTCATTGTTCTTGTAATTTCAGCCATTTCTTTTGTTACCGTAACCCCCAGTGAAGAAAATACTTCAAATTCAGCCTTTTGCCAAAGAGGTTCGGAGTCGATTAAGACACCGTCCATGTCAAAAATCACTGCTTTTATTTTATGTTTTTCTGCCATTGTTTGGGAGATTATTTGAAAAAAAATAGAGATATCTTACACCGTTTTTGGATAAAAGAACTTAATAATACAGTTGAACTATGCAAAGAAATACCATAGAAATCTAAGTTTGGGGCTATTATTCTTTACGTTAAAATAGTACAATAAAATTTTATCAAATATAGGTTTTTGATTTTTCGATACGGAAGTTCTTTTTTATAAAATATTTTTTCTGCTTACCATTTTCAAACTTCGTACATTTGCGGCTTAGAAACTTGGCTGCTTATGAGCCCAGAACCTCAAGAATATGATTGAAATAGGAAAATACAATACACTTACCATACTACGTGATACCAAAGTTGGTTTATTTTTAGGGAATCCCGAAAAAGACCCGGAAGGAATTCACGATATATTATTACCAAATAAATACGTTCCCAATGAATTTGAAATAGGCGAAGAACTTATTGTCTTTGTTTATTTGGATCATGAACAACGCCCTGTTGCCACTACACTCGAGCCTTATATTTTATTGAATGAATTTTCTCTTCTAAGGGTAAACTACATCAATCAGGTAGGTGCTTTTATGGACTGGGGAATGGAAAAAGACATCTTGGTTCCGTTTAAAGAACAAGCTCGTCCGATGGAAAAAGGAAAACGATACCTGGTTTATCTTTATATGGATGAAAAAACAAATCGTTTGGTAGCTTCAAGCAAAACGAATCAGTTTTTAAACAATGATTCTTTAACGGTTGAAAACGGAGAAGAAGTAGATTTGATCGTTTCGCACATCACCGAAATCGGGATCAATGTGATTATCAATGAAAAACACAAAGGATTGTTGTATAAAGACGAAGTATATGATGATGCGATCAGAACAGGTGACAGAATGCGCGGTTTTATTAAAAATATCCGTCCTGACAATAAAATTGATGTAGCCTTGCAAGTGCAGGGATATCAAAGCATCGAACCTAACGCAGATAAGATTTTGGACGAATTGAGAGCCAATCGTGGTTTCTTGCGTCTGAATGACAACTCGCATCCGGAAGATATTAAAACTGTATTGAAAATGAGTAAAAAAACCTTCAAAAAAGCTATTGGAGCTTTGTACAAGGAGCAACTTATTGAAATCAAAGAAGACGGTATTTACCTGATAAAAGAGAGTTAAAACCTTACGTTTAAATTCCAAATAAAAAAATCCAAATCCCAATGTTATTTTATGGGGATTTGGATTTTTTTTGCTCTGAATGGATTGAATAAAAGACCAATTCCTTACAACCCTGTCATTTCGACGAAGGAGAAATCACACGCGCAAATCACCAAAGATTGGCGATTTTCTAAGCGGAATTTCTGGTGTGATTTTTCCTTCGTTGTTTAGGCTGGTATGGCTAGAGAATGAAAAGTTATTTTTCAGATTTTAGAGAATAGTGATTAGAGGAATGTTATTTCTCGCAAAGACGCAGAGTCGCAAAGTTAAAAAATCAGGGAAAAAACTTGGCGACTCTGCGTCTTTGCGAGATTTTCACTTCTCCACAAGTTTTTGGACTTGATCAAATACTACTAACAAGAAAGGCTACTCATTACAAGTAGCCTTTCTCTTTTTTATTCTAGTTTTAAAAAAAATTGTAATTAAAAAAAAACAGAAATAAAATAATTCGAATCCATTAAAAAAATAATAGCTTTAAAAATTTTAGAAATTACTTCTTTATATGGGTATGTCTTTAAACAATTGATACATTCATCTTAAAAGCAAAAAATCAAATTCACGGCTAAGCCATTGGTTGTATAGAATAACTTTTGGAAAGTATTTAATTAGTATTTTTTCCTCTTTTCGTATTCATTTTTGTACTAACACGGATACATTTCCAGCATTTAACCTTAGGTGTTACTATTTCCTCCTTGAAGTTTTAACAAATGCATAAATCATTTGCTCATTAATTATTGGTTTACTAATAAAAACCGTAAAAAAATGAGCGACAAATTTTTTAAATTTTCTCAAAAAAAGTCATTTTTTAGGTTAATAAATCAGTGAAAGAAAATCAATCAAATAACAACAAAATAAAATGTATCTTGCTGATTATAAGGGTGTAAAATTACTTATTTTTTTTTAAAACAAATGTTAAATAGTGTTATTTTTTGTAGGGAAATACCAATTGTTAACATTTGAAGCCGGTTTTAGTAAACACCAAAAACCAAATAGAGTAGGTAAAAATGTAAAAATGGTTTATTTTTACACTATAAATTATTAAAATTAAACAAATAGAAATGGATTGGATCACTGCCAGAGAATTTGAAGATATAACCTATAAAAAATGTAATGGAGTTGCAAGAATTGCTTTCAACAGACCAAATGTTAGAAATGCTTTTCGTCCAAAGACAACTTCAGAATTATACCAGGCTTTTTACGATGCACAAGAAGATACTTCGATTGGAGTAGTGTTACTTTCTGCAGAAGGACCTTCGACTAAAGACGGAGTGTATTCTTTTTGCAGCGGAGGAGATCAGAATGCTCGTGGACACCAAGGGTACGTAGGAGAAGACGGTCAACACCGTTTGAATATTCTTGAAGTGCAGCGCTTAATCCGTTTTATGCCAAAAGTGGTTATTGCCGTTGTTCCGGGATGGGCAGTGGGTGGCGGACATAGCTTACATGTTGTTTGCGATATGACTTTGGCAAGTAAAGAACATGCTATTTTCAAACAAACTGATGCCGATGTAACGAGTTTTGACGGTGGTTACGGATCTGCGTATCTTGCTAAAATGGTAGGTCAGAAAAAAGCACGTGAAATCTTCTTTTTAGGACGTAATTATTCTGCTCAGGAAGCAATGGATATGGGGATGGTAAATGCTGTCATTCCACATGACGAACTGGAAGATACCGCTTATGAGTGGGCACAGGAAATTCTTCAAAAATCACCGACTTCTATAAAAATGCTAAAGTTTGCGATGAATCTAACGGACGACGGAATGGTTGGACAGCAGGTTTTTGCAGGAGAAGCAACTCGTTTGGCGTATATGACAGAAGAGGCAAAAGAAGGAAGAAATGCATTTTTAGAAAAAAGAAAACCAAATTTTGGAGAAAACAAGTGGTTGCCATAATACATTTTAGATTTCTGATTTTAGATTGTAGATTTTTTGAATCCATAATTTTCAATCAGAACAAAATAATCTAAAATCTACACTCTAAAATCTAAAATAAAAAAAGAATGAAACATTGGATTGAAGCCGCAAGATTGCGCACGTTGCCATTATCAGTTTCGGGAATTATAGTTGGAAGTATTTACGCTTTATCCAACCCAACAGAAGCTATAAATACACCAACAGAAGTTTTTAGTTGGAAAATTTTAGGTTTTGCACTTCTAACAACGCTTGGTTTACAAGTTTTGTCCAATTTCGCAAACGACTATGGTGATGGAGTAAAAGGAACGGACAATGAAGACAGAGTAGGGCCCAAAAGAGCGATTCAGAGTGGTGTGATCACCCCTCAGGAAATGAAAAAAGCGATAATAATCACTTCGATTTTAACTTTATTATCTGCGATTACCTTAATTTATTTTGCTTTCGGGGAGTCGAATTTTGGTTATTCTATCTTTTTTCTTTTGCTTGGAGTTGCCGCTATCGTTTCGGCTATTCGTTATACAGTAGGAAATTCAGCCTATGGATATAAAGGTTTCGGAGATGTATTTGTTTTTGTCTTTTTCGGATTAGTAAGTACACTGGGCGTTAACTTTTTATATTCTAAAGAAGTTGATCCGCTTTTGATTCTGCCAGCCATTTCGATTGGTTTATTGAGTGTTGGAGTGTTAAACCTGAACAATATGCGTGACGAAGAATCAGATCGTAAATCGGGTAAAAACACGATTGTAGTTCAAATGGGGGGCAAAAAGGCAAAAAAATACCATTTCGCATTGATTGTTACAGCAATGATTTTAGTAGTTGTTTTTGCTATTCTAAGTGATTATAATTTTGATCAGTACCTGTTTTTATTGGCATACATCCCCTTAACAAAACATTTGATTACGGTTGCTAAAAATCAAGAACCTAAGTTATTAGATCCGGAGTTAAAGAAATTAGCCTTGAGTACCTTTCTTCTTTCTTTGTTGTTAACGGTATGTATGATTTCTTTAATCTCAGACATTATTGTTAATCTTTTCTTAGGAGGAAGATAAAAGAAGTTCAACTTAAATTTTTATAAAAATGAAAATTACTTTTTACGGACATGCATCATTAGGAATTGAAGTTGGAGGAAAACATATTATTGTTGACCCTTATATAACAGCGAATCCGCAAGCTTCTGATATTGATATAAACACATTAAAAGCAGATTATATATTGCTGACACACGCACATGGCGATCATGTTTTAGATGTTGAAGCTATTGCAAAGCGAACCAATGCCGTTATCGTTTCTAATGCGGAAATTGCAAATTATTATACTAAATTAGGTTTCACAGCTCACCCGATGAACCATGGCGGAAGCTGGAAGTTTGATTTCGGAAAAGTAAAATATGTAAACGCGATTCACTCAAGCTCTTTTCCAGACGGAAGTTATGGTGGAAATCCGGGAGGTTTTGTAATTGAAGGAGAACATAAAAACATCTATATCGCCGGAGACACAGCGCTTACAATGGACATGAAATTAATCCCGCTGCGAACCAAATTGGACTTAGCGATACTTCCAATTGGGAATAATTTTACGATGGATGTAGAAGATGCTATAATCGCATCAGACTTTGTAGAATGTGATAAAATCCTTGGTTACCATTTTGATACATTTGGTTATATCGAAATTGATCACGAAGAATCTATTCGTCAATTTTTTGACAAAGGCAAAGATTTAATGCTGCTTGAAATCGGAGAATCAATCGAATTGTAAAATTAAAATGCTACTCGTATTAGCGATTTTTTCGAAGAATTAGAAATCAAATTGAAGCGTTTATTCAATTAAAATAATAAATGGATAGTACAAAATTTATTTGTGAATGTTGCGGAGAGCAGCATGAGGGTTGGCCGGCACTAACGTATATTTCGCCTGATGCTTATTCTCGTCTTTCTGAGGTTGATAAAGAAGAAATAGCGGTGATTGATGAAGACTTTTGTGTCATTAAATCTCCGGATCATGTAGGGAGATTTATACGTTGTGTATTATTTCAGAAAGTAAATGATCATTGTGAAGATCTGGAGTATGGATTTTGGGTTTCTTTGAGTGAGAAAAGTTTTCAGGACTATCTTGATAATTTTGACAATGAAGAGCATGAAACAGAATATTTCGGATGGTTAAACAACGCTATGCAAGACTATACTTTTTCAGAAAGTGTTCCAACAACGGTAGTCACTCAGAAAGGGAACTGCAGACCGGTAATTTTTCCACACAAAGATTACGATCACCCCTTTGTTAAAGATTTTTACGAAGGAATTACAAAAGCAGAGGCCGAAAAACGAATTCAGGATATGATTAATACCAGTGAGCAAAATGCTTAAAATGATGACTAAAAAAATAATACTGCTTTTCGTTTCTGTTTGTTCTTTCTACAATATTTACGCTCAAAAAGACGGCTATTGGGATAAAGAACGTGCAACTACAAAAGAATTTTTGGTTTCTGCCGGCGACCGAATGACCGTAAACACCGAAGATTTACCTGTTGGTACAACTGAGATTGTCTATAGAATAACGCTATTAGACAAAAATCAGGAAATGGCAAGTAGTTTAGTTTCGGTACTAAAAGCGATACCGGATCCTTACGGAATAGGACAGGGTTCAGCAGGAGCTGTTTTCTTGATGTCAAAAATCTCAGGAGATGATCAATGTACTTATTCGATTTTCACTTCAAGCGAAAAAGCAAAGAAGTATGTAAGCGACGGGAAAACCGACGCAGCCTGTTTTGCTCAGGTCGAACCGGTTAGCAAAGATGCAAAACGCCTGTCTTTGGACAAATCTTCTTGTTTAAAAGAAAATACGACTACAATCTGGTTTGGTTTTGAAAGTAAGAATTGGATTTTAAGTCAAAAAATCGTTTTAGAAGTTGTGCCTTGGGTAGATACAAAACTCAATCGTGGCTGGAATCAGGATAATAAAAATGAAATTATCAGTTTGTGTAAAACATCCACAATGGCTCAAAAAATGGCCAATTCGGATGATTTTTGTGTTTGCATATTGAATAAAATAATGAAGCAATATCGTTATGCTGAATTTCAAAAGTTATTGCCAATTGAAAGAACCAAAGTATACAAAGACTTTGGAGCGGCCTGTTACAATGATGCAGGAATCTCTAAAAATGTTTACAGTGATTTGCACAAACAGATTGCCACTTTGATCAAACAACAGAAATACAACGAAGCCATTCCGAAATTGAATGGCATAATCAACGATGGAAAAGCAACCGCATTAGATTATGCTTCGATTGGCTATTGTTACATTTTGACCAAACAATACGCAAAAGCAATTAAGTTCCTGAAAGAGGGCGAAAAGTTAGACGACACAGAGTTAGCGGTAAAACTGAATCTGGCACACGTATACCTTTTAAGCGACGATTACAGTTCAGCCAAGTCTATCTACAAAAAATACCAAAATCAGAACGTAACAGACAGCTTAAGCTGGACAGATAAAACAAAGCTGGATTTTACAACCTTCCAGAAAGCAGGCATTAAATCAGAAGATTACGAAAGAATTTTAAAGCTTTTGACCAATTAAAATTTCACCATATAAGTGATATAAGAAAATATAAGTTTGCTTTTCCGCCAACAATTAAATGAACTTACATGACTTACAAGGTTAAAAAACACAAAGTTTTTGACCAATTAAAATTTCACCATATAAGCGATATAAGAAAATATAAGTTAGTTTTTCCGCGAACAATTAAATGAACTTATATGACTTACATGGTTTAAAAAATACATAGCGTTTAGCCAATTAAAATTTCACCATATAAGTGATATAAGAAAATATAAGTTAGTTTTTTCGCCAACAATTAAATGAACTTATATGACTTACATGGTTTAAAAACACATAGCGTTTAGCCAATTAAAATTTCACCATATAAGTGATATAAGAAAATATAAGTTAGTTTTTCCGCCAACAATTAAATGAGCTTATATGACTTACATGGTTTAAAAAACACAAAGCATTTAGCCAATTAAATTTCACCATATAAGTGATATAAGAAAATATAAGTTTGCTTTTCCGCCAACAATTAAATGAACTTACATCACTTATATGGTTTAAAAAAAACACACAGTATATTGAAAGCCACCTACCACAAATACATGCTAGAGTTTAAGCGCCCGTCTGGAACCTCAAGAGGCATTATGACAGAAAAAGAAACCTGGTTTATTGTTTTGGAAGAAAACGGTAAAAAAGGAATCGGGGAGTGCGGAATCTTAAGAGGTTTAAGCGCAGATGATCGCGACGATTATGAAGAAAAACTAAGCTGGGCTTGCGAGAACATTCATTTAGGTGAAACGAAACTTTGGGAAGCCTTATTGGAGTTTCCTTCCATACAATTTGGAATTGAAATGGCTTTTTTGTCCCTTAAAAGTGATAACCCATACGTACTGTTTCCTTCCGATTTTACTAATCATACAAAGTCAATTTCAATAAATGGTTTGGTATGGATGGGTGAACCGTCTTTTATGAAACAGCAGATAGAAGAAAAACTGGCCGATGGTTTTAATTGCATAAAGCTCAAAATCGGAGCGATTGATTTTAATAAAGAATTAGAGCTGTTACAGTTCATTCGAAGTCATTTTTCTGCAGAACAAATCGAAATTAGAGTAGATGCCAATGGTGCTTTTGAGTTAAGTGAAGCTTTAGATAAACTAAATCAACTTAATAAATTTCAGTTACATAGTATTGAGCAACCTATTAAGAAAGGAAATGTAATGGCAATGGCTGATTTATGTAAGGTAACACCATTTCCAATTGCATTGGATGAAGAATTAATCGGAGTATTTTCAATAGAAGAGAAAGAAAAACTGATCCAAAAAATCCAACCACAATATATTATTCTTAAGCCTAGTTTTGTTGGGGGCTTTAGAGGAACACAGGAGTGGATTACGTTGGCCGAACGATACAATATTGGCTGGTGGATTACATCGGCATTAGAAAGCAATATCGGACTGAATGCAATCTCACAATGGACGTTTTTGCAAAACTCAAAGATGCCACAAGGCTTAGGAACCGGCGCACTGTATACCAATAATTTCGATTGCCCATTAGAAGTTTTAGAAGGGCAATTGTGGTATAATAAAGATAAGAACTGGTCATCTGAATTTTTCGATAAAGCATAAAAAAACTGGCCGGAAGCCAGTTTTTAAGGTTATATAAATTGTGGTTTTATTCTTTTCCTCCAATATGACTGTCTTGCCAGTCTTTTAATTCCTGCCATTTTCCCTGGTAGGCAAGTAGCGCTTGTTTCGCCCAGCTACCCGGATTATGTATGGCATAATTTTCACCTGCAGCATCCAAAATAGATTGCAATTTTTCGGTTGTTGTTGCCGATAATTCCTGCCAGGTTTTGATTCCGGCATTATTAAACAAGGTTTCAATTTTTGGTCCAATTCCCTCTACAACTTTAAGATCGTTCTCCTTTACTTTTTTACCAAAAACGGTTGCAGCGAGCTCGTTGTCAAATAACAACAATGGAGCGGCTGTAGCGGCAAATGATTGGGCTGTACTGTTAATAGTTGGTTTAGCAGCCAAATCAGCTTCTAAAGTAGCGATACGGGCATTCAGATTCTTGGTATTCGCTTTGCAGGCATCCAAATCAGCTTGTAAAGACAATGCTAGTGAATCATCATTTTTTGAGTTCATTCTTCCTAGTAAGTAACCTAAAATTCCACAGATTAATCCAACTAGCGCAGGTATTAAGATACAAGGTATATTCATGATCGTATATTTTGATTAATTATTTTATTGTAATTACAGTTCTTCTGTTAGCTGCCTTACCTTCTCGGGTACCGTTATCGCCAATTGGTTCATCAGGTCCTTTTGATTCCGTTTCGATTTGCGCACCAATACCATTTTTGGACAGATAGTTTTTAGTGAACTCGGCTCTTTTTTGTCCCAAAGCAACATTCGAATCACGATTTCCCACATTGTCCGAATGACCAACAATTAAAACCACAGCGGCTTTATCATGTCCTGTATATTTGGCAATATCTGCTACTTTTTGCTTTTCATCTGCACCTAGTATATTACGGGATTTACTGGTACTAAAATGCAACGTTAAAGGATCCGTATTGATTTTTTCTTTCAAAAGGCTCCACTCGTCAGTAGCGACCGTAGTGGTGTCTGCAACTTCAAATTTATAAGAAACCGGTCCAAAAAGAGTATCTGAATTGGTTTGCCATTTGTCCACAATTTCACCTTTGGTATCCAATTGAGATCCTGTTAAGCCTTTCGTTACAAAATAATTTTTGACATCATTTGCCCTGGCTACTCCAAGATTTTCAAATTTAGTGGTATTGGTTTCGTCACTTGTGGCATAACCGGTAATGGTTATTTTTTGCTTTGGATTTGAAGTTAAAAACGCTTTTAGTTTTTCAATTCCAATATTTACAGAATCGCCAATGGGGACCAGTACTGCAGCATTGTTTTTAAGGAATTTGATATTATCAGTCGTGTGATAATCAATTCCCGAGCCATTTAGAACAAAGGGGACAAGAGAGGCCTCCGGAGTCGTTACAATTGGTTTTTCGATAGGATCAATTGTTTCGGGTTTCGTACAATTGCAACAAAATTTCAAGTACAAAAAAGTACCCAAAATAATGGTTATTGCAATGCCTAATAGATAAAGTGCTTTTTTAGACATAAGTATGAAGTTAAGATTCTATCAAATTTAACCAAAAAAATAATACGTAAAGCATTAATAATCAGTTATTTTAATGTTTTGTTTTTGATTGCGAGGGAGTTAGGATAAAAATGATATAAAGTAAGGAGTTTGTGATTTGTCAATTTTACTACTGAATTAAATTAAGTAACTTGCATTGAAATTTAATTGAAATATTAAAATGATTGAAATCGAAAGAAAGTTTCTTGTAAAATCGGATGATTTTAAAGAACAGGCTTTTACTCAAAATAAAATTGCTCAGGGATACTTAAGTTCAATCCCGGAAAGAACAGTTCGCGTTAGGATTAAAGGTCAAAGGGGATTTATTACCATTAAAGGGATTGGTCATCAAGGCGGAATGTCCCGTTTTGAATGGGAAAATGAAATTCCAATTGATGAAGCAGAGGAGTTACTCAAACTTTGTGAAAAAGGCAAAATTGAGAAAACCCGCTTTGAAATAAAAGCGGGAGATCATGTTTTTGAAGTGGATGAATTTTATGGTGATAATGAAGGTTTGGTAATGGCCGAAATTGAATTACAATCAGAGACAGACTCTTTTGAAAAACCGGAATGGCTGGGTGAGGAAGTGACTAATGATCCAAGATATTATAACGCGTATCTGAGTAAAAACCCTTTTAAAACTTGGGAAAAGTAATTGCTTTATGACAGAACAATACGATTTGATCATTGTGGGAGGCGGTCCGATTGGTCTGGCCTGTGCTATAGAAGCCCAGAAGAAGAATTTGAGTTATTTAATCATTGAAAAAGGAGCAATTGTAAATAGTATTTTTAACTATCCTTTGTACATGACTTTTTTTTCGACAGCAGAAAGGTTGGAAATAGGAGGCATTCCATTTAACTGTCTGCCACCAAAACCGGGTCGTCAGGAGGCTTTGGAATACTATCGAAATATTCACCGCTATTTTAACTTTTCAATTCATTTATTTGAAAGAGTCACCGAAATTATAAAAGAGGGTGTCGAATCATTTAAAATTAACACAGATAAAAAAGTATACCAATCAAAAAACGTCATTATTGCAACCGGATTTTATGACATTCCGATTAAAATGGAGGTAAAAGGGGAAGAGTTGCCCAAAGTTCGTCATTATTATAAAGAGGCACATGAATATGCTTTTAGAAATATACTAGTGGTTGGCGCGAATAACTCTTCAGTTGATGCGGCTTTGGAATGTTGGAGAAAAGGAGCCAATGTAACAATGGTAATTCGCAAAAACGAGATCAACAATCGCGTGAAATATTGGGCAAAACCTGATATCGAAAACCGCATTAGCGAAGGAAGTATTAAAGCTTATTTTGAATCGAATATTACCGAAATTAAAGAGAATACGGTTGAAATTGAAACTCCAAACGGAAAAATAACTATCGAAAATGATTTTGTTTTAGCGTTAACGGGTTACAAACCTGACTTGGCTTTTTTGCAAAATGCAGGCATTCAACTGTCTGAAGATGAGTTAAAAACACCAACTTACAATCCGGAAACGATGGAAACAAATGTAAAAGGATTATTTCTGGCCGGAGTGGTTTGTGGAGGAATGCATACACACAAATGGTTTATTGAGAATTCCAGAGTTCATGCCAATCTTATAATTGATTCTATTACTGCGAAGTAAAAAAGGAGTTAAACACGAATTACACTAATTGGCACGAATTAATTAGTTTAATTCGCGAAATTCGTGGCAAAAAATACTTTAAGGCTATAAAGAGGTTTAAACTGATTATTTGAGCTAAAAAAAATGCCACAGATTAAAAGGATTTAATGGATTAATCAGTGCAAATCTTTCTAATCTGTGGCAGAAAAAAGTTTGACACGAATTACACTAATTTTCACTAATCAGAGTTGAATAAAAAAAGAAATTAGTTTAATTGGTGAAATTCGTGGCAAAAAAAGTTAAGAACTACAAGAAAGCATAGAGCAACCTACTTTAGAACGAGCCCAATCCGGTCTTTTTGCAAACCATTTCTCCATTTCCGGTTGTTCGTCATATGGTTTTTGAAGTAGGGTATACAATTCATCGACCAATGAAAAATCTCCTTTATCTGCCGCGTCAATGCTTAGTTGCGCCATATAATTTCGCAATACATATTTCGGATTGATACGATTCATTTTTGTGGAGCGATCTTCATCTGAAAGGACTTCTGTTGCTAATCTTTTTAGATATAATGAAAACCAAGCCGTCCAATTTTCTAAGATAGTATTGGTGATTTCTTCGGGAATATAGAAGGCATCTTTAATTTTTGCAATTGCATTTTCAATCGAATCCTCTTTTTTTATGAGACTTAAATTTCTAAAAAAGAGCGTCATATCCGTTTCAGATAACTGTAAAGTTGCTTCTAAATTAGCAATTAATTCACTATCAGTTTCGGTTGAAGTAAACAATCCTAGTTTGCTTAAAAACATTATTTTGTAATCGGAATCAAATTCGTTTATAAAAGACTCCAAAATGTCTTCTAAAGGTTTGGCTTCGTTGATTAACGGATAAAGCGCATTAGCCAATTGATACAAATTCCATTGCGCAATTTGCGGTTGATTGCCAAAACGGTATCTCCTGTATTGACTGTCTGTTGTATTTGGTGTCCAATTAGGATCGTAATTTTCCAACCAGCCATATGGACCGTAATCAATGGTGATTCCGTGGATGGACATATTATCGGTATTCATTACACCATGTACAAAACCAACTCTTTGCCAATGCAGAATCATTTCACGTGTGGTGTCGGCTACTTTTTGGAAAAAATGTACATATTGTTCTTTGGGTTCTCCTTTAATTTCAGGGAAGTAATATTTAACGGTGTATTCTACAAATTGTTTCAGGTTTTTCAATTCATTGCGAGAAGTAAGCAATTCAAAACTTCCAAAACGAATGAAAGACGGAGCAACGCGACAAACAATAGCTCCTTTTTCGAAAGCAGGATTTCCATTGTATAAAATATCACGCAAAACTTCATCACCCGATAACATTAAAGAAAGGGATCGGGTAGTAGGAACACCTAGATAATACATAGCTTCGGCACACAGATATTCTCTGATGGAGGAGCGCAAAACCGCCAGACCATCAGCAGTTCGGGAGTAAGGTGTTTTTCCTGCTCCTTTTAGCTGAAGCGTAAAAAAAGAATTATCATGTTCTACTTCTGTTAAGTTTATAGCACGACCATCACCCAATTGCCCGGCCCAATTCCCGAATTGATGTCCTGCATACGCCATTGCGTAAGGACGTGTTTCAGGAAGAATTTCTTTTCCTGAGAATGCGTTTAGAAAGGATTCTGATTGAATTTCGTCTTCAGAAATCCCTACCAATTCAGCTACAGATTTTGAAGCATGAATCAGTTGTGGATTTGATGGTTTTGTTGGATTTACATAGGAAAAAAGCGTATTTGCAACCTGACGGACTTCATTTGTCTCGTTAGGATCTGCAGGTAATTCTGCTGTAAATCGGTTGTTTATTTTTAATTTTTTCATTTCGTATTATCTTTCTTTTTTTTCACCGCGTAAAAGATTATTTGGATTTTCAACAGAGAGAAAATAATTTTTACCGGTGTAATCTGGTGGTAAAAGTCGTATTAGCCAATCAATTTATCAGCGTACATCTTTTTTAGTTTTTGTACTTTTGGATCGATCACCATTTGACAGTATCCTGCTTCCTGATTTTCATTGTAGTAATTCTGATGGTAATCTTCTGCTTCATAGAATACTTCAAAAGGCTTTAACTGTGTTACAATCGGATCCGCAAAAATGGGTTTTACTTCTTCAAAAAGTTGTTCTGCGATTTCTTTATGAGTGTCATCATGGTACAGGATAATAGAACGGTATTGTGTTCCGCTATCACCACCCTGACGGTTTAACGTTGTAGGGTCGTGACTTGTCATAAAAACAGTAATCAAGTCATGGTATGAAATTATGTCAGGATTAAAGGTTACCTGAATTACTTCGGCATGACCCGTTCTTCCGGTGCAAACTTCACGGTAGGGTGGATTCTTAATAAAACCATCTGAATATCCTGATTTCAGGGATTCTACACCCTTTAAACGCTGAATTACGGCTTCAATACACCAAAAACATCCACCACCAAAAGTTGCCACTGCTAAATTTTCCATAAAAAAGTATAGTTTAAGTTCTTATTGCCCTATTAATCCGATAGAATATTATGTTAAATTTTTATAAAAAAGACTATTTAATTAAAGATACTAAAAGGTTATCTAATGTTTGAAGTTTATAATTGATAAATTCTCAGTTCTATAAAAAAGCAATATATTTGCAATCAAATACAGGCACACTAATGAATAGCAAAAATAGTACCATCAGTTTAGAAACATATTTTCAGGATTTTAGAAAGCATATTGTTGGTGTTGACCAGGAATTTACTTCTCCATACGGCAAAAAACAGATCATTTATACCGATTGGACTGCCAGTGGAAGGTTATATCGCCCTATAGAGGAGAAACTTTTGAATGAATTTGGTCCTTTTGTTGCCAATACGCATACCGAAACGACCGTGTCAGGTACTGCCATGACAAAAGCGTATCATCATGCCAGAAACATCATTAAACGTCATACCAATGCCAATCAGGATGATGTTCTGATTACGGATGGAACAGGAATGACAGGTGTTGTCAATAAATTTCAACGTATTTTAGGTTTAAAAATACCTGAAAATCTAAAAGATTGTACCATTGTACCTGCAGAGAAAAAGCCGATCGTTTTTATCTCTCATATGGAGCATCATTCGAATCAAACTTCTTGGTTAGAGACAATTGCAGATGTAGAAATTATTCCATCTTGTGAGAAAGGGCTTTTTTGTCTGGATAATTTGGAGCAATTATTAGAGAAATATAAGGAAAGAACAATCAAAATCGCTTCGATAACGTCATGTTCTAATGTGACGGGGTTAAAAACTCCATTTCACGAAGCTGCAAAATTAATGCACCAGCATAATGGTGTTTGTTTTGTGGATTTCGCCTGTTCAGGACCTTATGTAGAAATTGACATGCATCCGGAAGATCCGGAATCTTATTTAGATGCCATTTTCTTTTCTCCGCATAAATTTCTAGGAGGACCGGGGACTTCAGGTGTTTTGATTTTCAATAAAAAACTATACAACAACATGATTCCGGATTGTCCCGGAGGTGGAACGGTAAGTTGGACAAACCCTTGGGGCGAACACAAATATATTGATAACATTGAGGATCGTGAAGATGGCGGTACTCCTGGATTTCTACAAGTAATCAAAACGGCTTTGGCTATTGAGTTGAAAGAAGAAATGGGAATTGAGAACATCTTACAACGTGAACACGAAATCGTTGATTTTGTTTTTAATGAATTAGATGCAGTTTCGAATATCAAAATCTTAGCAGGACAACATAAAAACCGATTGGGAGTTGTTTCCTTTTTTGTTGAAGATCTTCATTTTAACCTTGGCGTAAAATTACTGAACGACAGATTTGGAATTCAAACTAGAGGGGGATGCAGTTGCGCCGGTACTTACGGACACTTTTTACTACATGTTGATCAGGAAACTTCGAATAAATTAGTCAATGAAATTACCATTGGTGATTTGATCAAAAAGCCGGGATGGATCAGAATGTCTATTCACCCAACTACTACCGATGAAGAGATTGCTTTTGTTTGTAAAAGCATTAAAGAAATGGCAGAAAACCATAAAACATGGGCTCTAGATTACTCTTATAATAAAAACACAAATGAATTTATCCATAAAGACGCGACATCTTTTGAAGATGAATTAGTGGCGGGATGGTTTAAATCTTAATAATAAAAAATATAAATATTTAAACCCGACAGGTTTTGGAAACCTGTCGGGTTTTTTTAACTATTACATTATTAAACGTACACCGCCTAGGTCAGAAACGCGGTAAGAAAATTTATTTCCGGGGGAACCTATGAACATGAAGTTCTTTGGGATTTTCCATTTTTCGGATAGTTCATCTATGATTTCGGGGCCAAATACACCTTCAATTTCAAGGTATTCGATATCAATTTCGTCGTAAGCACGATCTAAAACTTCTAAATCTTTTCGTAACTCCTCATTGCTTGTCATGCCGTTTGTAACGTGAACAATTTTGAGTTTTTTGGTTGTTTCGTTTCCTTCCACATATTGCAGGACTCGGTTTAGAATAGCCACGTCATCACCTTTGGTAAAAAAGACAAATTCCTGTGAGTTAATCTTTAAGCTCATTTTATGCAGGTAACGGTTACTAACGATAACCATTTTTCTTAATGGTTGGTAAAAATACTCTAAACCTTCAATCAGAACCCGAATCAAGAAGATACGGTTTAACATGATTCCAATAAACAATAGGGACGGCACCATATATTTCAAGAAAGTATAAAACGAATTGATGTTCAGTTGCATATTACCGATAAAGGCCGCAATAATACTTGAAACCGCGATAACCACAACAATTCCTCTGGCGCGTTCGGGTCTTGGTAGCTTTCTGCGTTTAAATTTTAGCAGTAAATTTCCAATTCCAAATAAGGCCATAACAGCTAAAAAGGAGAAGGTATAAACACCAGCCAATGACTCTAAATGTCCGTTTGTTACAAATAAAACTGATATACAAAGAATCAAGAAACTAATTACGATTCGGTAATGAGAACCTCTTTTATTTTGTTTAAGGAAATAATTGGGAAGAATACGATCTAAGGTCATTCGGTTTAATAATCCTGAAACCCCAACAAAAGAGGTTAATACGGCACCACAAAGCACTAAAACCGCATCTATTGAGATCAACCACGCAAGCCACGAACCTCCGGTTGTTTGTCCTAAATAGGCTAAAAGAGATTCTTTGTTTGAACCAACTTCGGCTAATGGAATGATACTTATCAATAAAAGTGCAATCACAGGATTGAAGAAACTCACAATTGCCCACATGTTTCTCAAGGTTTTTGGAAAAACTCCCGGTTTTTGTTCTTCAACAAAATTTGCAGAACTCTCAAAGCCTGAAATTCCAAGCATAGCTGCCGAGAAACCAAGGAAAAGTGCTGTTTTTATGTTTCCATAAGCTATAGGCGTCTGCCAATTGAGGTGGAAGGTTTCTAATCCATTGTTCAGAATAAACCACAACGATGCCAGTACAAGTAAACTTAAGGTGACTAAATGTGTTATAAATATGATTACGGCAACAAAAGCCGATTCTCCAATTCCTAAAATGGCAAGTCCGGTAAAGAGTACCAAAACAACAATCGTGGCGGTGATGATGTTTAAACCATCAAATATACCATGCAGATAATGCATTCCTTCTGATGCTGAAATAACAGCAGTTGCCATGTACGATAAAACAGTCAATGTCGCCGCAAGAGAAGCCAAGCGTTTAGTTGACGTGTTTAATAAGACGTTGTATGCACCTCCGTTTAAAGGAATCGCACCCACCACTTCTCCGTAAATTCTTCTGAAAAGGAATAAAACAACTGCAACAATCAATAACGAAATCCAGGCAAATTGCCCTGCATACAAAATGGTTAATGCCGATACATATAAGCAGGAGGAACTAATGTCATTTCCACATATTGCTGTTGCTTGTAATTGATTTAATTTCTTGTGTACAATTTCTTTCATAATTAGTCATTAAGATTAAAAAACACAATTAACTTGATATCAAGCAGCAACAAGAAATAAAACTTTAAAAAAGGCGGATATATTAAATGAAGTTCAAAATAATTTTTAGCTATTGTGAATTATGTAATGCACAATTTAACTAATTTATTTGGATTCCTGAAACTTTTTAAGCGATAACAAAGCCTGTTTCCTTATTTTGTCCTGAAAAAAACCTGTCCAGCCCAGCAGAAGACCTGTGAAACCAAACGCCTGTTTGGACCATTTCCAAACATCAAAATTGTCGGTATGTTTGATGATTAAACCATCTTGAAAAATAAATTCAGCTACTATTTTATTGACTACAGTTCTGTTTGTTTTGCTGAAATTATACGTAGCAATCCAATTGGCTGAACCCGAGAATTCATCTGCTTTGATGTTCGAAAATTCAATTTTAATATTGCCTTTACTTCTTGAAAGCAGCATTTCCCACATTGCAGAAACTTGTTCTTCTTTTAATAAGCCAAAAGCAGGGTCAATAAAATGTATTTTTGGATGATAACATTCGCTCATTGTCTTGTAGTCAGCATTTCCAAAAGCAGTATAGAACTTAGCGATTAAGTTTTCGTTTGAATTCATTTTTTTAGTACAATTAGAGCATAAATATAAGACTTATTCTATTAAAGTATATTTACAGAACGCTAATTTCTTTTGCAGTATCGTATGATTTTTTTGAAGTATCAAAAGCAGTAGAAAAATAAGCCATCTTATTCACTGTTGTAAAATGCCCGGTTTGATTCCCAAAAACATCGGTACCTCCAACAATTATAAATCGAATAGACTTGATATCTGTTTTCTTTAATTTTAGCATTTCTGCGGGCGTAAAATAATAGTAAGAAGTTGTTTTACCGGCTGTTGACTCTTTTACGTTTTTGTCAACACACGGAATAACATCTCCATTAGCCAGATCTACATAAACACCACCCAAAATTCTTGATTTTTCATTAGCGGTATCAATCGATAGTTTTAAAATCCCTCCTTTTTCTGTTTTCGCAAGCTGGACTTTTGTCTCGCCCGTATAAGCATATTTTTCGCAGATAAAGGTATATTCTTGTGTAGCTGGAAATGGTTTAGAACCATTTACTATCATCGTTTCCTGAGCATTTGCAAAGGCTGATATAAAAAGCAACACAAAAAAAGGCAATTTTAAATTCATACTATATTTTTTAATCGTTTAATTTAGACTCAAAATTCGCTTCCCAATCCATTGATTTTATGGCAGAAATTAAATTTTCTTCATTCACAAAAACACGCAGTTCTTTGTTTGCAACTTTTTTAGTGTAAAGGGCATGGTAGCGATAAATGACTTCGTGTTTGGTTTTGTAAACCCCATCTAATTTCAAATCAACAAAACTTCCATAATACTGACGAAATCGCTGACAGGTTTTTGTCAATCGCTCTTCGGTTGTATTTTCCATTACCGATTGGGTAACTTCAGTTTGGTTAAAAGGTTTAAATTTAGAAGTGTTGCAAGTTTCTAAAACTCTTTTCCCCAAATCATATGCTTTTTTCTGCTGATTGGAATTCATTTCAGAAGCTCCCACTTTTGTGATTTTCAAATCTTCAGTATCTCTCTTGATTGTTTTAGATTTACATCCGACTAATAAGGACAAACATATAATCAATATTGCTTTCTTCATAACTATTTATGTTATTTTTAATAATAAGTTAGGGTCGGGGCAATTTTCTATGTAAAAATTTAAGTCGTTTATATTGCAAACTCCGGGGTAATCACCATTGTAATTTTCAATATTGTTTATAATTTGAAAATGTAAATGTGGTGCATAATCCCCATTAACAGTCGAACTTCCAAAAGTCGCTAAATAGTCACCTTTTTTGAAAATGTCCCCAACGGTAAGGTTTTCTATACTTTCTAACGATAAATGTCCGTATAAAGTATAAAATTTTTCATTTTCGACTTCGTGCTCCAAAATAATAGTAGGACCATAATCACCCAAACCAAGATTGTTTTTAAAGCTGTGAATTTTTCCGTCAAGCGGAGCAATGATCTTTGTTTCTACTTTTCCCCATAAATCCAATCCAATATGAATGTTCCGTTCCGGGTTTGAACCGTCTTTAAAAATACTGCTTCTTTGGTATAAATTTCGTCCTTCAATATAACCACCGAAGGCGATCTCGGCATCATTTCTTTCCAAATAATTTGAAATAAAATCTTCAATTTCTTCGACATTCGAAGGCTTATTTTTAACTAATTCTTTGTTAGTCACAGATAGATCTAATGGAATGTATTTTGAAAAATCAATACTGGCGTCAATGACTTTTGTTGGAGGCAAGGCTTTTAAAATAGAGACTAAGGTTTTCATAAAGGTAAATTAGGCAACTTTTTCGATGATTATTAATTCGTTATGAACTTCAATTCGGGGTAACATTTTTGAGGTAAACAATTTAGTATTTATTTCCGAAATGTACTTCCTGTTTCTTACATTATGTGCCTCGTCGAGAATCATGGTATTAAAAAGTACAAAACCACGATCTTTTAAAAGCGAGCAAATCCGGTTGCTAAAGAAGCTTTCAAACAGAAAGTTCGGCATTTTTATATCTTCAAAAACATCAATAATAATAAGGTCGTATTTGTCTTTTGTTTTTAAAACAAATTCGAAAGCATCGTCGATAATAAGGTCAAGCTGTTTTATTTGATTCAGGTTAAAGTATTCATTGGCAATCTGAATCATATCCGGATCAATTTCAACACCGGTAATTTTTCCTTTATATTCAATTTCATCAATTAAAGTTTTGATGACACTTCCGCCGGCCACTCCCAGGACCAGAATATGCTCCATTTCAAGAATTGTTTTATAACCAATATTTCGCAGACCGTACCTTAAGATACGCTGTAAACTGCCATAAGAATAATTGGTGTTTTCAGAATCTAAAACCAATTCTCCATTAGTCCAGGTCACTTCGATTATTTTGCTTCTTGCCGATTTTTTCCTGAAAATTTTTATTGGAATCAGATAACTGATTATTTTTTGAATCATTTTGTCCTCGTTTTACTCAAAAATAACATTTAAATCTTTTATTTTGTGCCAAACAATAGAATTTAATGAAGAAACAGTTGTATAAATTTATCTTTTTTAAGCTAATGGGCTGGAAGATAGTAGGGATCGAAAATGCTGAAGTAAAAAAATGCATCTTGATGGTAATGCCGCATACAAGCAATCATGATTTTTATCTAGGAATTTTCACCAGAGGAATTTCCGGATTGGAAATGAATTGGGTTGGAAAGAAAGAATTGTTCCGATTTCCGTTTGGCTATTATTTTAGAAATGTAGGCGGAGAACCCTTAGATCGCTCCGGAGGATTAAACAAAGTAGATTCTATAGCAGCTATTTTCGAACGTAAAGAAGTCTTTCGTTTGGCTGTTGCTCCGGAAGGGACGCGAAAAAAAGTAGCAGAAATTAAAACAGGTTTTTATTATATCGCGCTTAAAGCGAATGTACCTATTGTTCCCGTGGCTTTTGACTGGGGAAGAAAAGAAGTGAATTTAGGAAAACCTTTTTTCCCGACCGGAAATTATGAGGACGATTTACAGGTTTTGAAAAAACATTACGATGGAGTCGTAGGTAAAATTCCTGAAAACGGATTTGTACTCTAAATTGACGCTATTTTTCAATCTGTGTGAGAATCGCTTAAATGAAAAATATTTTTAAAAATTTTCAAATACAGCATAATTTTTTAATTACGGGACATATACTTTAAATGTTCCGTTTTTGTAAAAAAATATAATTTTTTCAATTTCGTCTTCTTCCAGATCAGAATTTGAACTTTTAGCGACTGCACTGTATTTTTTTTCTTCTTTAGGAGCAGGTTCAGTTTGGAGTCCCGAAAACAAATCAGCTGAAAAGAGATTATCATTCGATGGAATAGGAGTGTGCACTTGCTCCGTTTCCGAAACAACCTCTGTTGTATTGTTTAGAGATTCATTTTCTTTTTTAGGGAAATTTCCTGTCCCGTTTAAAATCCAATACAGATCAACCTCCGGAAAAATGGTTGAAATTTTTAATACAAAGTCAAGACTCGGTTTGTTTCTTCCGGAAAGCAGGTGAGACATGCTGGAACGTTGCACGCCTATTTTGTCGGCAAATACAGAGGCATTTAATCCATAATAATCAAGGAGTAGTTCCAGTCTTTTTACAAAATCATCGATGTTTACCATTGTAAATTTTATTAAAGAGGTTAACTATTTACAAATGTAATTAAAAGGAATCAGACCACCTATTTTACAGTTGGAAATTAAAACAGAAAGGTAAAAATATATAGTTTATTACTTTACGTTAATAGCTTTAAGTGTTTGATTTTTAAGTATTTAATTGTAGTAATTAACATTAGATGTAATTGATAATATTGGAGTTTCAAGATTCATAAACAAATTCATGAATTGTGTTTACATTTCTAAATTTATTCTTTTTTCGATTATTTACAATTGTAAAAATAAAGATGTTTACTTTTGTAAACTAATCAAAAGACAATGAAATTAGAAGAATTATTTAACCAATACAAAGAACAATCAATAGAAGGTCGTTATTTGACTTTAGACCATATTCAGCCTTTATTAGATAAGCTTAATACGAACAATCAGGTTAAGGTTATTGGCAAATCAGTTTTGGATAAACCGATCTATAGCTATGAAATTGGGACAGGCAAAACACGGATTTATCTGTGGTCTCAAATGCATGGAAATGAAAGCACAACGACAAAAGCGCTTTTTGATTTCATCAATGTCCTTAATAGCGGATCTGATATTGCGCTTAAAATGCTTGAAACATTTACTTTTTATTGCATTCCAATTCTAAATCCTGACGGAGCGGCACTTTACACACGTGAAAACGCCAATAAGATAGACCTGAACCGTGATTCTCAGAATCTTACGCAGCCGGAGAGTATTGTACTCAGAAAAGTATTTGAAGAATTTAAACCGGATTATTGTTTTAATCTGCACGATCAGCGTACTATTTTTGGAGCGGGAGATACCGGAAAACCTGCAACTCTTTCTTTTCTGGCTCCTTCTTATAATGAAGAAAGAGAAGTAAATCCCACCCGATTACAGGCGATTAATTTAATTGCCGGTCTAAACGATGTTTTGCAGGAGTATATTCCCGGACAAATCGGTCGTTTTGATGATTCATTTAACATTAATTGCATAGGAGATACGTTTCAATTTTTAGGTGTACCGACGATTTTATTTGAAGCAGGCCACTATAGAAACGACTACAGCCGCGAAATCACTCGGAAGTTCCTATTTTTCTCACTTTTTTCAAGTTTTAAAATACTTTCCGAAAACGATTTAGTTCATAACAGATTTTATGATTATTTGAATATTTCACAAAATAAAGTCGTTTTTTATGATTTTATGTATAAAAATGTCAAAATAAATTATGATGGTATTGAAATAATTACGAATTTTGTCGCACAATACAGAGAAGAATTGATTGGAAATAAGATTGAGTTCAATGCCTATATAGTTGAAGTAGGTGAATTAGAGAATTATTTTGGACATTTTGAATATGATGCTGAAGGAGCGAGTTATTCTGATGACTTTAATAATTTTCCGAATTTGAATCAAAAAGCAGATTTTTATTTAAATAAAAATATTAAATTTGTTAACGGGTTGATAAAAACTTAGTTTTTATGTGAATTTGTTATTTTTTATGCATATTTTTATACTTTGTAATAGCAATTAGTAATATTAATTAAAGAATTATGAGTAAATTTCGTTTAGATGAAGTAGATCACCAGATTTTAGATATGTTAATAGACAATACGAGAGTTCCGTTTACTGACATTGCAAAAAAACTATTGATATCTGCTGGAACAGTACATGTTAGGGTAAAAAAAATGGAAGACGCGGGGATAATAATGGGATCTTCTTTAGCCTTAGATTATGATAAATTAGGGTATTCATTTATTGCTTATGTGGGTGTATTCCTTAATAACACGTCACAAACTAAATTTGTATTAGAGCGAATCAATCAAATTCCATTCGTAACTGTAGCTTCAGTTACTACGGGAAAATTCAATATTTTTTGCAAAATCAGAGCAAAAGATACCAAGCATGCAAAAGAAGTAATCTTTATGATCGATGATATCGAGGGAGTTTACAGAACAGAAACAATGATTTCATTAGAAGAAAGTATAAACGATAAGAAGCGTTTGATGCATACTATTTTTAAAAATATGTAATACTTTCTTGAATGCTATACTAAAATATAACCTCAAGTTTATTCTTGGGGTTTTTTTATGACTAATTAACCAACCAACTACAACACAATTATGTACACGTTACCTAAAATTGAACGTTTTAATCAGGACGTTCTCTCAAAATATCATATTTATAATAGTGTTTTTATAACATTACCTTTTGATTCTATTGATAATACAGGTGTTTTACTGCCTTTATTTACAGAAACTTGTGAAACGGGTTTTAAAAAACAGGAGACACCAAAGGAAATTTTCGATTTCTTTTCTAATAAGTATTTAAGTAACGGCTCTGAGAGTGAAAAAATCGACTTAATGTTTCGATTTATTCAATACATAGAACGTCAAATTGTACTTTTTGATGCTATTGAAGACGCCGCTTTTCCCGAAGTAAACAATATGGAAGGTCGCGGATCGCTTCGTGATATTAAAGAAAGATCGGACGCGAAAGAGAAAGATGATGAACTTATTGAATTTCTTGAAAATTTTAACGTCAGAACGGTTTTAACAGCGCATCCGACACAGTTTTACCCTGGACCTGTTTTAGGGATTATAAATGATTTAACAGAGGCGATTCGATTGAATGATTTGCTTAAAATCAAACAGCTTTTAGCACAGCTTGGAAAAACACCTTTTATTCAAAATGAAAAACCAAATCCTTATGATGAAGCGGTTAGTTTGATTTGGTATCTTGAAAATGTTTTCTACGAAACTTCAGGCGAAATTGTTCACTATCTGCAAAAGAACCTCCTTCATGGTGAAGCCATTCAAAACCAATTAATCAAACTTGGATTCTGGCCGGGAGGGGATCGTGATGGAAATCCTTTTGTAACAACAGAGATTACTTTAAAAGTAGCAGAACGTTTGCGTACTTCTATTTTAAAGTGTTATTATGTTGAAATGAGAAAGTTAAAACGAAAGTTAACGTTCTCAGGTGTTGATACTTTGGTAACGGAACTTGAACATAAACTTTACCGTTCTGTTTTTTATTCTAAAGGTGAAATCTACATTACATTAGAAGAATTATTGGCACAACTGAATAAAATCAGAAGCATCATTATAGAAAAGCACCAGTCGTTATATTTGGATGAATTGGAAGCTTTTTTGGTAAAAATCAATTTGTTCGGATTTCATTTTGCAACTTTAGATATACGCCAGAATAGTAAAATTCACAATGTCGTATTTAAAGATGTTGTAGATCATTATTTAAATTCAGGATCAAAAGTATTCCCAGATAATTATTTTAACCTGTCTGAAAACGAAAAAATAGTAGTGTTGTCACAGGTAAAAGGAGCGTTAGATCCGAATGATTTTGAGAACGAAATCACAAAATCTACTTTAGAATCGGTGCAAACTATAAAAGCCATTCAAAATGCAAATGGCGAGTCGGGTGCTAATCGTTATATTATCAGCAACAACGAAAGTGCTCTGAATGTAATGGAAACTTTTGCTATGATCCGCTTAAATAACTGGGAAAATCCTACGGTTGATATTATACCACTTTTCGAATCTGTGGATGATTTACAAAAGGCGCATGAAATCATGGAGCAGTTGTATACCAATCCGGAATATGCCAAACATTTACAAGCAAGAGGAAACAAACAAACAATCATGCTTGGTTTCTCTGACGGGACTAAAGATGGTGGTTATTTAATGGCGAACTGGAGTATTTATCAGGCAAAAATCGCTTTAACGGATATTTCAAGAAAATACAATGTCAAAGTAATTTTCTTTGATGGTCGTGGTGGACCTCCGGCACGTGGTGGTGGAAAAACACATAAATTTTATGCTTCTTTGGGGCCAAAAATTGAAAATAACGAAATTCAAATCACAGTACAAGGACAAACGATCAGTTCTAATTTTGGGACTTTAGATTCTTGTCGTTATAATATTGAAAATTTATTAAGCGCAGGAGTTACCAATCAGGTTTTTAGTAAAGAAAAAAATGAGCTAAGTGCCGATGAAACTGAGATCCTGACACAGTTAGCCGAACTGGGATACGATAAATATTTAAGTTTTAAAAATCACCCTAAATTTATTCCCTATTTGGAAAAGATGAGTACTTTAAAGTATTATTCTAAAACCAATATTGGAAGCCGTCCATCTAAAAGAAGCAAGTCAGAACAATTGGATTTTGCTGATTTACGTGCTATTCCGTTCGTGGGTTCATGGAGTCAGTTAAAACAAAATGTACCCGGTTTTTTTGGAGTAGGAGCGGCCCTGAAGCATTTTGAAGATACAAATCAGTGGGATAAAGTATACGACCTGTATCACAATTCTTTGTTTTTTAGAACGCTGCTTGAGAATAGTATGATGTCATTGGCGAAATCATTTTTCCCGTTGACAGCTTATATGAGAAAAGACCCTGAATTTGGTGAATTCTGGCAAATTATTTACGATGAATTTGTAGAAACGAAGCGCCTTTTGCTTAAAATAGCAGACCACAAAACGCTAATGGAGAATTACCCCGACGGTATAGCATCCATTCAGATCAGAGAACGTATTGTTCTGCCTTTATTGACGATACAGCAATATGCTTTATTGCGTATTAACGAACTGAATAAAGAAAACGGAGGAAATGAGGAGCTGATCAAAGTATACGAAAAAATTGTTACGAGATCGCTTTTCGGAAATACAAATGCAAGTAGAAATTCAGCGTAACAATAGGAGTGAAAAATTGATTTAAAAACAAAAAAAGTATAGAAAATGAATTCAAGCGAATTATTAGAAAACGAATATTCAGGCGGTTTTGCAGCTTACGTCCGCGAAGCCGGAGAGGTGAATTTGATAGAAGAATTAGAAATTTCGCTTCATGCTTTTATCAAATTTGTACAGAATATCCCAATGGATAAATTTGATTATCGTTACGCAGAAGGGAAGTGGACAATCAAAGACATCATTCAGCATATAATTGACACGGAGCGTATTTTTGCTTACCGCGCTTTGCGATTTTCAAGATACGATAAAACGCCATTGCAAAGTTTTGACGAAAATGAATATGTGGAAAACACCAATTCCAACGGAAGAAGTATTCAGGATTTACTAACTGAATTTTCGGCATTGCGACATTCAAATTTGTTATTTTATAAAAGTTTGTCCGCAGAGCAGCTTAAAGCTATCGGAACAGCTTCAAATAACCTGATCTCAGTTCGTGCCTTAGGTTTTGTAATAATAGGACATCAAAAGCATCACCAGAATGTTTTTCAGGAGCGTTATTTGTAAATGATATTATTTAAAAAAGAAGAGCTGTCTCGAGTATTGAGATGGCTTTTTTTTTGCCACGAATTTCACGAATTGGCACGAATTATTTTTTTTGCCGCAGATTAAAAAGATTCGAACAGATTATTTAATCAATGTAATCCTTTAATCTGTGGAAATTTTTTCTTTACCACGAATTGGCACGAATTATTTTTTTTGCCACAGATTAAAAAGATTCGCACAGATTATTTAATCAATGTAATCCTTTAATCTGTGGAATTTTTTTTCTTCATTACAAATTTCAAGGCTTAAGCGAATTAATTCGTGCCAATTCGTGAAATTCGTGTTAAAAACAACAATCACAGTTTTAACCTGAGACGTGAAACCTGAAACCTGAAACAAAAATAACCTTTCCGTTAATTAGATTGCAACTCAAACAACTGCACCTGGCTTTTCAAACGATCAATCACTAAATTCATCATTCTTTTATTCAAGCTGGAAGAATTCTGAATGTAGGTATTGTATTCGTCAACTGTGAAGAAAGCAATGACCATTCCTTTTAGAGAATTTCTGAATTTGATGTCTTTCTGAATGGAGTTTTCGATGGTTTGCAATTTTTTTTCGACGGTATACGAATAAAAATCAGCTTTGTTTTTATTCACATAATTGATAAAAACGGCTACAAAAAGATCGTTTTGGAGTTTTAAAACCGGTCGGATGGTCTGATTTTGGAACAGCTCATCTGGTGAAGACTGAGCACTTACTGTTCCTAAAGTTTCGCCTCTGAATTCTTTTAAAAAAGTATCTCTGTCCATCATGTTTTTTCTTTAAAATTAACGAAAAAATCCCGTAATAAAAACCTATTTTTGTTAATATACTATAAAATTTATGAGATTTCACACCAGAAAGTGGGTTAAACCCGAAGATCTAAACCCTAACGGGACTTTGTTTGGCGGACAATTATTAGCCTGGATAGATGAGGAGCTGGCGCTGTACAGTATTATTCAATTAGAAAATCAGAGAGTCGTTACGAAACACATGTCCGAAATAAATTTTAAGAGTTCGGCTAAACAAGGCGACATTGTGGAGATTGGAATTGATGTGGTTAAATTCGGAACTACTTCTTTGGTTTTGAAATGTGCAGTAAGAAACATGATGACGCGTGAAATCATCATTACAATTGATAATACCACAATGGTTAATCTGGACGAAAACGGAAAGCCGTTGGCACACGGAAAAACACAAATTGAGTTTGTAAAAGATCGTTTATAATAAAAAATTAAGTAATGGTAAAAGCCCTTAAAATTGTTTCTTTATTAGTTGTTGTCGTTTTATTATCCTGCAATTCAAAAGAAGGTCAGGACTCGTACAGAAGTGTTTTATACCGCGCCGTAAACAACAAAGACACTGCAATTCTGCGGTTAAAAATGAATAATAAGAGATTTTATGGGCGATACGAAATCTTGCATTACAAAATCGGAAAAGACTCCGGAGATGTAAGAGGAGATATTAAAGAAAATATCTTGCGCGGAGATTACCATTACATCACCTTTGGAGGCAGTTGGAAAAGGGTTCCTTTGGCGCTTCTTAAAAAAGACAACAAACTGATTTTAGGAAGTGGAGTAGTGGGCACCTATATGAATCTCCCTTGTTATGTTCCCGACGTACCGATAGATTACAAGAATGGAAGATTTGTCTTTGAAGAGATAAAGCAGTAAGGTAAGGTTTTTAAACCATATAAGTTATATAAGTTCATTTAAGCTTTGCGCTTATTTTTGACTCCGGTTAATATAAGTTCATTTAAGCTTTGCGCTAATTTTTTGACTCCAGTTTATAACTTATATGACTTATAAAGAAATAAGATTAGAGAAAAGGCGAGGTTTTAAACCATATTAGTCATATAAGTCCATTTAAGCTTTGCGCTTATTTTAGACTCCGGTTAATATAAGTTCATTTAAGCTTTACGCTAATCTTTTGACTCCAGTTTGCATGAACTTATATGACTTATAAAGAAATAAGATTAGAGAAAAGGCGAGGTTTTAAACCAATAAGTTATATAAGTCCATTTAAGCTTTGCGCTAATTTTTTGACTCCAGTTAATATGAACTTATATAACTTATATGGTTTAGAAAAAAGATACTTACTCGAAATGCCCTATCTTAGAAGGTAATTCGAAGATTTCAAGGTCAAAATATTCTACAGAAGCCATGACGTGGTCAAAAATATCGGCCATGATGTATTCGTAATTGGCCCAGCGTTTATCACTTGAGAAAGCGTATATCTCTAACGGAACACCGTGAGCAGTAGATTGCAATTGACGGCACATCATATGCATGTCTTTATTAAGTCCTGGATGTGTAATTAAATACTGCATGATGTATTTGCGGAACAATCCAAGATTCGTCATGTTTCGGCCGTTTAGCGCTAAAGTTTTATCTATACCGCGTACATCATTGTATTTTTCAATTTCAGCTTGTCTGCTTTCGATATAAGGGCTAATCAGCTGTACTTTTTTCATCTGATTCAGATCTTCATCGTTCAGAAAGCGAATGCTGCTACTTTTTATCAAAACATGCCTTTTGATACGTCTACCATCCGATTTTTGCATCCCGCGCCAGTTCTGAAAGGAATCGGAACTCAAAGCGTAGGTTGGAATTGTGGTTATGGTATTGTCGAAATTTCGAACTTTTACCGTAGTCAGGTTAATTTCAATAACATCACCATCAGCGCCAAATTTATCCATTGTAATCCAGTCACCAATTCGAACCATGTCGTTTATGGCTACCTGGACACTCGATACAAATCCTAAAATAGTATCTCTGAATATCAAGATGATAATCGCAGAAAGTGTTCCTAATATGGTTAATAATTCGCCTTGTTTTATTCCGAATAATTTCGAAATAATAATAGCAACACCAAAAATCCAAAGCACGATCATGATGACCTGAACAAAACTGTCAATTGGCTTGTCGCTGTATTCCGGTTTTTGTTTTAAATAATCACGTAATGAATTAAAAATGGTACGAACGATCCATAGACCCAGCAAAACAATATAAACCCCAACGATTTTTCCAAAAATTGATTCCCAGTATTCGTATTTATCTAAGATTACAGGAACGGCTTTAAAAATGAAAAAAAATGGAATCAGATAAGCCGTATATCTCGTTGTTTTATTCTGAATTAAATAATCGTCAAATTTTGTTTTGGTGCGTTGCGCAAAAACAGCTGTCAACGTTACCAAAAGAAACTTGGCGGCATAATAAATAATATAAGCCAGCACCACCAAGATGATGATATTAAAAATCAGGCTGACATAAGACGCAAAGTTGCGACTCATTCCCCAATCTCTAAAAACAGGATATAAAGAATTAAATATTTTATCCAAAAGTTTATGCATTGTGCTCTAAATATTTTTTTTCAATATAAAAAGTTCCAAAAGGAATTAAAGAAGCGATTAGAATGATTGCGAAAGTTTTTAAATCCCAGTTTTGAGATTTTTTCAATAAAAAGGCTAAAACAACATAAGCAATAAATAATACGCCATGTCCCATTCCGAAAGGGCGTACTATAGTGTGGTAGAGTTCCGGATTGTTTGTTTTAAGAAAAAGCATATTGGCTATTAATACTAAAAAAGAGATTCCTTCTAAAATTGCGGTAACTTTAAAAATCTTGAGCATGTATTTGTTTTTTGAGTTTATACAGGCAAAATTAAGTATTATCGTCGGCATTATGAGTATGAAACCCAAAAGTAATTTACTTTTACAATCTTAAACTTTGATAATGAGTAAACGTGATTTAAAAAAATACTTGGCAGAATTAAATAAAGAACAACTCGAAGAACAAATTATCGAATTGTATGAGAAATTCAGTCCCGTAAAAACCTATTATGATTTTGCTTTTAATCCAAAAGAAGATAAGCTTTTACAGGAGTGTAAGGTTAAGATTTCGCAGGAATATTTTCCCATAAAAAAGCCACAGGCCAAGAGGCGGCCAAAAGCAAAAATGCGTCGCTCTGTAGCACAGAAATACATCAAACATTTTATTTCACTGGGAGTTGATCCGTTTGTAATTGCGGATGTGATGCTTTATAATATTGAAATCGCACAAACTTATTCCGCTCAAAACCCGATCAAGCAGGAATTGTTTTTTAAGAGCATGCTGAATTCTTTTGAACAGCTCGTACATTTTACCATTTCTAATGGTGTTTTGAGTGAATTTAAGACCCGAATCGTTTCTGTTTACCAAGAAACAATGCAACAAAAGTGGAAAAACAGCTACGAATTTGAGATACTTTTGGAGAAAATCGACCAATAAAAACACTTCCTATAAAAAATCTTATTAAAAAGAATCATTTATTTTAAGTTAAAATAAGATGAAAAACTGTTTTTTAGGTGTACTTTTGCAAAAATCCAAAAATTTACAATGTCTCAAAACACTTTAGAAATAGAAAGAGAAGAGAAAAAAGAACTTTATGCATACCAAAAAGGTGACATCGATGCCATTTTTGATCGTTTAGACAATGCTCCTACTCAACATCATTTATTATATCAATTACCGACCGGTGGAGGAAAAACAGTAATTTTTTCTGAAATCGTTCGTCGCTATTTGGCCAATAATGATAAAAAAGTAGTTGTTTTAACCCACCGTATCGAGCTTTGCAAACAGACTTCGAAAATGCTGAAAGGCTTCGGAGTTTCCAACAAAATTATCAACAGTAAAGTAAAAGAATTACCGGATCAGAACGATTTTTCTTGTTTTGTGGCAATGGTTGAGACTTTAAAAAACCGTATCAACGACGAGAAGCTACACCTTGACAACATTGGTTTGGTTATTATCGATGAGGCACATTACAATTCGTTCCGTAAGTTATTAAACTCATTCAAAAACGCTTTTATTCTTGGAGTAACAGCAACTCCTTTGAGTTCGAATATAAAATTACCAATGCACCAAAGTTACAATGAACTTATTGTGGGTGATACCATTAGTTCATTGATTGATAAAGGATTTTTGGCGCGTGCTACCACATACAGTTATGATGTAGGTTTAACGTCGCTTAAAGTAGGTATTAACGGAGATTACACCGTAAAATCATCTGACGATTTATATACCAACACCATCATGCAGGAAAAACTCTTGCATGCTTATACAGAACGTTCATTAGGAAAAAAGACGTTGATTTTCAATAATGGTATTCATACGTCATTGTACGTATATGAAACGTTTAGAGAAGCAGGTTACGACATCAGGCACCTTGATAATACAAGCAGTTCTGAAGAACGTAAAGATATCTTACAATGGTTCAAAAAGACTCCGGACGCGATTTTAACATCGGTTGGAATCTTGACCACAGGTTTTGATGAGCCGACAGTTGAAACTATTATCTTAAACAGAGCAACAAAATCATTAACTTTATACTACCAGATGATTGGTCGTGGATCTCGTAAATTACCTGGTAAAGACGAGTTTACAGTAATCGATTTGGGTAATAATGCTGCCCGTTTTGGTTTATGGAGTGAGCCGGTAAACTGGCAACACATCTTTAAATCGCCTGAGTTTTACCTTGAAAACCTTCGTGATGATACGGAAATTGAATTGTATTTCAAATACAGCATGCCACCGGAATTACGCGCAAAATTCAGTAAAACCGCAGATGTAACTTTTGATGTTGATGAAGAACACAAACTAATCATCAAGCAAAACTTACGTTCAAAAGTAGTATTAGACAAATCATTAGAGCAACACGCTTCAATGTGTGTAGACAATACAGAAACTTTACAAGAAGCAAAATCTCTTGGTAAAGAATTGGATGACGATATTGATTGTCGTATCAAACGTTACGCAAAATGTCTGAGTCAATGTAGTAAAAACTACCGCGAATGGCTAGTTGACGATTACAAGCTAAAAATGGTCTTGCTAATCGGTAAAAAATACCGCGAGAAAATCATGAACGAGCCGGATTGAGAGTAGCGAAAGTTTCTTAGTTTCAGGTTTCAAGTTTCAGGTTTCAGGTTTCAGGTTGTCCCGCTGAGCGAAGTCGAAGCGAGTGCCTTCAATTGGAATTTGGAATTTAAAAAATTGGAATTTTATCCAACAAAACCATTAAGGTATTTAGAAAAATTAAGTTCAACGCTTAATGAAACTTA
The DNA here is from genome assembly GCF_001027725.1 of Flavobacterium sp. ABG. Taxonomy (NCBI): domain Bacteria; kingdom Pseudomonadati; phylum Bacteroidota; class Flavobacteriia; order Flavobacteriales; family Flavobacteriaceae; genus Flavobacterium; species Flavobacterium sp. ABG. The sequence goes on from NZ_LEKS01000012.1 coordinate 89,198, forward strand.
ATCCCTTAATGGTTCAATAATTTAGAGACCAGAGGTAAATCCGGAATCTAAACTCATAAATTTAAAATAAAAAAAACATGTCTAAACCATTCTCAGAATTAGGAATTTCAGCGCCAATTTTAAAAGCGTTAAGCGAATTGAATATTGTTGAGCCAACAGAAATACAACAAAAAACGATTCCGCTTCTTTTGGCTGAAACTCACGATCTGGTAGGTTTAGCCAAAACCGGAACCGGAAAAACAGCAGCTTTTGGATTACCATTATTGCAATTGATCGATACCACATCGCCAATTGTTCAGGCTGTTATTTTGGTGCCAACAAGAGAACTTGGACATCAGATTTTCAGAAATCTGGAAGATTTTGGAAAACACATTCCAAATCTTTCTATTGCAGCTACTTGTGGTGGAATTCCAATAAAACCACAAATGGAGCGTCTTGCACAGCCAACCCATATTGTTGTAGCAACTCCGGGACGTTTAATTGATTTGATTCAACGCAAAGCCGTTGACTTAAAACAAACAAAGTTTTTGGTCTTAGACGAAGCGGACGAAATGGTTTCTATTCTAAAAGAAAGCTTAGACGAAATCATTGCCGAATTGCCTAAAAAACACCGTACTTTATTGTTCTCAGCTACTTTGCCCGGAACAATTAAGCAACTGGTTCAGAATTATTTACACAAAGATGTAGTTCAGGTTAGTGCCAATATGGAGACAATTGGTAATCAGGGAATTGATCACGAATACATTGTGGTTGATCCGATTGAAAAATTGGATGTCCTGATGCACTTTTTGAATTCCAGAGAAGGGGAACGCGGAATTATTTTCTGCAAAACCAAAGCAGCAGTAAATAAATTGGCTAAAAATCTGGCTATAAACCGTTTTTCTTCAGGAGCACTTCACGGTAGTTTGTCACAAGGAATTCGTGATAGAATTATGGAGCAATTTCGTGAAGGACACATCAATATTTTGGTTGCTACAGATTTGGCTGCCAGAGGAATAGATGTAAAAGAAATCTCTTATGTAGTCAACTATCATTTGCCGGATACTTACGAAGCTTACGTTCACAGAAGTGGAAGAACTGCCAGAGCAGGTGCAAAAGGACTTTCTTTAACCGTTCTGCAAGAGGAGGAAGTAGCCGAAATTGCTGAATTTGAAAAAGAATTGGATTTAAAATTCATTGAATTTAAAAAACCAACAGCAGTAAGTTTAGAGGAGAACAATACACTTCTTTGGGCAAAACAAATTTTCAAAACAAAACCGAATCATGATCTTTCTGCTGAATTAAAAACAAAAGTGAAAACTGTTTTTCATCATTTAACCAAAGAGGAGTTGATCGAAAAACTGTTAGCAAATTATGTTTTGCAGAACAAAATCGATGTAGTTGAAAAACCTGTTAAAAAATTCAAAAAGTAAGATATGTTGGCTTTGTAGCTGTTTAATTATATTGTACTTTTAAGGTGATTTTAAAAGAAAATTATCTTATTCGTAAAACAATATATATGAAAATAGTCATTATTGGAGGTGGGTTTGCAGGTATAAATCTGGCGAAGGAACTTGTAAATCAGCCTCAAATTCAAGTTACACTTGTAGACAAGAACAATTACAATTTTTTCCCACCACTAATATATCAGGTTGCAACAGCTTTTCTGGAACCTTCCAGTATAAGTTATCCCTATAGAAAGTTTTTTGCCGGCAAAAAGAACCTTCAATTTCGTTTAGGAGAACTGGTTTCTGTAGTTCCTGCAGAGAATAAAGTAATCTTAAACAATGGCGAATTGAGTTACGATTATCTGGTTTTTGCCACAGGAGCAGAAACTAGTTATTTTGGCATGGAAAACGTGATGAAAAACGCCATTCCGATGAAAACCTTAAATGATGCCATCGAAATGCGAAATACGTTGCTTAAAAACCTCGAAAAAGCCGCTATAACCAAAGACATCCGCAAACGCCGTAAATTATTAACGATTGTGGTAGCCGGTGGAGGACCTACCGGAGTTGAAGTTTCAGGAATGTTTGCTGAAATGCGTAAAAATATATTACTCAAAGAATACCCGGAATTAGAAACATCTGCCAGTAATGTCTATTTAGTAGACGGGGGAGATGCTTTACTGGCTCCAATGAGTGTAGCTTCACAAAAAGATACTTTAGAAGCATTAACCAAACTGGGAGTTGTCGTAAAACTAAACAGCCGTGTTACCGATTATATTAATGACACCGTGCATTTTGCTAACGGAGAAACGATTCAGACCAAAAATCTAATTTGGGCAGCCGGTGTTTCGGCTAAACTTTTTGAAGGTATTCCAACAGAAAGTTATGGTCGTGGTAGGCGTATGGCAACGGATCAATACAATAAAGTGAATGGTCTTGAAAATGTATATGCTATTGGTGATACTGCTATTTTAGCAGGAGATCAAAAATTCCCCGACGGACATCCTCAGGTAGCTCAGGTTGCTATTCAACAAGGGTTAAATCTGGCTAAGAACTTTAAAGCGATGGTTCACAACAAACCTCTTAAAGCTTTTACTTACAACGATAAAGGCTCGATGGCCATTATAGGAAAAAATAAAGCTGTAGTAGATTTACCAAGTCCAAAATGGCATTTTAAAGGATTTTTCGCCTGGATTATCTGGTTGTTTATACACTTAATATCGTTGATTACTTATAGAAACAGACTGAATACATTCTGGAACTGGATGGTAGCCTATTTTGCACGAGATCAGTCTTTAAGAATGATTATCAGACCGGATAAGAGGAGTTAAGTTTTAATATTTGAAATTTCAAATTCCAAATTCCAAAAGCTAATTTGTTTTTCTGTCATTTCGAGCGAAGTCGAGAAATCACACCAGAAACTCCGTACAGTTTGTCATCCTGAGGAACGAAGGATCTACGTTTGCTGAATCCATACCGTTGCGCTTTACTTTACGGAATTACTCGTGAAGATACTTCGTCCCTCAGTATGACAAAATTGCGAAAAATAGAGAATGGAGCAACTTGTGTGATTTCTCCTTCGTCGAAATGACAATAGTGTGAATTCCAAATTCCAAAAATTTAAAAAGCCGGAAACTTACGTTTTCGGCTTTTTGGTTTTATTTTTTTGTTGTTGTTTTCTACTTATTTGGATCCAATAAGATACCAGTAATTAAAAGTCTTTTCACTCGGAAGATGTTTTTATTTTATTAGGGTAAGAGCAATTGTATTAAATAGTTCTTAATATTATAAAGATAATTGTATATTTGCCGCAGATTTTGGTCTATTTTTCTAAGTTTTTTTAGAGAATAGTTAAAAGGGAATCAGGTGTAAATCCTGAGCAGACCCGCTACTGTAAGTTCTATATAAGTCTTTAAACGTTTCTAATGCCACTGTTTGCTACAGCGAATGGGAAGGCTGTTTTAAAGATAGAATAAGTCAGGAGACCTGCCATAATCACATAGTTTAAGACTTTCGTGGTATAAAGTTGAAGAACAAGAATATTCCCTGCTATTTTTATAGTCGGAATGTGTCTTATTGCTTCTTGTTATTTACATCTCTGAAAGTTTATTTAATAAAATCAGTGATGCATAATACCACAAAAACGCTTGTATTCTTTTTTATTGTATTGATCCCGTTTTTACCTCAAGCTCAGGTAAAAAAGGATAGTTTACGGGTTTTAAAAGAGGTCGTCCTAAAATCAAAACCTTTTCAGGAGGTAATTCCCGTACAAACGCTTTCAGGAAAATTACTCGAAAACCTGGCCAGCCATAGCGTTGCCGACGCATTACGATATTTTGCAGGAACCCAAATCAAAGACTATGGCGGACTTGGTGGCCTTAAAACGGTTGATGTCCGTAATATGGGAACCCATCATGTAGGTGTTTTTTATGACGGAATTCAACTGGGCAATGCGCAAAACGGAGTGACAGATTTAGGGAAATATTCCTTAGACGATATGGAATCCTTAACCATGTACAATGGACAAAAAAGCGAAATATTTCAATCTGCCAAAGACTTTGCTGCGGCTTCTACGATTTACTTAAGAACGAAACGACCTGTTTTTGAAGGTACCAAAAAAACGAATCTTTTAGTACGTTACAAAACGATGTCTATCAACTATATCAATCCTTCATTCCGATGGGAACAGAAGTTGAGCGATAAAGTAAGCATGAGTGTAAGTTCGGAATACATCAAGTCTAATGGGCAGTACAAATACAGATACACCAGAAACAATCAGGATGGTTCTTTGGCTTATGACACTACAGCGACCCGAATGAACAGTGATATTGAAGCTTTAAGAGTAGAATCAGGGCTTTACGGAAAAATAAATAAAGGTTCCTGGGATGCTAAGGTGTATTATTATGATTCAGATAGGGGAGCACCGGGAGCTATTGTGGCGAATAAGTTTAAAGACGGTTTCAGACAATACGATAAGAATTTTTTCGCTCAGGCTTTTTTAGTGAAAGAAGTTAACGAGAAGTATAAATTTCAGGCCAGGGCAAAATACGCCTACGATTATACACATTATGTTGCCCGAGATACGACCCGAATTTTAGGAGAAACAGTAACCGAAGGCGCTCAATCTGACGATAGTTACTACCAACAGGAAATCTATTTTTCTGCTGTTAATATGTACAGCATAACGCCAACGTGGGATGTTTCGTTGTCTACAGATTTGCAATACAACCGATTAAATGCAACAAGAAAAGGAATCCAAACCTTATTTTCTTATCCACAACGTTATACGGCTTTAGTTTCTCTTGCCAGTTCCTACCGACTTGGAGGACTTAAAGTCTTGGGAAGTCTTGTAGGCACGCATGTACAAGAAGAGGTGCGTTACAATGCAAAAGCTCCGGATAAAACAGAAGTAACACCCGCGCTGTTTTTGGGTTACACTCCATTTAAAGGACATGATTTTAATCTAAGAGCGTTTGCAAAGCGTATTTTCAGAATGCCCACTTTTAATGATTTGTATTATACCATGGTTGGCTCCAGTACTTTGAGACCGGAATACATGAACCAGTACGACCTTGGTTTTACCTACAATTTGCCTGTAGGGAAAGGTTTTTTTGATGCCTTTTCGATTCAGGTTGACGGTTATTATACCAATACCAAAGATAAGATTGTAGCAGCACCAACCGGAAATTTATTCCGCTGGATGATGACCAATATCGGACAAGTTAAAGGAAAAGGAATAGAATCTGTTCTGAATATGGGAACTCATTTTAACAAATTAAACTTAGTCGCCAATCTGACTTATACCTATTCTGAAAGCAGAGATTATACAAAATTCGCAGGCTTAGAAATTTCATCTTACGGAGACCAAATCCCCTATACGCCTTGGCACAGCGGATCCGGAATACTAAACGCCAACTACGAATCATGGAACTTCAACTACAGTTATATCTATGTAGGGAAACGTTTTAATGGAAACGTAAACAACATAAAGGTTAATGAAGTACAGCCTTGGTACACCCACGATTTTTCGGTACAGAAAGCTTTCGCAGTTAAAAATTATAAAATTAAAGGAACTGTAGAAGTTAACAATGCATTCAATCAACACTATGAGGTGATCTACAATTACCCTATGCCGGGTCGTACGTTTAAATTTATAATAAGTATTGCGCTATGAAAAAGAACCTTTCAAAAATACTGCTAAGTTTATTTATCGCTCTTGCTTTTACTTCCTGCAGAGAAGACGAAACCATTTTTCTATCCTCAGACAAAAATGTTGCCGCACCAAGAAATGATGGCAAAATAGAAGGTTTTTACCTCCTTAATGAGGGTAATATGGGTATGAACAGGGCCAGTATAGACATCTTTAATTACAGGACCGGAAACTATACAACCGATATTTATTCTGAACGTAATCCGACAGTTGTAAAAGAGTTAGGAGACGTAGGTAATGATATAAAAATATACGGCAACAAGGTTTACGCCGTGATAAACTGCTCGAACAAAATAGAAGTAATAGACAAGTGGACAGCAAAACGCATCAAAAAAATAGATGTACCCAATTGTCGTTATATGGCTTTCTACAAAAATAAGGCTTATGTAAGTTCCTACTCAGGCCCCGTGGCTATTGATCCCAATGCCGAAATTGGCTTTGTAGCCGAGATCGACACTACGACATTAGAAATAAAAAGAAAAGTAAAAGTAGGTTATCAACCGGAACAAATGGTCGTACACAATGGCAAATTGTATGTAGCGAATTCCGGAGGTTACCGTGTACCTAATTACGACAGAACTGTATCTGTAATTGATCTGGAAACCTTTACTGAGATCAAAAAAATAGACGTGGGTATAAATCTCTTTAGTATGCAAATAGACAGGCGTGGTGATATTTATGTGAGTTCCCGCGGTGACTATTATGATACACCTTCAAACCTTTTTGTTATCGACACCAAAACTGATGAGAAAAAAATGCAGTTGGATTTTCCGGTTTCCGGAATGTGTATCGTTGACGATTTACTCTATTTCTATGGGGTTTCATGGAGTTATCTCACCAATAGTAATAAGATAAGTTATGGCATATTAGACACGAGAACTAAAAAGATAATCAGCAATCAGATCATCACAGACGGAACAGAGAAACAGATTATGATTCCGTATGGACTTCAGGTAAATCCGGAAACCAAAGAAATATACATTTCAGACGCTCAGAATTATGTGGTGACAGGCTACATCTATTGTTTCACGCCTGAAGGCAAATTAAAATGGAAAACAACAGCAGGAAATATTCCCGCGCATATTGCTTTTATATTAAAAAACTAAAACAACCAAATTATGTTAAAAATAGCTTTAAAACAGTTCCGATTGGTGTTGCTTTTGCCGACAGTATTGTTGCTGGTAAATTGTTCCGGTGGTGACGAAAGTAAAGAGAACGGGAATACAGGACAAGATGATTCCGGGTATAGCGTACAAAGGGCTGCAATAGTAACGGTAATTTCTAAAGGGATCGTAAGCACAGAAGCCACTTATAGTTGGAGTGTAACCACAGCACCATCAGAAAATTATTCTTTAGCTAACACAACTGAAAAAGAAGCCTTATTCGCAGCAACAGAAACGGGTACTTACGAACTAACAGTAACTATAAACGATAAAGGGAATGTACAGACCCAAAAAGTGAAAGTAAATGTAAGTAAAGAAACCAAAGAACTTAAAACGTATATCGCCAAAGTATTTGATTTCAAACCCGCTCCGGGACAGTTCATAAATGATTTACCAGCCGCCAATGACGGAGAACCTTTTGAAAAAATCCTGAGTAGAGCCAATAGTTATCTGGCTAAGAAAAATGGAGACCTGCTTTCGCTGGGTGCCTTTGGAGGTTACATTGTTTTCGGTTTTGATCATACTATTGTGAACATAAAAGGCAAACGTGATTTTAGAGTATTAGGAAATGCATTTTGGGCAGAAGCGAATCCAAAACCAGACGCTACTATGCGCGGAGGAAGCAGTGAAGCAGGTGTAATAATGGTTTCTTATGATAAAAATAAAAACGGTCTTCCTGACGACGAATGGTACGAAATAGAAGGAGCAGGTCATAAATTGGAGAAAGCAATTCACAATTACGAAATCACCTATTTCAGACCCGATCCAAACAAAATACCAGTTCCGGGTGGTACAACAGGAAGTGTAGGATTTGTAGATATGGAATACATCTACTGGAAAGACAATCAGGGAAAAAGCGGGTATCTAGTACAAAACAATGCCTACAATCATTCTTTAGATTACTGGCCAAAATGGCTTAGAAATCAGGAGTCCATGACTTTTAAAGGTACGAGATTACCGGATAATGCCGTTGACGAAAGTGGTAAAGGAAGTTACTTCGTGCAATACGCCTTTTTATATGGCTATGCAGATAATGCTCCAAACAATGACAATGATTCCGGAATTGATATTGACTGGGCGATCGATAAAGACGGAAAGAAACTTCATCTTCCGGGGATTGATTTTGTAAAAGTTTACAACGGTCTTAACCAGCAAGCCGGATGGTTGGGTGAAACTTCGACAGAAATAATGGGCGCCACAGATTTGCATCTTTTAGGTGAAAATATCGCAACCAGACCTTAAACAAAGAATATAAACCAAAATTATTATATCAGAAATTATGAAAAAAAATGTTAGCCATTTATTGTTGCTTGCCTTTGCCTTCTTGTGCATAGGATGCAGTAACGATAATGACAAAGCTGAAGCAGACATTGCAAACCCAATAGCAATTACACTTCAGGATAAGTATGAAGTAGCCGCGTTTAATGTTTTAGATATTACAGCTTCCGCTAAAGGCAGTGCTCCGACTTATGAATGGGTAATGACAAAAAATCCAGTCAATCAAAAGACAGATTCTATCGTTGGAAATACAAAAGACTTAAGATTTATTGCCATATACGCTGGGGCATATGAATTTACTCTAAACGTAAAAGAAGCAGATAAAAAAGCAAGTAAAAAAACGATTGTAAACGTAACCAATGAAGTTAAAAATTACAATCCTTATATAACTGCTATTTATGATTTTAATCCTGCACCGGGCATGTTTGCCAATGATTTGTATACGACCGGATTGACTAAAGCTGACGTAATGAAAATTGCCTTGGGAAGGATAAACGAAACCAGTGTTGGTTATCCGATTGATTTAGGTGGATTTGGAGGATCGATTACAGTTGGATTTGACCATACAGTTGTAAATGTTCCGGGACAAAAAGATTTTAGAGTTTACGGAGGTGTTTTAACCGATAAAGGAAATCCACCAGCACCCGGACTTATTTATATCGCTTATGATAAAAACAAAAATGGAAAACCGGACGAAGACGAATGGTTTGAAATCGCAGGAAGCAGTCACACTAAGGAAACTACCATCAAGAATTTTAAAATTACTTACCATAGACCGGCAGCAGGCAAACCTGTAGTTGTAAGTGGTCCCAATGATCCTTTTTCTGATCGTGAACATTTATTTTGTGAGAACAATCAGAACGAATCGTATTACCTGCCAAGAGCCAAAACTAAAAAAGAATACTACCCAAGCTGGATTGCCGAAGGAACGACTGTTTTTGAAGGAATTAGATTGAATGTTGATTTCAAACCGGTACGTCCTACACAGACTACTTTATGGAATTTCACAGCTCCTGAGTGGGGTTATGCGAATGCAATAAACCCGGATATAGACATTGACTGGGCAGTTGATAAAAAAGGAAATAAAGTAAATCTTCCTGGTATAGATTTTATAAAAGTAGTGAACTGTGTAAGTGAACCAATGGGATTATGCATTCAACAGTCTTCTATGGCTACTAAATTTTCTGGAGCAGGAGATCTTCATTTGTTAAAAAAATACAACCTAAAAAGAGTAAAAGAAAAAGAATAAGGATATGAAAAAATATATAAAATATAGTTTGTATGTGTTGGCTTTCAGTGCTTTTTGCGGCTGTAGTTCCGACGACCCAAAAGAGGATCCTGTGAGCGTTGATCCAAAACCAGCTGTGGTTCCCACCATCAAATTAAGCTTAAAAGCAGATTACACCGTAGAAAGATACAAAGCAGTAGAGGTAAATCCCGAAGTTGTAATCGAAAACGGTAATGGACTTACTCCGCAATACAAATGGACTTTAAAAGTAACTGATAAAGCCGGAGCAACTAAAGATTCGGTTATCGGTGATGCGAAAATTTTACATTTTATAGCTCCTTTAGCAAACAACTACACTGTAGATTTCACAGTAACGGTAGATAAAGTAGTCAAACAAGCTTCGACTAAAGTTACGGTTTCGGAAACGGGTAAAACTTACAATTCAAAAGCATTAACGCTTCTGGATTATTTGCCTTCTCCGCACTATGGCATGGATAATTATGAATTTGCAACAAAGGCAGAAGTTTTAGAAAGAGTTCGCGAAGAACTTATGGAAGAAAGCATGATCCCCCTGGGTACTTTTGGTGGTTCTATTAGTGTTGGTTTTGACCATACGGTAATTAATACCTACGGAAAACGTGATTTTACAATTAAAATGAACAGCAGTTCAACTGTAAAATTTACTCCTGTTAGTGTATACGTTGCCTACGATGCTAATAAAAATGGACTCGCTGACGATAATGAATGGTATGAAATTGCAGGAAGTGAATACCGCAAATCTTCAACAGTTAAGAATTATGAAGTGACTTACCACAGACCAAATCCGGATAAAGTACCTGTAGCAGGGGCTTTAGACTGGCAATTTGACAAAGAGTATCTTAAATGGAGTGACAATAAGAGCATCAATGGCTTTATCACAAAAACAGCAAGAGGAGAGTATAACAATTACTATCCGCAATGGGTGGGAGATTCTTATACGGTAAAAGGTACAAAAGTGTCTTTGCCTGTAAAAGATGTAAGTGACGGTTCAGGAAAAGCATTTAATGTAGGCACTTTTGAGTGGGGGTACGGCGGAATTAAAAACCCTTCAATTGATATTAGCTGGGCTGTTGACAGCAACGGAAACAAAGTGCATTTACCGGGAGTCGATTTTGTAAAAGTGTATGTGCCGACATTAATAGAAATCGGAGCTTCAGATTTACTGACTAATTTCTTTAAGGAAGTGGAAGATTTGAATTTTACTACGGGCAAATAATTTAAAGAGCCCCCTATTTTTAAAGAAAAAGATTTCAATACAATTAACCATGAATATTAACCTTAATTTTTATAAATAATGAAAAAAGTAGTTTATTTTTTGACCGTAGGATTGCTATTAGGGCTTTCGTCTTGTAACAATGAAGACGATACCTTAATGAATGACAGCTCAAGCGCTGTAAAATACAATACAAGTGTAACAGGAAAGAAAGCGGTTACAGATCCTGCAATAGGAACCACAACCACTCTTAATCTTACAAGTGCCTTATTAACCAACGGTACAACAACTAGCGGTGGTAAATACTGGGAAAATACGTATGTGTCTAACACCAAACTTACTGTAGACATCTTTACATTTGCTCACACTGCCGTATCATCAGGATATAATTACTGGGATGGATTTATCGTGTCAAACGTAAATAATATTACCAATTTCGGATCAGGTGCAGGTTCAGGCGGATCTAACGGATGGGTAGCGAATCAATGGGGAACTATGGCAGGAAGTGGTTCAGGAACTGCTGGTACAATTGCTGCAGGAACTCCGGGAACAACAGGAGATCCATTCATTTTAGCGTATTGGTCTAGTTATACAGATCCTAAAAATCCGGCAGGTACTACTTTTAGCGAAGCTAATTTCTCTAACTGGATTAAAATTGGTAACACAGCATCATACCAGGTGAAAGGACTAAAAGTAAACATGCACCCATGGCCTTACTACGGTTGTCTGTACGGAGATGGTTTCGCAAGGGCTTTTGCATCAGGAGATCATTTTGAATTGTTAATTTATGGAGTTAATGCAAGCGGAGTGGTGACAAGCCCTATCGTACGCTCATTAGCTGATTATACTGGAGGATCTTTAGTAATGCCAACAGGTTGGATCAATGTAAGCACATCAGATCTTCAAAGTTTAGGGAATGTTAAATACCTTGTTTTCCAAATGGCTTCAACTGACTCTGATTTAGTGTACGGAATGAATACAGCAGCTTATTTCTGCTTAGACAAACTTTCTGTAAAACGTGTGAACTAAGAAACACATCGTTTTTATAGCAAAAACCATTTCAAGATTTTATTTTGAAATGGTTTTTTGTTTCTAAACAATTCTCAGATTGCATTTGAGAATTAGTGAATATCTTTGGCCATTTTTTTGTTTCGCCACAGATTTCACAGATTAAATGGATTTGACTCTAATCAATCCTATCATCCGGATTGAAATCGAATAGTATGATTAACTGAAGTTGTAGTTAATTATTTTTACTTGAATCTGTTACCATTTGAATTGCCTCCTGCTTTAGCTGGAGGTAAACGATTTATAGGTATGTAGTTGGCTTTAGCCGAAAGAAGCACGGTATAATTTGTATACAGTGACTTAATGTTTGATCTTAACTATATCCCTCAAGCTAAAAGACAATGTCATCTAGTTGAGATACTTTTTCACGCAGATTCTGCAGATTTTTTATGCTATTCGACTAAAATCTACGTGAGATTTTTTTTGATAATTCTTGATGTTCACCTGTTCTGTCAATAAATCAGCAAACAGTAAAAAAAATCTTTTAATCTGTGACTCGAGCAATAGCGAACTGGCGAAGCAAATCTGTGGCAAAAAATAATTAGTGCCAATTCGTGAAATGGGTGGCAAAAAGATTTAGATTTTTCAAATTACACCATGCCTGTATTTCAATAAAAAACTTTATTTTTAATTTATATTTTGTAAGACAACTATTTGATATATGCACATATAAGTTTTAAATCTTAGTAGTGTTAAGATTTTTATACATGGAGTTTTAAGTATTGTTTTATAAAAGCGAAAAAAAAATATTAACTAAACTAAAACTATTTTTAGATATGGAAAATTTTGATTGGACATCCTTTACAAAAAAAATTGCAATCAAGGCAGATCTCGCTACGATTTATAATGCCTGGACCAAGTCCGGTGAATTGGAAAAATGGTTTCTCAAAGAAGCTGATTTTTTTAATGCAGCTGATGAAACAATAGATAAAAACAACAATGCTTCTCAAGGAAACGGTTACGAATGGTTGTGGTATCTTTATGATGATAATATGAAAGGAACCCTAAAATCAGTTAATGGAAAAGACCAATTGCAATTTACTTTTGAAGGAACGTGTTTGGTAGATGTTAATTTGAGTGAATTTAACGGCTATACCATTGTCGAATTAAAACAACATAACATTCCAACGGACGATTCTTCTAAGAAATTTGTCAGATTAGGCTGTTCAAACGGTTGGCATTTTTACTTGTGTAACCTGAAATCAGTTTACGAAGGCGGTCTGGATTTACGTAATAAAGATGCCGATTTGGACCCGATGATTAACAATTAGGATCGATCTTGGTTGTACCCTATGTGAAATGCATTTTTTAATTATTTACCACTAAAAGATAAAAAATGATTTTTGATATTGAGATTTTAATTCGGTTTTTTTTGGCACTCTTATGGGGTGGACTTGTAGGCGCTGAACGGGAGTATCATGGTAAAGTGGCTGGATTTCGCACAACGATTATGATTTCGTTTGGAGCCTGTTTTTTCACCATCATGTCAATTGCTATTGGAGGTTCAGGAAACCCCGATCGCATCGCATCAAATATCGTGACCGGTATTGGGTTTTTAGGAGCGGGAGTGATCTTTCGCGGAAATAATCGCATTAGCGGAATCACTACCGCAGCCACCATTTGGACTGTAGCTGCTGTGGGAATGGGAATAGGAGCAGGCTACTATTTTGCTTCGGCTTGTGCGAGTTTGTCTATTTTATTTATACTGGCCGTATTGCCTTCTTTACAAAAACGAATAGATCGCCTTAATCAATCGCGTAGCTTTTATATTCGCAGTAATAGAGAATCGAATGCTCTTGCGCTTTGTGAATCAGAAATGAAAGCGCTTAAAATTAAATACAAACTGGTACGTCAGGTTCGGGATGGCGAAAAAATACATTTAACCTGGATGTTACATGGGAAAGCAGAACATCTGACTGCTTTTTTTGACGGTATGTTTAAAGCAGAGTATATCGATTTTATGGAATCTTAAAGGATTGTACGATTTATACTTACGAAGATTTTTTAAAGATTTATCAGAGCAACATTAAAATAACATTAGAAGATAATTAGAACAAGATTAGAAGTTTAGCTTCCGGATCGTGTTGCTTTTTTGTAAAAGTTTGATAATAAGCTGTTTTAAGAAAGTGTTGACCACTCGCTTATATTAAAAATTATTTTTACATTTGTTTAACTTTAACTATTCTAAATAAAAACAAATGAAAAATGTATACCCTAAAGTTGCTCTTGGTTTATTGGCCGGATTAACTTTTTTTGCCTGTAGCAATGATGATAAAAAGGAGAATAACGATACTAATACTCCAACTGCCGTTACAAAAAAGCAGGTGATTGCAAATTACGCAGATATCGTATATGCCAATTATAAAAAAGCATATGATGATGCGGTACTTTTAGAAACAGCGATTACTACTTTTACAACCACTCCGACAGCTGCCAATTTTACAGCTGCAAAAACAGCATGGAAAACTTCAAGAGAGAGTTACGGGACTACAGAAGCATTTCGTTTTGCAAACGGACCAATTGATGATGATAATGGACCGGAAGGACTTTTGAACTCATGGCCTTTAGATGAAAACTTTATTGATTATGTAGACGGAACTCCAGCTTCAGGAATCATTAATAATACAACTGATTTCCCGGTTTTATCGAAAAAAGTTTTAGCTGATGAAAATGCTTTAGATGAAGACGAATTAAATGTAAGTGTTGGATATCATGCTATCGAGTTCTTATTATGGGGACAAGATTTAACACTACCATCAGCCAATTTGCCAGGACAAAGACCTTATACAGATTATGTAACGGGTGCTGGAGGAACAGCTGCTAACCAAGGTCGTAGAGCTGATTATTTGAAATTTTGTGCTGATTTGCTAACTGATAATCTGGATTATTTAGTACAACAGTGGAAAGTAGGAGGTGTATACAGAGTTAAGTTTTTGGCTTTATCGGAAGATACAGCTATAAAAAATATTTACCTGGGAATTACAACTTTAGTTCTTACTGAATTACCTGTGGAACGTATGATTACTGCTGTAGAAAATGCAAATCAAGAAGACGAACATTCTTGTTTTAGCGATAATACACACCGAGATATTGTTCTGAACATGCAAGGCGTTATCAATGTATATCAAGGTAAATATGGAGCTATTGATGGTCCGTCTTTAGAAGATTTAGTCAAACAAGCTGATAGTAAAGTTTACGATGATACTGCAACGGCAATAGCTGCATCAACTACAAAAGTGGGTGCTATTTTGATTCCGTTTGATTTAGCGATCTCGGGAGGACCGACGTCTGTAGAAGGTGCAAAAGTAAAATCTGCTGCGCAACAATTGCAAAATTTAGGAGCTAATTTATTGGCCGGTGCTGTAAAAATTGGTATTATCGTTAACGGATAATCAATTTTAATGATTAATTAAAACAAAAAGTGTTCCTTTGCAGAACACTTTTTCTGTAAATAAAGATGAAGAATTTTAAAGCGTATTGGTTTGTTATTGTTTGTATTACACTTTTTAGTTGTAGTGATAATGATAACAATAATGAAGAAAGTTATATTCCTTTAACGGCTGAAGATGGTGAGCAGTTTTCTGGTGGTGAAGCAACCGTTTTTAATACCAGTGAGGAGGCCTTTGGTTTTTTCATGCCCACACTTACTTTTGACCAACAAACAGATTTTGGTGTCGGAAATTCATTTTTCAGACAAAGCTGGGTTACAGCACCTTCTTCTACTACCGCTCGTGACGGTTTAGGCCCCTTTTTTAATGCCCATTCCTGTTCAAGTTGCCATTTTAAAGATGGACGCGGCAGACCTCCCTTGTTTGATGGGGAAGACAGAGCCGGATTGCTTTTCCGCATTTCAGTGGCAGGGCAAGACGCTAACGGAATTGGTTTTCCTGACCCCGTTTACGGTTCGCAATTGCAGGACCACGCTATTTTAGGTCAAACAGCAGAAGGTCAGTTTACCATTAGCTATCAGTCCATAAAAGAGACTTTAGACGATGGGACTGTAGTGACGTTGCAAAAGCCGATTTACACCATTACTAATTTAGGATATGGTCCATTAGCTACTGTTCAAATTTCACCCAGAATTGCCAATCAAATAATTGGTTTAGGATTGCTTGAAGCGATTTCTGAAAGTACAATTTTAGGTTTTGCCGATGAAAATGATACGAACGGTGATGGTATTTCCGGAAAACCCAATTATGTATATGATTTCGCTAGCAATTCAAGCAAATTAGGACGATTTGGATGGAAAGCCAATCAGCCCAATGTAAAACAACAGGTAGCTGCTGCTTTATCGGGTGACATGGGGATTACATCGAGTTTATTTCCGTACGAAAGTGGACCAAAAGGAGTAGATTTGACAACAATTCCAAACGGTGGAATGCCTGAAATTACAGAAACTAATTTAGACCGAATGGCAATGTATTCCAGTACTTTGGCGGTTCCGGCAAGAAGGAATTATACCGATCAAAACGTATTAAAAGGCAAGAAAACTTTTGAAACTATTGGGTGTACAAGTTGTCATATTCCAAAAATTCAAACCGGTACCACGCATCCTATAACCATTTTACGCAATCAGACGATTCGTCCTTATACCGATCTTTTATTGCACGATATGGGAGCTGGTTTAGCAGATAATGCAACCGATTTTAAAGCATCGGGATCCGAATGGAAGACTCCTGCTTTATGGGGAATTGGATTAATTAAAATTGTAAACGGTCATACCAATTTACTGCATGACGGAAGAGCCAGAAATGTAGAAGAAGCTATTTTATGGCACGGTGGAGAAGGGCAGAAGGCCAAAGAGAAGTACAAGAAATTAAGTGCTTCAGAAAGAGAAAATCTGTTGGCCTTTATTAATTCATTATAAAAAAACATCCGCAAGATCAATTGATTCTGCGGATGTTTTTTTTAGTTACCGATTCTATTGAGAAGTTTTGGATGCTATGTTTCTATGTGTCAAAAATATTACGCTAATAGGTTATGATTTTTCTTTAACACATAGAAACATAGATTTTGATTTGCAATTTGACATGTTTAAAGAGAATCATAATTTTACACATAGCTTATGTGATTTATTTTAAGTGTAACGCCTTTTTAAGCTTTGTGAACTATGTCTCTATGTGTTAGAAATAAGCGCGCCAATTGGTTGTAAAATTTTCTTTAACACATAGAAACATAGATTTATGATTTGTTTTAAGCGTAACGCTTTTTGTTAAGCTTTGTGAACTATGTCTCTATGTGTTAAAAATAAGCGCGCCAACGGTTTAAAATTTAAATTCTAAAGTAGTATAAAACGTTCTTGTGTCAGAAGGGATAATTCCGGGGCCGGGATAACCTGTAGCACGACGTGTAAAATATTTACTGTCCGTAAAATTCGTAATTCCCGCTTCCAATTTCCAGTTTCTCCATTTATAAGAACTGGAGAAATCTGCAACGAAATAAGCAGGTATCTGACCCGTAATACCATCACCGATATTATTCTCTCCCGTTTTTAAATTTTCCGCATCTGTATATTGCGAAGTAACATAAGTGATTTGGATACTGGACATGAAGTTTTTATATCCAATCCCGCTTCCACTTTTAATATTAAAAAGCGGCACAAATTCTACCGAATTACCTTCAACCCCAGGTACTTCCGATTTTAGATATTTCGAATTTGTTACGGCTACATTGGCAAAAAGATTCCACGACCAATCTGGATTTTCGTTTAGGAAGGTATTGGTTAAATTCCAATCAGCCATAGTTTCAAAACCATAGGTAAAGGCAGTTCCAATATTGTCACGGACGCGCACATACGCACCACCTATTTCGGCAGGATATTCCCCAATTTTATCATTATAATACAAACCATAAATACTAGAGTCAAAATTAAGTATGTTTTTATACTTACCACGAATACCAATATCTGAAGTAAATCCTTTTTCGTCCGAAATATCAGGAGATATGTATTGACCTGCATTAACAGTTCTAATATCATTAAAAGTAATTGAACGATAGTTCTGTGATATATTACCATAGAATTCAATACCGTTTTGTGGTTTGTAACTCAAGCCAACACCAAACAAAACAAAATTCCTGTCTTTTACATTGTCTTCGTACTTGGTCTCATCTAAAAGAACATTTCCGGCAAGATCAAGATTTATTCTTCGGAAGGAACCGATCGCTTTTGTTTTTATTTTTTCAATTCTAAAGCCTGGTGTAATAGAAAAACTTGGTGAAATTCTAAAGATATTTTCTCCGAATAAGGAATAGTTTAGATTCGGAAAACGATAATCGGATTGGTTTGGATAAAGTGGAAATTCATCTGTTGCCAGATTAAAATTGGCGTCGTTACCTGAGCTGCCCGGACCTTGAATTCCGGTATTATTAGATTGATAGTATTTGGCTCCAATTAAAAAAGTACTTGTATTTCCTTTTATTTGATATTTTTGAAGATATCTGACTTCTGTACCCCAATTCACAAAATCTCCTTTAATTAAATCTCGGACCGTTCCTTCCTTATCATTCGTTGAAATGCGGTTTGGGCGGAATCCTACCGTTTTTCTACTGGCATCCAGACCAAATAGCTGTATAGAGAAGTCGGCATCATGGTTAAAATGATGTTTGAAGCGCAAAGCAAATAAGTTCCAGTTGACACCAAACCAATTTCGGGCTCTGTTACTTTGCGTAGGGTCTTCATTAAACATTTTATCTGTTAATCCGCCTGCCTGCTGTGCTAGGTAAGTAAAATAGGTGTAGTCAAAATGTAAGGAAGTATTTTCAGTAAACTGATAGTTTAAATTAGCAAAGAAGTTTTTACTGTCAAATCCGGAGTTCGGTCTAAAACCATCGCCTTGTTTGTAGTTGTAAAAACTGTAATAGCTGAATTTTCCATTTGTTCCGCTTAGACTTGTAAAATTAGTAAACAAACCATAAGAACCAATAGTGTTTCGGGTCACAAATTCGAATGGCTTTTTAGTTGGACTTTTTATTACAAAATTCACGAGTCCTCCAAATTGAGTTCCGTATTGTAAAGAGGCGGCACCACGCACAATCTGAATTTCTTCCAGTGCTTCGGTAGGAGTTGCATAATAACTCTCCGGATACCCCAGTACATCCGCGCTAATGTCGTAATCGTTCTGGCGGGTATTAAAATTCGCCGTTCTGTTGGGATTTAATCCACGGCCCCCAATACTTAATTGCAGACCTCCATCTGAGCTTTCATTAATCGTAAGACCTACAACCTGTGCATAGATCTGACGAGGGTTGTTGGCCGCTTTGTTTGCGGTTATTTTATCCAAAGAAATTACTTCTGTTTTTTTTCCGGCGTAGATGGCTGTCCCTTCAACGTCTTTTAGTTTGCGTAGGGCAAAAACTTTATCTCTTTCTTTTTGTATGACTACTTCTGAAAGATTGGTCATTTTATGAAGTACAATTTTAACTGTCGTAGTTGGTGCGGTAAAAGGTTCGTCCAAAGCAGCATAGTTTTCCTTGTAAAATAAAAGCGTGTAATCTCCGGGATTTGGAACTGTCAGGGAAAAATGCCCTTGCTTGTCGGTATATACTTTTTGTGTGCCAACAGTTGTAAATACTTCGACATAAGGTAATTTCTCACCATTTTGATCTGTTACTGTTCCTGCTATTTGCGTTTGTGCAAAACCATTAATCGTAAAAAGCAGTACTACAATAAGGTTAAAGTCCTTTAATTTCATCGTTGAAAGGTAAGATCCATGTTTTACGATGGAATGATTCATATTCTTTTGCGAGATCGATATTGGGATCAATGTATTGTTTGCTTAATCTTCCGTTGAGAGCAACATAACTGTCCACTCTGACTTCGGGATTGACAATACCTTGTTTTTGATAATAATCATGTAGAAAATGGGCATACTCGAGTATAAAGTCGGGTTGGAATGCCATTTGTTTTTCCTGAAAAGTCGTCAAGAAATGACGGTTATTTATTTGGATTGTCTTTTTTGTAATACTGTCGGTTACGGTAAACTGTGTATAACCGGCTTTTTCCATTAGCATGACGCGCCAGGAGAAGCGAAATCCTTCCTCAGTCCAGAATAGTTCTCCGGGATAAAAAAGATAACGGAAAGGGAATGTCAATTGAAAAACCAGAAAGATTGTGAGTAATGCCAGTTTTGTTTTATAGAGAATAGAGAATGTCGGTTTTTTTTCTTTGCCATTGTCAAAAATAGCATAATCTAGTTTGAAAAATCGACTTATAAAAACCAGAACTCTTTTGTGAAAACTATTTTCAAAAAAGAGGAGGGAACAGATGATCATTACATAAGGAAATACACCAATTGGAAACAAAATTTTGGTTAAAATATGAAAGACAACAACCAAAACAAAAGCGAAAAGGCGTGTGCGTTTGTACAATAATAAAAACGGAATGGTGAGATCGTATAACATCCCGGTCCAGCTAAAAGTAAAATGCACCCAATTCTGATTTAAAAAACCGCCAATCAGAGGCAAATTATGATTGGTTGGCAGCCAAATTTTTAACGGCATAGCCTGAAAGAGCCAATCTGAATTGAGTTTGGCTAAACCCGCATAGAAATAAACTATGGCCAATAACAGCTTTAAAATATCAGTGTTCCAACGTGGAATTTTCTCAAAAGCCAACTTAGGATTCCTAAAAGCATCTAGTGAAAAAGTTGCATTTGCCGGCAAAAAAATCAAAACGAAGCTAATGACCGAAATAAAATAGTAATGATTAAGATATGTGGTCTTATCCATCAATTCGATATAGGTAAAGCTTAGAAAGAAAACGATCGCTGAGAAGCGGTACAAAAAGCCCACAGCCACAAAGACAGCAGAGATTAGAGCACTGATAAAAAGAAGGTAAGTTAATGTTCCGAAAGGTTTTATCCACTCAAATCCGTAATAAGTGAAGTGAAAAAGAGGTTCGATATAAAATTTTTCGACCCAGCCATAACTCATAAACCGGAGCAAACTAAGAAGCATCATTAAACCAAACGCTAGCCTGAAAAAAGCTAGCGTTGTGGCCTGAGTTGTTTTATTAATATAGTTTTGGATATAATGAGTCATAATTAATCTCCATCACCATCTACATAATCAATTGTAATATTCAATGCCTGCATCATATCTAATTTGGTGTAGATTACATTTTTTTGCAAAGCATCATAAGAGGTGAGCATTTTTGTATTGTCATTTATAACCTGTTGAGATAAACTATTGCTTAGCGCCTGATTGGTTGTATAAATAGTAGCAAACTGTGTGTTGATGATATCGCTTAGTTTTTTTCCATCACGTGTGGCATTCACAAAATCCAAATACGATTTTAGTGATGGGCCTGTGGTTTCAGATGCAAAATATTTTCCGTTGAAAAAATCTTGTGATGCTTTTATACCAATATTCAATAAGTCTTTCGAAACATCATTTTTGTAATAAGCTTCTACTTTTTCAGGGAAAGTTGTTCCATTGGAGAATTTTCCGGCAGGTATACCCAGTTTTCCGGTTCTCACATCTTTCTCAAAATTCTTTACAAAATTATTGGTAGTTTCCGCTACAGAGGATCCTACTGAAGTTCCGTTACTTTTGATGTAAGCTTCACGATATCCGGATTTCCAGTCGGTAAGAACGGCATCACTATTTTGTTTTAATTTAGTGATAACCGCAGCTAGGTAGGTTTTATACTTGGCTGCATTTGCATTAGTGGTATAAAAAACAAGAATACCAGCATCATCGCTAGCCAGACCATTCAACAGATAATCTAAACCCGGAAAACCCTGTCTGCTGTACTGCGAAAGTAAATCAAGGTTATAGGTTCCTGTGATATTGGCATTGATACCATTGACATCTGCAGGGTAGGTATTGCTCATGGCATTAAAATTAATATCAAGTGCTTTACCAAAATTATAAATTGCGGTATACTGAAATGCTTTGTAGGCATCTAGCCATGCAGCACGAACTATTTTTAGGTTTGCATCATTTGGAGTGGTATTAAAAGCGGTAGCTGCGGTCTGCAATGTGGCTACTTTTGTTTGATAGTTGGTGTAGCTCGGGATGATGATATTGTCGGCCCAATTGGTCAACATTGCTGTCCTGTCGAAGTTACTCTCTCCTCCGGTATCCTTATTATCATTACTTGAAGAACAGGCATAAATGCCAACAATAAGACCTAGAATTAAAACTATTTTTTTCATAATCGTAAATTTTCAATATAAAAGCTATTTTATTGAGAGTCAAATTTATGTAAAATTAGTTTACTTTTGAAGCTTGCGCTACAGTAAAACCAAATTTTGTTGCAATTTGAGTAGAAATCTCATCTAGTTTTGGAGATAGTCCGTCAATATCCCATAAACCGTTTGTACCACTTAATAATTTAGCTAACATGGTATCCACTTCAGCTTTAGTAAAGTACGGACTGTTTGTACCCGGTTTGTTTGTGTAACGCAAACTCATGATAAATCCATAACCTTCAGATAAAGAGTGTAATGCTTTTGCTCCTTGGTCTCCTGCAGTTAATTTTGCTTTTCCGTCCTGAAGGTAGTAAACCGCACGAACAGCAGGAACTATCGATAAGTTGGTTTTAATAATGGCAATCTGCACATCACGAACGGCATAGTCATTGGCGATAATGGCAGCTCTACCGGTTCTGAAAGCCAACTCAATAGCCGCTTTTGTTTTGTTGAAATCAGCATCAGCATTTACCTGATTGATATAAGAGCTCCAGTATTTAAAAACATTAGGCGTAACAGTAAGATTGTCAGTGCCGTAAATGTATCCGTAAGCCTCATCCCATGCATGTTCCATTGTAGTGTACTTAGTTCCGGCTTCTAATATTTTTTTAGTATTGTTTTCTTTATTTGAAGCCTCATCCAATTTGTTTGTACTCAAATAGTTGTTCAGAATCTGATCTAAAAGACAAGCTCCCATTAAACCTTTCAATAAAAGTTGTTGTGGCTCCATACCGTTTGCAGCAAATACTCTTTTGCTCGTTCCGTCCAGATAAACTCCTGCAACACCCGGGGCTGCGGTAGTACCTTGTGTTCCTGCCTGAGCATCTGCAAATGAATTTTCAAATACTTCACGTACAGCAACCTGCTCGGCACTTGAACCACCTCCTTGGTTTAGTACAAAATAATCTTTAGATGCGGCTGTTTTGTCTTTTAATTGTTTTCCGGATGCATTTAATCCTGCTCCGGTGAAACGTGCATTCTTGTTAGCATACATATCAGATAAAAAGGTTTTGTCAGCCACAGTTCCGTTAGTTCCGGCATTTTTGATATAATTACCCAATTCATCAAGCATTACTAAACGAGTTGTTTGTCCTGAATAATCAACAGATGTAGCACCTTCTCTTGTAAAAGTGTAGGTTGCCGGTACCGTGTAAGGAGCGATGCCTTGTTCTTGCGGTTTATTATCGTCATCGTTTGAGCAAGAAACGGCTGTCAGCATTAAAGCCGAAAAAGATCCAAGTAAAATTAAATTTTTAACATTCATTTTTATATTTATTTAGATTGAATTAACGTATGTGATTTGCAAATATATTTTAAAAATGCTATGAAGCAAAATTATTAAGAACTTATTCGTCAGCTTGTTGCTTGTTAGACGGGAAATGATGCGATCTGAATTTTGAAAATGATTTGTGATTTGACGCTTCGAAAGAGGTGCAATTCAACACTTTTATTGGAGAAATTAATGAAGTTAAAAAGGATGAAAAATACTTGTATGATTATAGTTCGTGGGATTAGGTTTCCAGGTGTTAAAATTAATTGCATGAAAGGGATTCTATGTTATGGAACAACATTTTTTGAGTACTCCATAAAAAGCAAAAATCCCAAAAGTATATTTGGGATTTTTGCTTTTAAAACAATAGTAAAAAAAGGCTACTGTGGTGTAATATCTGTTAAAGACAATGTAAACGGAATCTGTAATATTGGAACATAGCTGTCCGTTACTGAATAAGCTGTTAACATGAACGTAAATGTTCCGGCATTACTTTGTGGAGTACTGTTTAGCATCCAGGTGTTTATTCCTTCGGTGATCATGTCGGCGATAGCTTTTCCGTGATCCGCAACAGTCAATGTAGTAGGAGTAACCAGTAAAACCGGTACGTCTACAGAGAAGGTTGTAGTTGGAATGACATAGGTATAATCACATTGCATTTTTATGGTGAATTCCGTAACAGCTGCATTGATATTTTCTGTTAAAGAATCGAACAACGCCAGCATCTGAACACTAAGGGTACGCGTTGGCTGTACCGGATAAGTAGTAGTTCCGATGGTATTAATAGCTATTGCGTTATCGGCATTTAAGAACGGAATCAGTTTATTATAGAACATCACTTGCGGAGTCTGATAGATAAACAACGGATTAGTTGTTTCCCATGTTCCGTCTTCATTTTGTAATAATTCTTCATTTCTGATTACGGCGACACTGCTCCAGGCATTTTGCGCACTTAAGATATCAAGACCATTGATTAAAACAGTTCTTGAAGGATCATTGTTTCGGTCATCATACATCAAATAAACTTTCTCACCGGAGTCGTTTAGTTTGTAATACAGGAATTCATTTTTCTTGCCGTCTACCAATCCAATACTATAACCGTTAATTCCGACATTGATTTCGACATCAGCAGATTGTGGGTTATTATAATCAACAGTGACAATTAGATGATCCGTTCCATCCTGAGGACTTTCGGTGATGGTATAGGCCAACGTAAATGGTGGTGCAGGTGCAGGTGTACCAACCATTGCCTTCAAGAATTGGTTTCTTGGATTGACCTGATTGGTTAGTGACCATTGCTCTGCTACTTCATTTACGATATCTATAAAGGCCAGCATAGCATAACGAGCATTGATTGCCAAAGGTGAAGTTGCATTTAAAGTTGCAGGTGTAAGAAGTGCCAGGTAATTATCAAAATCAGCACTGATTTGCGGATAGGAATCAATAAACTGTGCTAATGCTTGGTATAACGGCAAATTCGGTGTATTCGCAGTGGCATAATAGCTCTGATTTTCATCGGTAACATTAAATTGAATTTCAGTTACTATGGTATCCTGTGCCGCAGATGGGTTTTGATACGTGTAATAGTACTCCCAAATACGAGCGTTTTGTATCGTTATGGCTTCCTGTTGGTTGGATTCGTTCAAAGGATAATCAAAGTTCTGCGCAGATATTGACGGTGGCGTCGGATAGGCACGCAATGGTACCGGTATTGTGGTTTCGCCAACATCGGTCATACCTGCCAGTGGACTGTCTTTGTGATCGATATCTCCATCAAGCGGAATAATAAATGTCAACCATGAAGAGGCCAGATAATCGTCTAAATCCGGTATATCGGTAATATCAAATTCCAAATGACTTACGCTGTACTCCATATCTCCAAAAGCGAAACTACGACTTTCTGCAGCATCTTTGGCTTCAAACATATACGTCAACCAAGAGTCTCCATTGGCGGTCGGTACTTTGGCCGTTGACAAAGAGTACTCAGTAGACTTAAGAACAGTGTCAGATCCGGCAGTCGTAGGATCAAGCCCCAACATTTTTCCGTATAAGGCAGGAACGTATGGAGCCTTCGGTGGCACGTTGTTTGAATTGGCATACTCGCTACCCGAATAGGCTGAATTTATACTCGCAGTTGTTTGTACAGAAGCAATATAACGATAAGCATTTGCTAATTGTATCAGGATTTGTTGTTTCCATTTGTCCTGCGCATTGCCAATATTTGAAGGCCCTTTTCCTGCGGTTGGTTCAATAATAAAGTCGATAGTACCTTCAATCGCTTCTGCCAGTTTTTGTTTGGCATCCAGTATTAATTGTAAATAATCAGGATCTCCGGCAAAGACATCACTTGCAGTCAATAAAAAGGCAGGGACAGAATAAGACGGACTTAGGAATTTATCAACAGCCTGTAAGAATTGTAAGCCCCAGCTGTCCATGTCAATACTCGTGTAATTTTTGGTTACACCGCTATCAGCAGGATATGCTTTACCTTGTTGGTACGTTTGTATTTTAGCGGAGAAGGACTGTAAACTGGTTGCCAACGGAATAGGAGCAAAATAGTAGACCTGTTCTTTATTGAAACCAAATTTAAGACCATTGGCACCTGTGCTGTCAAAACGCACCATCCAAAGAGGAGCATTTGCAGTGGTATCACTGTTTCCTTTGGTTAAATTGGCTCCGGTTGCGGCTTTAAGCACTATGCCTGCAGTAGGCTGATTGATAAAAGCGGCTTCAAATTGTTCCGCAAAATAAGAAAGTGCCAGCATACTGTTTACACCATTGTCTGATGAAGGCTGTATAACGGTATTGGATAAAGCCACTCCTGCAACAGTTGCAAAATTAGGATCCAAATTAGCAATACGTTTCATCGTTATACTGGTAGAAACCAATGAAATTTCGGGTAACGTTATGATGTTGCTTGTTGTTACTTCGGCATTTATTGTATACGTTGTCACTGCAGCCGGCTGTTGTCCGGCGATGATTGCTTTTAAATAAACAATAATCGGATTGATAAAATTAGTCAATAAATCAGTCGTTGTAATAACATGATCTGTTGAAGTAATTACTCCTTGTGCATTGGCCTGATCTTCTACGGTTGTAGTGTAATGAATAGCCATATCATTACTACTAAGCTGATAGTAGATATTCATATAAGTGATCATATCGATCTGAGCGTTATTCTGCGCTCCTTCACCTACATAACGAACGGTATTGAAATTAAAATTAAGGTTGATGTTAGGTTTACTGTTTACAGGACTGAAAATGTACGATACCGATACAGATGGCCACTGGCTTATCGCTATAATCGCATCGGCATACAATAATTGCATTGATGCATTTAACGGAGTGGTTCCGTTAGGCGGCACATTTCCAAACATATCCTGCCAGTTCAATACCATTTGTACCGTTGTACCTATGCCCGCATACGGATTCGGATATAGTGGATCTGTACCTGCAGGTTGGATGTATTTGTAGTAAGGCACCACCGCATTGTAGTTCCAATCTTCAACATCAACATTGGGTGAAGGGGTTCCGTTTTTGGTATTCGCAATGGCATCATCATCCATCGAATCTACCGGTCCTGTAGGGGTTGGATTGATGTAGGCCGGTATGGCCGGAACTGTTAATCCGATCAGATTGAATTGCGTTTCCAGATAAACTTTGTCTTCTGCTATTGTTGGTACCGGTTGTGTTGGAACATAATCCCCTGGGTTTTTACGGGTCACTTCATAACCGACTGTTCCCGGCAATAAAGTGGCGACACGGGTAGTATATTGTTGTGTAGCTGGCGCGGTATCCGGTGACTGTACATAAACTGAAGTATTAGAAGTATCAATAGAATCTCCTATTACAACACTGTTCACAAACGGACTTAGTATGAGATCGTCGTAAGTAACTACCAATGCCAGATTCGCTACTCCGTTACCAGCAAATAAGGTATCAGGTAATCCTTTATTTTCACTGTTATTGTAATAGAAGTAGAAGCCGCCACTGCGAACAATACTGCATTCCCATAAGAGTTTAATAAAGTCTCCGGCATCGTTTAGCGTATTGTAATCTCTTACAGGAGTTTCAACAAAAGCAGCACTGAAAAAGGCTTCTGCCGGATTGGTTTCTGTTGAAAGGTTGGCTTGTACGATAGCAGTTTTAAAACCACCATTGGCATCCGATATATAACCACCGTTTGAATCTGTTGTCGGATCAGGCTGATACAATACCTGAATCTGCTGTATGGTTTTGCTGCCGTCTTTATCACCATGTGTATTGAGGTAAGTCAACAGTTCTTGTAGATAAACTGTTCCTGCATCATCGGCACCTACCAGATTGTACATGTTATTTGATAATGGCGTTACTTGTCCGTCGACTGCTGTAATTTTTTGTAATGAAAAATTAACAACGGTACCCCAAGTGTAATTATTGACTTTTGCTTTGGTAGTTCCTGTACTGGTTGTGGTCAACGTTTTGACATCAAAAAGCCAGTCTTTTCCATCCGAAAAGATAGTGGTTAAGTTAGACGGTAATTTCCATAAGTAAGGTTTGTTGTCTACGCCACTGTAATAATCTCCCGGATATTGCCATAACGCCGGAGCTCCCAATGAGAAAGTTTGCGGCGTATCATTATAGTTGATAAGTGCAGCTGGTCCGTACGAAAGAGTAGGCGACAATGTAATCGCAGCTACATCATGTATGTGCTGAATCTCGCTGTCATTAATCGTTATGGTAAGCGTATTGTTAGTACCGGATACCATAGTAATCCAGGCCACATTAGGATTTTGCAATAAAACTGAATATTGATCACCCGCTTTCAACGTAGACGGAATCGCAATCTGCTGACCTGTTAATACATACAAAGGCTGTGTGATTCCTTTTGCTGCATCCGGTGGTTGCGGTAAGCGCAAACCATGAAGCATAAAACGAGATGCCATACCTCCAATTCCCTGTACACTGTCGGCTACTGCGGCGGTAACTACATCACTTACTTTGCCTTTAAGAGTATCTTGTTTGGTCAGATAATCTGAGGCAGCCTGAAGTGCTTGTTTGGCCAATAACGCTACAAAATCGGTAAAGATAAAGGTAGGGAAGGAGAGGTTATGCTGTTCTTCATAAGTCGGATCGGTTACATTACTGCAATCGGTCGAATCGTAATATTCTGCCGTAATACCGGACTGGTAATCTACTCCGGCTGAAGCTAGCAATACCGTTATATCACTGATGTAATTTTGAGTACCGGTCATGTTTTGGGTAGCAAAATTTACAGGAGTACCACCAGTGCCGTTCAGATTTGTGTTCAGAGTTAACTCCGGTACTACAGGGAAAACTGCAGCATCCATACTTCCGCTTTGTGTAGCATCAACTGCACGGATATTTAACTGGAAGTACGTACTAAAGAAAGTCTGTATATCGTCATGCGCCGCATTTATATAATTGAATGGCGCTACATTATTAGGTCTTGTATTAAAGTAGCAAAGCAAGATAGCGATTTGATCTGCTGTGATTTCTTGTGCTTTTAACCAATCCAGACCGGTATTTTCACTTGTATTACCAATTAGAGCATTAATTGCCCAGTATAATACACCTTCTGTTAATGAAGAAAGACTGTTGCTGTTAACATCTGTATTGATGTAAAGCATAGAAGCATATTGCGGTCCTGAAGCTCCTGTTTCTCCCGATACCGTAAGTTGCGGGAAGAACAGTAAATCCAAAGGTACTTTTGCAGCGGGTTGAATTGGTTGCCATTTCAGTACTATTGGCGTTGTGGTCAGGCTTAACAATCTTGCATTTCTGGTTCCCATGTCTAGTGCCGCTATAGCATTTGATCCTTTTACCGGACAATTAATCCATGGCGCATTATACGAGGTGTCGCTACCAATGATAAACGAGGCACTGATCGTAGCGCTAAAGTGTAAGGATACTTTAATAGAGAATAAACCTAAATTAATTTTAACGGTAAGTTTTACAGAAACACCTGCTTCAAAAGTAATTGGTATTGGTTTGTAACTTTCAATGACCATCGTGATATAGGCATAGGCCATGATATCTAATCTGGCCGATATAATGGCAAAATTAATCTCACCATAGATATGTCCTGTCAGACCAAAAGTTCCCGTAATTTTATAATAGGTTTCGTCATGGGTATCCCGAGAAGTATTAGCACTGAAAAAGCCTAATACACCCTGAAAAATACCAACAGCAGTAAGCGAAAGACCAGCCTTCATTATACCTGAATCAACCGTTTTACCAACTCCTAAAGAAAGTCCTAAACCGAATTCAATAACAGGATTGAAAACCCCGCAAGTAGTAGTCGGTACATTGTTCGATGTAGCTCCGCTCAGATAACCGAAATAGAATCCACCGAATCCCAGAAAAGGGAATACCTGCACAGAGAAGGAGCGGGAGAAATCGGTGATACTGGCCGGGAAACCAAAGTCCAGATAAAAATTACCATTGGTGTATACTTTTACTCCAATAATAGGAAGTGTAATCGAGACTTCTCCAAATTCGAGATGTCTGAATTGATCCGGCAATTGCAAATCAATCTGATACATTCCGATCGAGTCGTTTATTTTTTTATAAAGAATTTCAAATTGAAGGTTTTTAAAGGCTCCTGCGTCTTTACTCACTCCAACTAACAATCCATACATGTTAGGGTCATTAAAAACCGCGGCGATACGATAAAATTTAGCCACCGTAAAGTCAGCTCCAATAAGCCAGTTGCTGTTCTGATCAAATATCAACGTACCCGGTTTGGTACTTGCAGCGGGTACCGGTATAGCAGTCGAACTTTCGTCTGATGTGGTGGTGAATGCTGCTCCCAATGCTGTAATAGCCGCGTCTACGGAGTCGAGACTTGGTACATCATACATCGTAACATGCTGCCCCATAGCGAGTAATTTCAAATCAAAAAACTCACTACCCATTCCCGGTACTGCCGGCATTTTGGTAGCATCACTTCCTTTACCGTCTTTTTGTAATGGGGAATCAGGTAAGATTGGAAGACCTAAGAAAGTACCATCAATAAAGATGTAAACACCACTGCCACCAATAGAATCGTCTTTGGTGATTTTAAGGGCTTTTATATTAATGAAGCCTAAGTCTACTTTTATCGGTATACTTGCTTCAATAGTGCTTTTTGCCGAAGTTTTGTATCGGGTGTATTTAAATTCAAAATCAGAGAGATCGATACTGTTTAATATACTCCATGGTGAAGACAAACTGAAGCCCGGGCTGAAGGTGCCAACCAAAGTGCTGACAATTTCGCCCAATGAAATTTTATCAAATTTAATATCGATGATATCATTTTCTGTACCGCTTGTATAGGTAATGGTACTGGCAAATTCGGGTATTTTTAAATAGACTTCTGTATCTGCTGTACCAAATTTATAACCAACTATAAAAGTCAGTCCAAGCATTTGTTTGGCATCTGCTATTCCTGTAATAGTTCCTGACGTTTTGCCATCCGTGTAAGTAATATCAACATTAGCACTCAGTTTCAAATCAAAAGAACTGTATTGTAAATGCCAGGCGACATCTCCTTTTACGTTGTAAGTGGATGATTTCGCTTTATCATTCGGCAAAATATCGGTAAAGTTTACGTTACTGATACTTGGCAGATTATCTTTTACCCAACTAGGAATGGTGTCATAACCCATACCAAAGGCTTGCAAAAAGGTAACGGCAATGTCTCCCAGTGAGATAACCTGATCGGTTCCTGTACTGGCGCCAAAGGTCCACGCATCGCCATCGTATTTAGCAAACGTGGTCAGATCAACACCGCTGTCCGGTGTATTTGGACCTATGTGGAATTGCCCGCTTATTTCTCCCGTAGTCTCACCTTGCTGGCTGCTGATGTCTAAAGCCAAACCAGTCATGGTAAAACTTAAATTTGGATTACTTATGGTAAAGAAAACCCAGTCGGTTACTACAGTGCAATTAAGAGTATAGTTTTTGGCATTTGGATCAATTTGAACCTGCAAAACGGTTATTTCCGATTGAAGGTTGATCTTGGTCCCAGTCCAAAACATGGTAAGTAAATCACCCAGTTGTATGGTTCCATCTATTAATTCTACACTTGCTTTAAAATTGGGAGCTTGTGCAGTTAGCAGTACATTGTTTGCCCCTGGTGATCCTATTGTAAAGTTGCCTGTAAAGGTAAACTCAGTAGTGATACCACCCGTTTTACCAAAACCTAAAACAAGACAATTAATATCAATAGCAGAAACCGCAAGACCGGGCAAAATTTGCCACTTATACTCAGGTGGTGTACTAATATTGACGGCGATATACTCTACTATGGTTTTGGATGAATTGTAACTAATGTCAATAGATTTTAGACCAAGTGTAGATAAGGTACTAAAAGGTTGCGGTAATGCAGCGGTCAGATTAACACCTCCAACTAATTGATAAAAATTAGAAATACTTGGGTACGGTGTATTAAAGTTTCCTTGTAACAACCAGGTATTATTGACGATAGGATAGACCATTTGTAAGGCTACATTAACAGCAGAACTTACCGCAATTGTTCCTCCCATTGCCCCAATCACCGGCATATTATTATCATAGACCTGCACCCCTATAAAAGGACTGGAAATTGAAAACCAATCAATTCCGCTAATAGCCCAAGTGCCATTTGAAAGTATGGCATTTAATTTTGAATACAAACCAACATCATCTGTAGCAAAAATAATAGCAACACTCATATCACCAACTCCAAAAGAAGTAGTGTCACCGGAAAGTGTAAAAGAGGTAAGCTTGTCATCCCAAGCCGCAGGAGATAAAGTAGCTTTATCTATGTTAAGTGTTCCGGAGATGGTTATATCTGAATAGAATTTACCGATAGTATCTGAAGTATCTAATACGTCAGGGACAAGAGTACATGTTCCATTTCCCTTTTCTATGTTTGCTTGTATCTCCTGATATAAAGTTTTCAGGGTTGGTGTTTTATCTTCAGTCATCTTTTTGCGGAATTACTTGTATTAATTACGTACAGATTAATCTTTACACTTGTTAGTTATTGGTATTTATAAAAACAAACAAACTCAACAATAATTTATCATTCAGTTCATCATGGTAAAATTGCTGCGTTCTAAAAAAATACTGCGAATATTCGTTTTGAGCATCTTTTGTTTGTATGGTAAAATCTCCCATTTTAACCGGAGATGATGGATCATCATTTTGTGGCCATGATTGAGGTCTTTCCTGCATTGAATTGGCAATAGCCTGAATTGCTTTAGCGTCAGGGTCGGTTTCTACAGCGCTTAATGGTAAGGTTGGGTATACAACTCCAGCGCCGGCTTTAGCTAAATAATAATATGGGTTGGCAAAGTTAATAGCGAGGTTGGCTGTGTTTTTTCCCTCAAATACAAAAGGTATATTAGAAGCATACATCATTTGATTAAATACAGGAGGAGGCAAACCAGGTAAGCTGACAACCAGAACTTGTCCATCTTGAAGCTCATCAATGGCTTTTACCAGAGCATTATTTGCTAGTGAAGTAATTGTTTTTGCGTTGCGAGGAACGTTATAGTCTTTAAGAAATGCCAGTAGTTTTGGATTGGTAAAGGGACCACCATCAGTATCTATACCTAAAAAGTAATTCTTTAAATCATTATAACTGTCATCAGTAACATTGGCAAGTACAAGTAATACAGCTCGGGTTTTGAGAGTACCTGTACCGTTTTTTTGTACGTATAACATTGAAAGTGCCAAATTAAAAAGAAGACTGGCGGCTGTCGTGGGTAATGTAGTGAGACCATTATAAGCATCACTCATCCCGTAAGCACTACACAGGTTTATATTTTTGTATTTAGGACTTTGATTGGTTGCAAGTGAATAAATATAATTAGCCTGTTCCGACCTAATGGCTAGCTTTGGATTATCCATGTATAAGTCCCATTGCTGATCCGTTAATGTCGGATCACTCATGTAAAAGCCCCTATCTCCAAAACGAGGACCAATAGCCTGTACATCTTCTAAGGGCAATGTAGTGCTACCTCGCAGGATGCTGTTGTTATAAACCGCTTTCCCCCATTGGAAAGGTTGTAGTACAATAAAACAATTGGTAAGATACTTTGTAGACAAATTGGCCCCATCATCATACCCTCCGGTGATACCAAAATCTATTTGGTTGGCGGGTTTGTAAGTGGATGTAGGTTGAAATGATATAGTAGCCCCACCAATTTTTATGGGCTTGGGTACCTCTGTGCCTATTAAAACAATTTCAGGCAAAAGTAGGGCGAGTTTTTGTATCGTAGGTAAATCTGCAGCACCATCATCGTAAATACAGACCATTTCTTTACTAAAGCCGTAGCCAATTAAACGCAACATGATATTTACAGTCGAAACCTGATGACCAAATCCATTCGTATTGGTTACATAAGTACGAATTTCATTTTGAGCTTCAAAAAAAGCCGCAAGATTTTCTTTGTTTATTCCGGAGATTAGTTCCTGGTGTGAATTTGCGACACTAAGAACTTTGGCAGCTAATGTTTCAAACATATACTTTAATTTTTTACATATGATCCGTACCAGCCCAAACTCTCAGGTTTTGCATTGGCAGCTGGATTGCCAAATAGCATAAAACAAATGTTCCCTCCCGGAGGAAAGGATAAACTGAACAATTCCAAAGCAATATTATTTATTTTCATCAGATAGGCAGTCTCTGTAGTACCCGTTGCTTTTTGTAACAGTATAGAACCAATATTTAATTTTAATACGCCTTGCAAACTAAAGGAAGGAGCTTGTGGATTTACACCCGGTAATTTTACTCCTGCCCATGCACCATCTGCACCAACACACCAAGCCATCATAAAAGTAGAGGTAAACCCGGCCGAACTTGCCAATGACCCAAGTGTTCCCATATTAAGGTTAAACACCAAGGCAAACCATTGACCACTTACACTTTGCTGTTGTTGCAAAGAAGGTATAGCTACATTAAGATATCCTTGAGAAGTTGGACTGTTGGTCGCATCTCCATTGGTAATACCGGACAATTGCAAAGGAAAATGAGAATACAAACTGTCTTTTCGTGGTGTACTTTGCCCCACATCAAATGCCATCTGACTAATGTCAAATACAAATGTTTTGGTAGTAGGTGTTTCCAACTGAAAGGTCAGATCTACATACATATTGGAGTAGGATAATCCTCTGAAATTATTTACTGTACTGTCCGGTTCGGATCCAAATGAAAACAAATCAAAACCCGACAGATCGTTAAAATTGATAAATCCCCAAAAAGAAAATTTAGCATTAACCGTAGTACTGGTTTCGTCGTTTTGAGGAACTACCGTGACAAAGGCAGATTTTATAATTTCTACCTCTGTAATGATGTTGTTATTTACCGGATTCAGAAGATTATCAGCTGTATTGGTAAAGGTGTAAGAAGGTACACCATTGCTGTTTTCGTAGGTTCCGGTAAGTATAATGAGATTGGCTCTGTTGGCGGCGTCAATTTTTTCTCCGAATAATTTATTAACCGTTAAAGCCAAATAACTGTTGTAATTGTATATTTTACTATTCGTAAAGACTATTTTTAATTGTAAAACCACAAAGTCATAATCAACAGCACCATTTATGGGCGCTTTTTCTTTGTAAACTATCGGATCTGATCCAAAACCTTCAAATGTCGGGTCTTCATAATCGATGAGCGCAAACATCGAACTGGAATGTTTCATGGCTACCACGCCAGCCTCGTTGTTTACGATACTGATATCAATTCCAAAATGATGGGCATAAAATTTATCTAAATCAATACCTGCCAGCAACCCCTGTAATTCTTTAGGGAAATCCTGTACACTGATGTCAACGCCAAGTGAAATTACACCTTGCCAATTGGGATCTGTGGCTATTTTGTAAAAGTTATAGTAGTCATTATCGTGTTGTACGGTGTATTTATCCATCCCGTTTTGTATGTATTGTTGTAACCACATACTAAGGTTGGGCAGTCCGTTACTGCTTGTATCGTTAAAGGTGTCCGGTGAGTTCCATCCCTGAATATTCTGAACTTTGTCGGTTAGTTTTCCATTGCAGAATTTAAAAATGATGACGTTTTTATACTTCCCATTGGTTGGTTCTTTAGGTACATTTAAGATAAAAGGCCATTCAGTAATTTCCATTTCATTACTAAAATTATCCAGCACATAAGTACCGTCACTCAGTTTTTCATTATAAGAAATGACAAGAAACAACTGATTCGATTGTAAAGCGGTTTGGAGTACGGAACTTGGCGGAGTAAACTGTAAATCAAATATTTTTGAAAGCACCCCTTTTGAGGTCAAAAATTGATTACTGGCCAGTTGCAAAGTGTTCCATTTTCCGGTTGCAGGGTCTACATTAACATAAAATCCTTGCGGACTGGTAGAGGATATACCGTCGTTAGTTGCTCTGGAACTTAATAATCTGGATGATGCAGGAGGGATATTTTGCGTACTCATTGCATTGGCAATAATAGCTTTTCTGGTAGGGTTAAGGATCTGTTTTTCAAACAATGAAAAATCAACTTTCCCCGATGGCGTTGCCGTTGCGACCCCATAAGGTACCAAAGGAAAAAATATTGTAGCCGCTGCGTCCGACAATACGCCAGACCCCGTGGTAAGATGGCTAAACAAAGGGGAATGAGAATCTTTATCCGGTGCGAATAAAGGTGATCCCTGAGGTTGTGCATGATATACTACCGGTATATTTTCTGTATTAGCCAATACAACACCATTCCATGCTGTAATATAACTGTTAGCCAACCATTCCTGAGTGGTATTGCTACCAACCACATTTTGAGTAGTCTGAATAGGGAACTGGGGCGCAAATGCATTTTGGTTGGTCTGGTAGAAAAGCCAGTCCCCGGTACCTGTAATTACATTATTAATATCAATAAACTGTGGCGTAAAACTAACGGTTTCTGTAGAACCCAGTCCACACATTAATTGTACCTGTTTATTAGTGTCTATATTTTTCTGATATGATATGTCGAGCGTAAGTGATAAGCCTCCCTGAGGAACCATATACCAAACCGCATTTGGATCGTCTGGAGTTTGTTCACTAAATACTAACAGTGAACTGTTTGCTGTCGGATAGTTTAGAGAAGTATCGTGATTTATAAAATTAAAATAAGGGATTAAAGTTAAGGGATAACCAAAATTAGTCAGATAATAGGAGGGCAGTATGGTAATTGTTTTTAGTTGGGTATGCGTATTATAGGTTTGTCCTAAAAAAGCAAAATAGGTGTTTACTCCAGTTTTGTTTAATAAGTCGCAAGGATAGATACTGCCTTGCATGGTTACTAAGTCATTCAAATTTCCATCTTTTAGAAGGGAATAACCGACTCTCGTCAAGAGGCCATTGTTGGCATTATTATTAAAACTGTATTGGTTGCTGAGATTAAAATTCCTAAAATCAGAGGAGGAGTATAGACCATAGATAAACCTGATGCGTCCCTGTCCAACTCCTGTTAGAGGGATTTCGATAGTGCCCATAATCTGGCTCTGAGAAGAGGAGTTATTGGCCAGAAAAGTATAATTATTGCCCGATATGGTCATACTGTTATTGGTCGTATCCAAAGTCAGCGCAACACTGTTATTACTTATGAATAGGGTAGCATAATTATTTCCGAAATTATAATTAAGTCCCGTTAGAACAGTATAGTTTCCATTGGTGCCTCCTGTCAAAATAAGTTGAGTTGTATTGATGGCAGTTAGTGCTGTATTAGGATTTTCAAACCAAACAACCGATGCCGACTGATACGTTTGCAACGGACCAAGAAAGGTATATACATTACCTACAAACGTTGTAATGTCAATAGTTGGCGCATTTAATGAAAATAAAAAATAACCATTGTAAGCGGACAGTTCGTCCAGACCTATTGTGCCACTTTCGGGTCCCGTCACTCCTTTTGCCAAAAGATAAGCGAACCAATTAGTGTCCTTTGCAGCCAGATACAACGAAGTGTTGCCTGACGAAGTATTTGTGAATTGTAAGGTTGCCATAAATTCTACTTAGTAAGGTTAATGTTAAATTCCAAAAAATGGAAATTCCAAATTCCAAAAAATCTAAATTCTAAAAAACGAAAACTCCAAATTCCAAATTGCAGAATCTTCAATCTAAAGTCTACAATCTAAAGTCTACAATCTAAAGTCTACAATCTAAAATCAGAAATCTCTACTCATAAACATACCAACCTACTAAATCACCTTTAAAAGGAAAGCTGGTGTTGTTGGCTTTAGCGGTGTAGGTCAGATCTGCTTTGAGGGTCGAAATTGATGGTGAAAAATTCAGAAAAATGCTGAGACTTCCGCTAGTGGTGCTTTCTCCGGATTTTAAATCGAATTGGTAAATAGGATCAGTCGCAGTTAAAGAATGTATGCCTACCAAAACGGTAGCTAAATATAAAGTGCAGACTACAACAGTACCTTTTGAATCGATGGAGTACTCTATGGCCAAGTCACCAAAATAGCGCTCTCCGGAAGTTCCACATTCGACAATAGGCGGCGTTATTTCCTGCAAGGGTACCGTAGTGAGATCCTGAGCAAATGTCGCTATAGGAAATGCCATAAACGCACTTATAAGCAGCACTTTTATTAACGTATTTATATTACAAGCTCGATTTCTGAATACTGTTTTTGATTTCATAACTCTATTTTGTCCCAGGGAATTACCGTGGTGTTTTTAATTAAGACCAAGCAGCAATTACTTTATCAAAAGAAATTCGATTATTATCCTGCAGATCTGAGACAAATCCGTGACAGGTAACCTGACCTGTATCAAGAGCGAATTGTGCTCTGAAAGTGATTAACTCTATGTTAATTTTTAGTGATCCCACTACAAATTTTATATCTACGGCTTTTGACTGGACAGGTGAAAGCGTGACAGATCCTAATGCTCCGACTGGAGGATCAGATGCTTTTAAGGAGGAGCCAGGTACGGAGTTCATTGCGCCTAATGAGGAAGAAAAAGTGGTAACAGATACTTCCATTCCATTTTCAATAGAAACGACAGTGGTTGATTTAATGTTATTCGTTAACATTATCTCTTGAGTATAAGGATAGGTTGCCATAATTTTGAGGAGTGATTTGAGGAAGTTTCCTGGGGTAATGTCAATATAGGAAGTATTGGGGCATACTTATAAATAGTACTTTTAATAGGTTATTTATATGTTAAAATTAGATTTTTATATGCTGTTCTTGGACTTTCTAAATCTTTTATCCCAGGAAATTACCCTGATATTTTAATTAAGACCAAGTAGCAATTTGTTTAGCAAAAGCAGTCTCGTTATTACCGTCTTGATCAGTTGCACGTCCGCTACAAGTAACCTGACCACTGTCAAGTCCGAATTGTGCTCTAAAGCTAATAAGGTCTATTTGTAGTTTTTGTGCTCCTGCTTTAAACTCAACATTTGTAGCTGTTGGCTGTACAGGCGAAAGAGTGATTTTACCTAAATCTCCTGCTGGTGAAGTAAAAGTAGTAACAGATACTTGCATTCCTGATACAATAGATACTACAGTTGTTGCTTTGATGCTGTTAACTAACAGTGCATCCTGCGAATAAGGATAAGTTGCCATAATGAATTCGTTTGTTTGTTTTTCCTACTCATAAGGCTTTTCGGAATCCGCCTCGTTTTTTTAAGTGGGTTCTGACTCCACTGCTTTAAATTGTTGTACAATATTATGAAAAATCCGACTTTTGGTATCGAGTAGAAATACTTGTTTTTGAAGATATTGCGTAAATTTATGCCGTAATGTCCTATTTGTTATAAATGTTTGATTTTCTGAAAAATTTGTTTTTTTTGAATGTCAAAAGCACAAATACAAGTAGAAATACGGATATCCGCGCAGAGAAATTCCTTTAATTTTGCTTCTCTGAAAAGCGAATTAAGTTTCATATAAAACCAACCAGCTATGACGGATTTTAATAAAAAATGGATGAGATACATTCCGGATCATAAAAAATTGAATGATCTTACCATTCCCGGAACTCACGACAGCGGAACATATCCTGCTTATGCTTCTAGTTTTTTAACCAAATGCCAGTCCATGTCGATCACAGAGCAATTAAATACCGGAATTCGGTTTCTGGATATGCGCTTAAAATCTAAAAAAGTGGGGAGATATGATGGAAGTTTGTGGGTATGGCATGGTATCGCAGATATGGATCTCAGTTTTACAGATACAGTACTGAGAGATTGTAAGGAGTTTTTAGCTAAGAATCCCAGCGAAACCATTTTTATGTCTGTGAAGATAGAAGAAAAAAAGCCCTCCAGTGATACAATCAAAAATTTTTATAAGGATCTCACACAGCATAATATTCCTAAATATCCCTTTTTATTTTATACCGGTACCAAAATCCCAAAGCTATATGAAACGCGAGGTAAGATTGTTTTAATCCGTCGATTTGGACTTGCAGGTAATCCGGATATTGGTTTAAATCTTTATGATAATTGGCCGGAGGATGGTAGCAAAAAGTTCGAAAACAATGGCATTTCGTACTACGTACAAGACCGATTTGATAATTGGAAAGAAAATGTTCAACGCAAGTTCGATAATTTTGTTCAACCAACAATGGAGTTGGCAGCACCCGGCTCAGATACTATTTATATCAATTTTTCAAGCGGTACCAGTGGCAATATTTTTTATTCTAAGTACTCACCAAGCGGAATAGCGAGTATTGTTAATCCGTTTATTACAAATTATTTACACGACAAGCAAAAAACAAGATTTGGTATTATGGCAATGGACTTTCCTAATTTGATTCTTGGTAACGATTTGGTTAATAGGCTTATTTCCTGCAACCCGTTTGATTTCATTCCCGGAAATTATCCAAGACATAATGACGTTATTGAACTTCGGACAAGGTTGAGTCTTAATAAATGTGTAGATGTGAGAGGGAATGTTAGTACAAATGGTACACCAATTATTGTTCACGATTCTAATGATCAGCCCAACCAACATTGGAGATTGATAGATACCGGTGAAGGTGACGGATTCTTTTATCTGAAAGCAGAGAATACGTCAAATTCAGTTTTAGATGTCAGCGGTATCAGTCACGAAGCGGGTGCTGCCGTTATACTTCATGAAAAAAACGGAGGAGACAACCAAAGATGGAAATTCCTTAAATTTGATGATAGTCCATACTATATCATAATTCCAAAACATGCACAATACAACAAAGCGCTGGCCATTAATTCGGATAGTGTTAACAATGGTTCCGCTGTTGTTATTCTAACCATGACTAACTCACTATGGTTGGAACAGTGGTCTGTAATTCGGATTAGTTAATACCGTAAAATTAAATTTCTTTTCTATTTTAGCGAACTATAGCTACTGCTGTAAATGCCTCATAGTTTTTTGGTACTTACTGTTTTTTGCAGTGGTATATCAATTTCGCAACAGTTTTACGGGGATCCGTAATATAAAAATAAAAAGATTTATAATGAAAGTATTTATAATTGACGCCTTCACAGACCAAGCGTTTAAAGGCAATCCTGCAGGAGTTTGTCTGGTAGAAAAAGAGATTAGTACGGCAACA
Source organism: Flavobacterium sp. ABG (assembly GCF_001027725.1). Taxonomy (NCBI): domain Bacteria; kingdom Pseudomonadati; phylum Bacteroidota; class Flavobacteriia; order Flavobacteriales; family Flavobacteriaceae; genus Flavobacterium; species Flavobacterium sp. ABG. Next base: position 129,795 of record NZ_LEKS01000012.1, read on the forward strand.
ATGCAAGCTATTGCCAGCGAACTCAATTTATCGGAAACCGCATTTCTGAGAAGATCCGAAACTAGCGATACAGACTATTCAATACAATATTTTACTCCAACCGTTGCGATCGATTTTTGCGGACACGCTACACTGGCAGCTGCAAAATTAGTTTTACACCATTTAAACAAACCCTTTGTGAATTTCACCACATTTCACAATCTAAAAGTACATGCCGGTAGCGAAGGTGAAAATATAAAAATGAAATTTCCCTTGTACGATGCAATCGACTATACTCCAAATAAAGAACTATATGAGGCGTTTGGTATTGACAATCCGATTGCAACAAAGTTTGCAAAAGAGTTAGACATGTTAATCATTGAAGTTTCAGACAAAACAACCTTAGAGAGCATTACTCCCGATTTTGCAAAGGCAATCCAATCTTCAGATGTTATAAAAGAAGTTGTGGTAACGGCAAAATCAGAAGATGCGGACTATGACTTCTATTCCAGATGTTTTTGTCCCTGGATCGGTATCAACGAAGATCCGGTTACGGGTGCTTCTCATTCTGTTTTGGCTAAATATTGGAGTCAAATTTTAGGAAAAACAGAAATGCGAGCCTATCAGACTTCAAAAAGAGGAGGCTTTATGCAACTAAAAATCTGTAGTAACACTGAACTTGAAGTGATCAGCAATGCCAAAATAATAGTGGAAGGAAAGATAAATATAGACTAGAAAAAGGAAAGTTGTAAAGTCTCACGCAGATTTAACAGATTAAACCAAAAAATCCGCACAATCTGCAGAATCTGCGTGAAAAAACACGTCAGCTTAGTAAAATTGCGCTTTAGTCCAATGTCATTTAGGTAAACGATTATCAAAAAAAGTCTCACGCAGATTTAGCAGATTGAAAAAAAATCCGCACAATCTGCAGAATCTGCGTGAAAAAACATGTCAACTTAATAACATTGCGTTTTAGCCCAAAGTCACTAAGTAAAGGATTATCAAAAGAAGTACCACACAGATTTTAGCGTAATGAAATAAAAAAAATCCGTAGAACCCGCTTAATCCATAAAATCCGCGTGCAAAAACATCCTAACATAATAACATTTTGCTTTAGTCCAAAGTCACTAAGTAAAAGATTATCAAAAGAAGTACCACACAGATTTTAGCGTAATGAAATAAAAAAAATCCGTAGAACCCGCTTAATCCGCAGAATCCGCGTGCAAAAACATCCTAACTTAATAACATTCAGTTTTGGTGTATTCTCATTAAGTGAGGAATTATCAAAAAGGTTTCAGGTGTTTGTTGCCGATAACCTAAAGGATTAAAATAGGGCAGCACAAGATTATGAAGCCAAAAGATTATATTTGCGCTCTTTTTAAAAAGAATTAGTTAATATATCGACTAAGTTTTTTATTATCGAAGAAAGTCATGATCAAGTGAACCAAAATGGAAGTGAAAAAAGTGGAAGATGTAAAAGGAAACTGGACTAGTTGTCAGGAATGTCAGGGGCGTGGTAAAAAAAGCCAAAGACTCAGTAAAAAAGTACGACTTCGCTACCAGTCAGAATTAGATCTTTTTGAAAAATCAAAAGGTGAGGGGACAGCTCCAGTACGTCCTAAAGCCCATTTGGTCCTTTGTTTAAAGTGTAACGGATCGGGATTAGTTCGCTCTCCTGAGCCTCCGATAATCGATACCGAAAACTACCCGCATGTTGCAATTATTGGTGGCGGCATCGGTGGAGTAGCTTTGGCTGTGGCTTGTTTGCACCGCGGAATTCCATTCACTCTTTTTGAACGCGATAACAGTTTCGATGAGCGTTCTCAAGGATACGGACTCACTTTGCAACAAGCTAGTAAAGCAATCGAAGGATTAGGTATTTTTTCTTTAGTGCAAGGAGTCATTTCTACCAGACATGTGGTGCATACTACAACAGGAAAAGTAATCGGAGAGTGGGGCATACGAAAGTGGTTGCAGACCGAAGAAAATACGTTTACAAAACGAACCAATGTGCATATTTCCAGGCAATCTTTACGTTTAGCCTTGTTAGAGCAACTCGGCGGACCGGATAAGGTGCAATGGGGACATCAGCTTTTGGATTTTAAGCAAGCTGATGGCGAAGTAACTCTAAACTTTCAAGTTGACGGCCAAATCAAAAATGTTAAAGCAGATCTTGTTGTTGGAGCAGATGGCATTCGTAGCTCAGTACGAAAGTTACTTATTGATGAGGAAAGCAGCCCTTTGCGTTACCTGGGCTGCATTGTGATATTGGGTATTTGTCCTTTGGAAGCTCTCGAGAATCTCGATAGTTCTTTATTAGATTCTGCTACTGTATTTCAAACCGCCAATGGTAATGAACGAATTTATATGATGCCATATGCTTCAGACTCGGTGATGTGGCAACTTAGTTTTCCAATGTCCGAAGAAGAGGCGAAGGAGCTAAGTGCTGAAGGACCTCAAGCTCTTAAAGAGGAAGCATGTCGCAGAACACAATGGCACAGTCCAATACCTCAAATTTTATTAGCAACTAAAGCAGCACAAATTTCGGGTTATCCTGTATATGATCGGGAATTGCTCGACTCCGAAACGTTGGCAAAAGCCGGACAAGTAACATTAATTGGTGACGCAGCTCATCCAATGAGTCCATTTAAAGGGCAAGGCGCCAACCAAGCTTTATTAGACGCACTTAGTCTGGCTAGGGGGATTACAAGAGGTTGCAGACCTTTGTCACAATGGCGAAAAACTGGAGTGAGAGAAAGTGTCCTTACAGAGTTCGAAGCCGAAATGTTAGAACGTAGCGCTACCAAAGTAAAAGATTCAGCTGATGCAGCCCTTTTTTTACATTCAGAAATTGTACTTCATGAAGGTGATGAGCCAAGAGGAAGGTGTCTGAAAAAAAGTGATTCTTAAAGACCGAGTTTAAAAACTATTTTTTTAAATTAATTGAAGTGGCTAGTTGTTTTAGGTTTGAAATTAGACCGCCTATACCTCGTTTCTGAATTGTAATAATCTAAATTTCTAATAAAAATTAAAATATTTGGAAAGATATCCTTTTGAATAGTCTCCTGCTTCAGCTGGAGGATTACAAGTAGTTCAAGATTTAAGGGCTTTAGCCGAATTATATCCCAGTTCTTTCGACTATAGCCAATGATACAACTTCTCAATCATTTATCTGCAGCTGAAGCACAATCTCATTAAGTTAAGGATTGTTAAAAAAAGTCTCACGCAGATTTTAGCGGAATCAAATAGAAAAACCCGCGTAATCCGCTTAATCCGTAGAATCTGCGTGAAAAATTTCCGTAACTTTAGTGACATTGTGCTTCAGCAGGAGGTAAACCAATCCTTTTGTGCTTTCATCAAATAGAATCAACTAATTAGTAACCAGTAACTTGAATTAATTAAAATAAAGCTAGAAGGCATAAGTTATTTTTGTTTTCAAAAAGAAGGGAGTTCCAGGGGTAAAGTGGATTTCTTCAACACTTTCCGGCTCATTTTGCAATCTGGATTCAGTGGCAAACTGAGTTTCATTCCATGCTGAATTAAACAAATTCTCTATTGAAATACCAAACGTTATTTTTTTATGCGTGTAACTCACATTGGCATCGGCAATGAAATATCCTTTGGCTATGATCGAATTGTCTTCGTTTGCAGGACGGCTGTCTAAGTAACGGTATCGGATGCCTCCCGAAAAACCATTCCATTTCTGAAAGCTGATTCCACCCGTTGTGGTAAAATCAGGCGCTAACGGAATGTAATTTTCTCCTTTCGGATCATCAATACTTCTTGCATGTGTGTAGTTGGCATCGAAATCAAAAAACAGGTAATCTGTTAATTGGTATCGTATGCCCAAATCACCACCAAAACGTTGTGTTTTTCCACTAGGCTCAATAACGCCTGCATCGCCCACATACACAAACTCTTGCTGTAAGTATAAATACCAAAGCGCGGAGTTGATAATTAATCGGGGGAAAGGCTTCCAAATAGTACCCAAATCGCCCCCAATTGCAGTTGGTAAGATCTCTTTTCCGCTATTTTGTACCACTACACGAGCATCATTAGAGTGAAAACCCATTCCGGTTTTTAAGTAGAATTGCAAATTGTTGTTTTGAGAATAAATGAAATTTAGTTTAGGAGAAATTTTAGCCTTATTTTCGGTTTGTGTCTTATAGGCAGGAGCTAATTTATCCTGATAATTGAATTTGAAATAATCAATACGAAGTGCCGGATTTACAATCAATTTCCCGAAATGTAATTCCGTATTCAAGTAGGCAAATAAGTTGGATTGATCAATATCTCCCAATTTAATTTGATTTAAAACAGTACTTCTGTTTAACGTATGTGAAAGTTCTGTATCTGTAGTGGCATCAGCACGAACCCCAACACCAATTTGATATAAAACATCGAAAGTATCGAAATCTTCTTTTTTGTTCAACTCGGCATTAATGCCATATATAGAGCGATTTTCTTTTTGTTTTATTTGATCCCCATTTACAGGATCTTCGAGAAAAAAAGTAAAATTAGAATACAATTCAAAGTTATAAACGCTATAGAAAGCATTGGTTTTAATGAATGTATTTTGGTCAATTGGTTTACTAAAAGAGGCATTAAAATTTGTTCTTGAAGTTTTACCACCTTCCGTATCGTCAACAGATCCAAATCTGGAGATTAAACCGGCATCGACTAAACGTTGCGGAATCTGCCCCGAGGCATCCCACTTGCTCGCAAAATGAGAAGCCAGAATCGAAAACGAGCTGTTGTTTTCTAAAATTGCCGAATATTTCCCCAATAAGTTTATACGATTAAAATTTTGAGGAGAATCAAAAGGGCCATCTGTCAATATATATTCTGTGGCAATATAGGCACTTTGTCTTTTCTGTTTACCAAGAAGATCGAACAAACCTACAGTTCTAAAAGTATTAAATTGCCCTATTTCGAGACCAATAGCACTATTATCAAGTTTGTCTTTTGTTTTAAAATCGACATACCCTGCAGTATCAAAATCTCCTTTGTTGGCATAATACGTTCCTTTTCCAAAATCAATTTTGTCAACTGTTTCCGGAATTACAAAGTGCAAGTCAGCATAACCTTGCCCGTGAGCATGTGAGACCATATTTACAGGCATCCCGTCTACAGAAATGGCGATATCCGTACCGTGATCGATATCAAAACCTCTTAAAAAAAGCTGCTCTGCTTTTCCTCCTCCGGCATGTTGCCCAATAAATAAACCGGGAACTTTACGCAATATTTCCTGTGAAGAATTTACAGGAGTAGTCTCTAAATCAATCTTTGATATAACATTCATAGCCGATAGTTTTGGCTGAATTACCACCTCTGATAGTTGAAAGCTATCTTCTTCCAGCGCAACCAAAATAGTCTCATTAGTCACTGTATAGCTGTTTTTTTTGTACCCCAATGCACTGATTTTTAAAACATTCCCAATAGCGGTTTTTTCTATGCTAAAAACTCCCAATTCGTTGGTATGCGAATGACTTTCGGTGGTAGTGTTAAAGACATAGGCGTTTTCTATCGGGTTTCCAAACAGGTCCGTTATTTTACCATTTATGGTTTGGGCATGAGAATACAAGCCAGTTATGGCGATTAAAGCAAGCAGAAATTTTTTCATTGGGATTTTTTTACAATTGTGCAATTTTACTTTCCATATTAGGCCCTAATTCGTAAGTGCTTTTAAGAAGCTCTTCTTTTATAGGCTTAATTTTTTGAGCAAAATTATTAGCTTTATAGATCGTAGCCAAATGATATTGAACTCTGGGTTCAAAAGATTTTCCAACCACATGATTTTGTGCAATTTCGAGAGCCTTTTTTGCATCACCTGTATTGTAATAAGACCAAGCCAATAAATCATAAGAATCAGGGGTTGGACGATGATTGACTTCTATTTTTGCAATTTCAAGTGCTTTTAAAGCGGTCTCTTTTTTATCTGCAAATAATAAAACATTGTATTTATTATACATAGCACCATAATCGTGCGTTTGCAACATCGTTAGATAAGCTTTTGTGTTTTTATTTTCTTCGGCTGTATTTCCTTCGAATTGTGCGATTTGAGCTTTTAATAAATAGAAATCGGGAGTGTTATGTTTTTGGGTAATGGAAGCTATTATTCTTTTAGCTTCAGCTGTGTTTTTTTCGTGTGAAAAAGCAATCCATGCAATTCCTTTTAGGGCATAGGAATAATTTGGATCTAACTCTAAGGTCTTCAAGTAGCTGTTGTAGGAGTCCTGAATACGTCCCGCATGACCGTAGAAATCACCTAAGTTGGAGTAGGACCAGATTCGTAGAGTCTTATTATCTTCTTTTTCTGCAATTGTTCTGGCTTTTTCCATAAATTGAATAGCAGTAGGTAAATCACCATTATGGTCATTCCATTTGGCAATGCGTATTAGATAATCATAGTCGTTAAGGTCTTTAATGGCATCCAGATTACTTAAGGCTTCTTTATAGTTACCCAATTCCATTTGAACATCAAAAAGTAATTTTTGAGTTTCTTTTTTGCCTTCGCCAATTGTAAAAGCAGTATTAGCCAGGGCTAATGCTTCTTTAAAACGATGCTGTGCAATATAATTTCTGGCCAAAGAGCGCAATGTTCCAACTCTCCCATAATGAGTTGCCCGATTGGACGCTTCCAGAAGTGATTCCGTTTTATACAGATTTTCAATTTTTCCGGTGTATTCAAAAAGTACCGCATAATTAGAGGCAATTAGACTTAAATATGGGCTTTGATTTGGTGCTTTATCAAACTTATTTTGCCAAAAAGTAATTTCTTTATGCGCTAAATCAAGAGATTTATTATCTTTTAAATGTAAATATTTTTCATAATCAGTTGCGTTTGTGATTTGATTATCGGATTTGCCGGTACAACTTGTTAGTAGTACTACGCATAACAATGACAGAATTTTACTAAGAGTTTTCATAATTGTTTGATTGTTTGTTGATGAAGATAAAAATAGAGCAGGCCGTTGTAAGCTGCTCTATTTTTGAATTTTTTACCAGGCAGCAGCCAAATAAGGAAATGAAGTGCTAAATGCCACATCATTTGCATCTACGTGATCTGATGTTAATTGTGGATTTGAAGCTCCGGTAGACCCACCAAATATCAGTAACAGTTCTACATCAATAACATCATCAGCCAAAGCTCTTCCCGTTAAAACGTTTGTTCCGTCAAAAAAGGTTGTTTTTTTAGTAGTCGAAACATTTAAAACATCTGTAGCCAAAAGTCCGGTAAACGCTGCAGCAGTTTGCCCCAAAGCATTTGTGCTGTAAGCGGGATTAAGCGCCAGTAATCTCGATTGAAAAATAGACTGATACTTACTTCCCATAGCTGATGGAATAGCAGCATTAAAATCATCTTTAGGCTGTCCCGATGCAATAAAAACAGTGTTTATAGCAGGTCTCGCCATTTGATCTTGTTGAACAAAAGTCCCGGAAAAGTCAATACTGGCCGGTTGTTCACTATTGTCATCATTATTATTGTCACAATTTGCAGAAAGTAAGGCTACTGAAATCGCTAACGTTATCATTTTTAGTGTATTTGTTTTCATAATATTATTTTTTAATATTTTTAGTAGTGCTTATTTCTTATTGTTTTTTCTTAGTTTCAGACCAAATATTCAAAGTTCCTGTTCCACCCAATTTTGCTTTTGGTACTTCGACTACAAGTGCCAAAACATTGGTTCCTGCAAAAGTATCTCTTCCCGGATTGTTAAATCCTGTAGCAGTCCCGCCTAAAATAGCCTGAAATTGACCTAAGTCAAAGAAAAACGGATCATCTCTTGGTCCTGCAAAAAATTTCATTCCATTTATAGAATATGTTATTGGTGTAGCTTTATAAGCAGAAATAGCAACTTGTCCGGAGCTTTGACTGACATCAATAGTGCTTTTTGTACCAGTTGCAGATGGTTTATAAGGTCCGAAGAAATACATCGTGTTTCCACGTTTTATGGCTTGAATAACCAAATCTTCAACATAGTCTCCGTTGTTGTCAATATTGATTTCGATCATCACATTTTCATTAAAAGCCGCATCTGCTGTTTTATTAGGAGATAACAACCCTTGTGTATTGACAACAAAAACCAAATTTTTGGTATCTTGTCCTTGAAAAGTGAACACATCGGTAATATCTGATGCAGCACCAGTTACCGAAGGCGCATCTATATGATCCGCAGCAATTAGGACCAATCCTGAAATTGTTAAGAGCCCAAGCCCAAATCCTAGTATTAATTTTGATTTTTTCATTTTGGTATAATTTAAAAGTTATATAAGTATCTACGCAATTCTTTTTTTTCTGGTTTCAAAAGAGTTAATAAAAACACAAATAAAAAAGTAAATACCTTTAAATCAGTGTTTTAATTTTGTTTTAAAAAAAGGATTGCCATTTATTTCCAAGGTATACTTAGACCATAGTTTTTACTATAGTCGTGTTATAAATTGAAATTGATAAGGATGGTATTTTAGCAAAAAACTTCAAGCACGGTGGCAGTGGCAGAGGCAATGATTTTGGAAATAGAGGGCAAAAGCTAAATTTCGTGCTTGAATTTTGTTTTTGACAATAGCACTATCGCTTTGTTATTCTGCACAATTTCCATAGATTGATTTTAATAGAGGTTCTGTTTTTTACAATTTCAGCTTCTTTAGTTGCTTCAAAAAATAAAAATTCCTGTTTAGGTATGAACTATTTCAAAAATATAATCAGTTTTAACGATGTATTAATGGGGCTTAATTCCAAATTAAGATTTTAAGAATATACATTGTTTGAAAAAGTCAAGAGGATTAGTAACGCCAGCATTAAGGGTAAAATTGCGTTTTTCATAATTTTTTGTTTTAAGCGATGGATCCAAAAAAATTATACTCATTAAAGTTTGCAATTGGCTGAAATAGTACAGTTCTAAGTTAGATAAAGTTTAGTCTTAAAAATCACGTAGTTTTGCCTGTTTTTAGTTTATTATTTCGGATCCTTTTTTTTAAATGAATAAGCTAATTGTTGCAGTTACTAAATTCTATCTTTTATTATCTAGTAGAAGTAGCTTTGTCACTATTGGTATACTAACGCGTTTAGTCAGCTCCATCGACGGCAGAAACAGTTTTATGTACTTCAGCTTCAGAAGTTTTAAATAAGAGATTTAAAAAGGGGGGAGTCGTTTTTTTTGAAATAGAATAGAAAACGATAAGCTATTTTGCCGATACACTATTTATGAGCATCAAAAACTATGGTAGTACTCAAAGTCTATAATTTTGTAGTGGCGTTAGAATCACGACTTTTTCGAAACCGCCATGATGACTAATAGAAACAGGTTGAATTGGATTTCCTTTATCAGTGATTAGGCAGGGTATACCAAAGGCATCTTTCTTAATTCCTTTGTTTTTAATTTCAACAATATTGGCGAAATCACTTTGACGGGTAACAGCAATGCTATGGATATTATCCTCTGTTATAGTAGTTTTAGTGTAATAAATAGAATCCATACAAGATACCTGGCCCAAAATGAAATGATCATTTCGAGTTGTTATTTTACAAACTAACTTCCGGGGCATATATTCCCGTATTTTGGTTTGTCGGTTGTAGATTTTATAAGCAGCCTCTTTCATGCTCCAAAGCAGCCACACCATGATTTCCGGTGTTGCAGCAGTGGAGATAAGCTGTTGTTCTTCAGAAGTGAAAATTTTATCTAAATAGCCCTTCCGTTGCCAGTTGCTTTCAATGCGTGATTGTGGAAGGTTTACCACATCATTACCGATCATTTTGCGGCAAGTTTAGTAGCTATAATCTCGACGGTCGCTTTTACATTAAGCATGCGTTCCATGTCGGTATTGTCAATAATTAAACCAAAGTTTTCTTCGATATCCAGTATGATATCTACAAGATTGGCCGAATTAATATTGAGATCCGTGATAAAATCAGTGTTCTCATTAAGGGTCTCATAAGCGTCCGCATTGGTGGTGTACGGCTTTACAATTACTTTCAGCTGGGCAATAATTTCTTCTTTTGTCATGTTAGTTTTTAAATTTTTTAAATAATACACAGGTGTTGACATCGCCAAAGCCAAAGCTTGCTTTTGCAATTATGTCGATATCTTTATAAATAGTTTTTAAAGGTACTTTTGCGGGATCAATTAAAGCTGTAATTTCGGTATGCAGGTCATCACAATTAGTATTTCCAAATATAAACCCCTCATGGAGTTGTAGCACAGCAGCCACGCTTTCAACGCTGCCGGCCGCAGCAAGACAATGACCGGTCAGACTTTTTAAAGAGTTTATGTAGGGGAAGTCACTCCCCTTTAAACCTAATGCTTTGGTCCAATTCTCTATTTCCAGACTATCTTTTGTTGTAGCGGTTAGATGTCCGTTTATTGCGTCTATTTCATTGGACTTAATTCCCGCGTTTTTAAGTGCAGTACTGATACAATGTTGTACTGCCGTGCTGTTTGGGGCTGTCATGCTACCGGTGCCGCGCTGTCCGCCCGAGTTTACATTGCCACCCAATAACTCTGCGTAAATAGGAGCTCCACGTTCCAGAGCACTATCTAAATCTTCTACGAGCAACGCGCCCGCTCCGCTACCGGGAACAAATCCTGCTGCTGTATTACTCATAGGGCGTGATCCTTGCTCGGGATTATCATTGTATTTAGAGCTGCAGACGCGCAACGCATCAAAACCACCCCAGATGTAGGGGCCACTGTCGCTGGTACTGCCTACTAACATTCTTTTTGCATGTCCAGCTTTTATTCGGTCATAGGCCATAAGCAGGGCTTCGGTGCCTGTTGCACATGCGGACGAATTGGTGGTAACCTGATTTCCTAATCCAAGTTTGCCTCCTAGATAAGCACTAATTCCGCTATTCATCGTTTGAGCCACTACGGTACTTCCCAATTTTCTAACTTGTAGCTCGTCTATTTTATAAATGCTTTCCCGAAATTTATCAATGCCCGAAGTGCCCGCTCCAAAAATGGTTCCACTGTCCCAATCGGGTTTTTCATTAGTTTCTATTGGTAATCCGCTATTTTTCCATGCTTCGATGCCTGCAATAACACCGTATAAGATACCTGTACTGCCAAAACCTCGTAGTTCAAGCTCTGTAAAGTACATGGCTTTTAGCTCTTCAGTTAGCGGTGGTGTGCCGGCAATTTGACAAGAAAACTGCAATTCCTGCAATTGTGGATCATGTTGTATGCCAGAAATCCCATTTTTTAAGGCATGGGTAAAGGCAGGTATTCCCACCCCGTTTGGAGCAGCTACTCCCAGACCGGTTATTACGATTCGTTTACTCATAATTTAGTAGTTATCATACCTGCTATTGTACCTTTGCAAACTTCTTGTCCGGCTTCATTTTTCATCGATACATCACATTTTAGTTTTCCAAATCTGAAAAATATTTTTTTCGAAATTACGGTCACTTTTTCGTTAGGATATACCGGTTTTATAAATTGTATGTCTGCTGATGTAAAAGCAATTAACGTATCTTTAGTAAATTCTTTATTTAAGTCTTTGTCTAGTAGATAAATACCCAGACAGACCATACCAATCTGTGCCATTGTTTCGGTTAAAATCACACCGGGAGTCACCGGATTATTCTTAAAATGACCTTTATAAAAATCGAGATCTTCCTTAAAGGTATAGGTACCGCTAATCCCGTTTTCATCGGCAAAAATCAATTCATCGACAAATAAGAAAGGCGAGGAGTAAGGCAGTTGTGCTTTTATATAGTCTAAGTCCATAATTTTTTTAAATTAATTACCATTGCAATAAAACTCTTTGTGCCGAAAATCCCGGGCCAAAACTCAACATCAACCCTTTTTCACCGGGCTTTGGATTGTTATCCATAATATGTTCCAGAACATATAAAACAGTAGCACTGGACATATTTCCGTATTCTCTAAGAACCTCTTTAGTTGCTTCTACATTTTTTCCTAGTCCTGCAAAAAGCGTTTCGACTGTTTGTATAATTTTTTTGCCTCCGGGGTGAAATATCATATGATCGATAGCTGCAATCCCTAAATTATTTTTTTGAAGAAAAGGATGAATAATGTCTTCAAAATGTTCGGAAATGGTGTCTGGCACTTCAATATCCAATATCATTTGCAGTCCGCTGTTGGTGAGTTTAAACCCCATCATATGTTCGGCATCGTAAAAATGATACATTTGTTCGTCGATTATTTCGGGACCTGGATCTGTTTCATAAGACGATAATAAGCAACAGGCTGCACCATCGCCAAAAATAGCAGCACTCACTATATTTGGCATTGAAAAATCAGTATGCTGAAAGGTCGCCGTTGGCGATTCTACAGCGATTACTGCAGCGCGTTTCCCGGGGTTTGACTTAAGAAAGTTCTTGGCATATATAATGCCCGATACTCCCGCAGCACAACCCATTTCGGTTACGGGTAGTCGGACAATATCCTGCCTTAGGTTCATTTTATTAATAAGATAAGCATCCAAGGAAGGAATCATGATTCCTGTACAACTTACGGTAATAATATAGTCCAGTGACTGTGGTTCCCATCCGGCTTTAGCAAGCGCTTTTTCCAGTACTTGTTCGCCCAGAATAATAACTTCACGACTGTAAATATCATTTTTCTCTTCAAAAGAGGTCGCGGTAAAAACTTCAAACGGATCCATTATAGAATAGCGTTTATCTACCGCAGCACCTTCAAATATTTTTTTTACTTTTTTTATAAAACGCTCTTCCTGCCCCTCGAGCCAATTGTCCAGAAACGGAAGGATATCGGCAGTGGTACGTGAATATTTCGGCAGTTGCTTTGCAACAGTACTTATTTTTACACTCATAGTTTAGCAATTATCCATTGGTAGCGAAAGGCCCATTTCCAATTGATGTCAGAGTTTCTTAAATTTAATTTTTTTGAAAAGCTTTCCAGTTCTTTTTTCTTAAATCCTTTTAAAATTGAGGTCAATCCATCTTCGCGTGATATGGTACTCAGGCGAAAAACACCTGAGATGATTTCAAACAAACGATAGGCGAGTTTACTTCGGTGCAAATCATTGACAACGACACCTACTGTGGCATTTTCAGTAAAGGTTTTAATGATATGCAGAATCTCTTCATTCGTAAAATGATGCAGTGTAAGGGTACATAAAACAATATCATACTTTAACTGCTTAAATTCTTCACTGAAAATATTGATGCAAGCGTATTCGATATTTGGATAAGATTGGGATAACTTTTTTGCATAGTTTATTGTACCTGTGTTTGCATCGATCCCCGTTAGCTTAAAATTGAGCTTATTTTTTAAACCGTAATCAGCCAGTACACGCAACATATCACCATTGCCACAGCCAATATCTGCTATTGTTATGGTTGTAGCGGGATCTGTTTTTTTTAGTAATAACTTCACACTGTTGAGAGTCAGTTTATTACCTCCTAAAAAGTGATTGATGCGGGCAATTGTATCGAGTGCCTTGTCAATTTCTTCGCCTTCAAGCGAAAAATCATCCATAATCTCCGTTTCCTGTGTTCTGTATTTTATATCTAAACCCATTTAATCAATTGCTATAGTTTTACCATGTGTTTGTTTGATTACGTACTGAAGTAAAGCCGGAAAAGCAGTCGTTACAGCAAACAACAGTGTGGTGATTCTTTTATTTTGCAATAGTTGTGCTAAGATTCTGCCTGCGGACATTCTCTTTTCAAAATGTTTTTTCCACTCTTTGGCATATGCTTTTTCCAGCATTTCGCGTGATGCCATTTTTCCCGAATAATAGTCCAGCACCAATTCTGATGCAATTTTCGCACTGTGTACGGCTATTGCCATGCCATTACCACAAAGCGGATGAATTAAACCCGCCGTATCACCGATCATGAGTATGTGGTTTTCTACAAGCTGTTTTTTATCAAATGATACCTGACTTATCGTGATTGGTTTTTCAAAAAGTAAGCGGGTATTTTCAAAAATTGATTTTAGATTCTTATTCTTATAGAGCACATTATGCTGGTAATCGCTTATGTTTTTATATTTCTTGAATGTTGCGTAATCTGCCAGATAACAAATGTTTATGATATTATTTTCGACTTTGGAAACGCCGCAATAGCCTCCTTCAAAATTATGTAAAGCCACGAAATTATCCGGAAAACTACCCGAATAATGCGCTTTAACAGCCAACCAAGGCGACTTTTTATTGATGAAACTCCTTGCTAAAACCTGATCGATATTGGAACGTTTACCAAAAGCGCCCAGTACTATTTTTGATGTTATGCTTTGATTTGTTCCTTTAACCGTAAAAAGATCATTGTTATAGGAAACTTCGTTAACCGTGTCTTTCAAAATAGTACAGCCATTGCTAACTGCTTTTTGATACAAAAAATAATCAAATGTGTATCTGCTGATACCAAATCCGCCTAGCGGTAGTTTGGCAGTTACTGCTTTTCCGCCACCGGTAGTGAATTCAAATTGAGTAATAGTAGCGTGGTCGAGTTCTAAAACATCAGCATCGAGCCATTTTAGATAAGGAAGGATTTCGTTCGAAATATACTCCCCACATACTTTATGATGTGGATAATCGGATTTCTCCATTAGAGTTACCTTCAATCCTTTTTTAGACAGATGCAGTGCACTTGTCAAACCAGCAAGACCGCCACCTATTATTATAACATCTTGATTAGTATTCATATACAGCAATTTAGTTATAAAATATGAAATGACAATCGTTTCTCACAAAATAAAAAAAAGCCCTCCCGATACCAATTCGAGAGGGCTTCTTCTAGAAACATTTTCTATATTATTAGTGACTTTTACTATTTTCAAAGCCAAGAATTGTAATGGCATAAGGTGTTGCCGAAACTTTTATTTTCTTTACTATGGCCATTGTAGCCAGATCAAATTGCCATAATTCTCCTGTAGTAGGAGAGGTGATGTAAGCAAAACGCTCTGTTAACTGCATTTGAGGTTTTGAAGGAGCATCACTAGCCGTTTGACCGATTGCTTTTCCTTCTTTTTCAACTTGCAGGCTGGTTAGGTTGAATAGTTTAAACTCACCGGTATTCAATAGTATTCCTAATTTGGTAGCATTGTAGCTCACTTTACATTGTATAATATTTGTACTTTGTAAAACAGGTTTGATGGTCCCGTTTACCACATCGATAGCGTAAGCACCTTTTGCGGCCGTAAATCCAATAAATTTACCTTTGGCTTTTGTTTCTAAAATGGTTCCAAACCAGGCTGTTCCAAAATCTTCAGGAAGCGCAATTAATTTTTGTTTTCCTGAACTTTCCACCACAAGTACACCGCTTGCAGAACCAAAAACAGCGTAAGTTCCGTCAGTAGCATTTCCGTGAATTCCTTTTGTTGCAACAGTAGCTTCAAAAAGAGTTTTACCGGTAGCATCTATAATTTTTACTTTTTCAGGTAATGTTCCGGTAACCGAATTGTCTTTTTGCGTAATAGCATAAGTTCCGTTAGTAAAACTAGCCATAGCACCGTGATGGGCCAATAAACCTGCATTTATTAACTTAAATTTAGCTCCTGCTGTATTGATATCCGATTCTTTACCAACAGATAAGGTACCATCACCATCATTGAATGTTAATAGCTCCCCAATTTTACTTTTAAAATGAGTAGGCGTAACTGATTGCCCGACTAATGCACCAAATTTCGGAATTCCATCCACATCTACGTGATCACCATGACTTTCGAATCCGCTGTCAAAAGTTTCAACCGTATTGTTTGCTCTGTGAATTATTCCTGCATAGCGGCCGGATTCTGTTGTATAGAGGGCAGATTTTGCAAATTTTGCATCAAAAGAACTTGTCGTAGCCTCTAACGGATTAACCAGTGTCAGGGCTGTAGTTTTTTCATCAGAAAGGAATATTCTTAGATACTTATGCTCTGTCAGCTTTTCTATTGGAGTTTCAGTAGTATTGTCATCATCGTTACTACAAGAGAATGTAAGGATTGATAACGCAAATAAAAAAATCAGTTTGTAATAATTGTTTTTCATTGTAATGGTATTTAGATTAATATTTAGAATTTATGGATTAGTATGCAATTGTAATAGGCATTGATTTGTAAACACTCATATTGTAAGTCGTGTTTTTGTAAAGCACCACCCAGTTGTACTGCCCGGACTGCCAGGCTTTGTCTGCCGTTGTAGGATCACCGTTGGCATCTTTATCGGCACCAACTACAATGCTTTCGCCACCCCAAACCTCATTTATCTTTTGCAGGGTTGAAATTTTTGAAGCTGCCGGAAGACCTGTGTGTGTGACTTTTGAAACCACAATAACTTTTTTCAGATTCAGATTATCGATGCTTTCTGGATAGTAATTGAGACTCTTTTTGATTAAAACAGAATATAAAATTCCGTCCCCCATAATCTGGCTTATCTGAGCATGTGCGGTCAATTTATCGTTCTTTTTGAAGATTAATTCAGCTTCGACCCAGGTTCCCATATAATAGATTAAATCTTCATTTCGGGATAACATATCGCGACCAATTAAGGGATCGGCAGGCATATTTGCGGGATCTGTTAGGGTAACCTCTTCTTTGATTTCTAACTTAGTTCCATTCTCATCCAGTACAATAAAGAAGAAATCATATTTACCTTCCGGAGCCTCGGCAGGAATGGTAAAATGTTTGTGCACATTGGTGTTTTTTGCTCCTTTGTAGACGCTCCAGGACAATTCTAACTTCCAGTCCTTGGTATAGGTTTCTCCTTTTTTGGGAAGTATTTTTAATTGTACATCGCTAATTTTATCTCCCGCAATCACATCTGCATTGAAATGGAAATCACGACCGATTAAGGCTCGTTTATTATTGGCCGTTCCAATTTCAACATTTTTGACTGTTGGTTCTAAGATTTTAACGGTGTCCTTGTTGTCATCGTTGTCACAAGCGGTAAAGACTGCGGTGACAAGGAATAAGAGTGAGAGGATTTTCTGCTTTTTCATAGTAAATAGCGTATTAATTTGGTTTATATGGATTATGTATTAAAAATGGAATTTTGACCGAAAGGATAATATTTCGACTGGCTTCAGGAAGTTCAATTAACCTGTAAAAACTGGTGTGATTGAGGTATTTTGTATTAAATAAATTTTGAACT
The DNA here is from genome assembly GCF_001027725.1 of Flavobacterium sp. ABG. NCBI lineage: Bacteria > Pseudomonadati > Bacteroidota > Flavobacteriia > Flavobacteriales > Flavobacteriaceae > Flavobacterium > Flavobacterium sp. ABG. The sequence goes on from NZ_LEKS01000012.1 coordinate 146,835, forward strand.
TGCAGACTAATCAGCAGATCCTGTTGACCTGTTTTTACTTTTGTCCCCACACTGAGGTTAAAGACGTTGCTGCTTGGCGTTTTTCTCTCAGGCGGAACAATTTGATTTTGATCGGCAGTGTATCGGTAATCAAGGGAGAAATAAGTGTTTTTCAACGCTTTAATTTCCGGACTATAGGTGATATTAAACAAAACCGATGGAGGAGGAGAGAAAGGCAGTGTATACCCTTTTTTGCTCCCTGATAATTGTTCGGAATAGAGATACTCTGCCAAAATCTCACCGCTTATATTTTTGGAGAATTGATAACGTGTTTGCAATTCGACCCCGTAGCGCATGACTTTACTCTGCTCGTATTCGAAAACCTGATTGCCGGCTCCGTAATAAATATCGTGCTGTGAAGTAGGATTGAGGTAAATATAATTGGTGAAATAATTAAAAAACGGACTCAGCTGTACCGACCATTTATTTTCCTGCCATTCCATTCCAAGATCTACTTGATAAGAACGTTCTGCCGATAAATTCGGATCACCTTTTTCAAACCTGAAATAATGGTAATTCACACCATTTGAAGCCAGTTCTTTTGCAATTGGCATTCTAAAACTCGTTCCAAGATTTGCTTTAAACGAAAATGGGCCAGGGGTGTAATTTATTCCTGCCGACCAATTGAGACTGTTGAATGTTCGGGTCAGTTCTTCGGAGCGCTTTAAATAGGCCGAAGTGGTTTGTCCATTTTCGGTAATTTCGCTTTTAAACCAATCGAAATAGGGCTTCATATCGATTTTGCCGTAATCCATTCGAACAGCTCCATGCAGCAGCCATAAATCGTTGATTTTAAATTTGTCGTAAACAAATACTCCCGCATTCCATTGTTGAAATGCCGGTATTAAAAAGCTCCAACCCGTGATAGCATTTTGCTGTTGCTCGCCATTTATTCCGACAGTAAATTGATGTTGACCTAACGTAAATTCGTCTTTAACTGCAACAGAGAAAACTTCTTTATCGTATTCTCTCTCCAAATCTTGAGATCCGGGTCTGTTCTCAGGATATATCGGTGGCATATAACCATGATTGACATAATGACTCCATTCCCGACGGAAATTCTTCTGAAACCCCAATTGTGTTTCCAATTGATGCGTTCCGATCGAAAAGGAAGTGGTATTGCTAATTTTAGTATGCGTAACTTCCTGATACGGCATCAGTATGTCTCTGCTTGATTTGTCATGAAGTTCGGTATCTACATTTCGTGGTTCAAGCCCGTGGGCATTGGCAAAAAAACCGCTTTTGGTGTGAATAGAACTTAGGTAGAAAACCGATTTAAATGTATCGGTCAAGTATCCAACACTTCCATGTAAATCTAATTCTCGTCCCGCTGTATTACGCAGCTGATTTTTATTTAACGGAACAGCATAATTGTAAACATGCACCGTATCTGCAGGAACGCGGTAATCTCCATAATCCATAAAAGTAAGTCTGGAATCGAAAAACCATTTTTCTTTTCTTCCAAATAAATTAAAGGAACCTCCATACTGACCGTTATTGCTCTTGCCTGTAATATCCAGACTTCCGCCCAAAACATGTTGGGAAGGAAAAGGAACCGGTTTGATGTTAATAGCACCACCAATGGCATCTGATCCATACATGATAGAAGAAGGGCCTTTTATAATTTCAACACGATTTACGGCATATTGGTCAATTTCTAAACCATGATCAGCTCCCCATTGTTGTCCCTCGTGTTTAATACCGTTCTCAACGACTATAACCTGATTAAAACTTAAGCCGCGAATTAAAGGTTTCGAACTTCCCGAGCCAATAGAAATGGCTTTTACCCCCGGGAGTCTTTGAAGGGACTGCATCAGACTTCCACCAAGATTACGTTGAATAAAACCGCTGCTTATGATCTCAACGTTTAAAGATTCTTCTTTTTTTCGTTGCCCCTCATAAGTATTGGTAACTCTGACTTCTTTTAATTCTTTTACTTCCCGAATTAAGGTAATATCAGGAATAGTGTTTGAATTTTTATTTAAAGAAAGTTCCATTTCGTAGCGCACATAATCAGCATAAGTGATGGTTATTTTTTTAGATTTTTCATGAATTTGTGTAAAGAAATAATACCCCTGTTTGTCTGTCATGGCAGTAATACCTGAAGGAAGTACGGTTACGATAGCACCCTCCAACGGTTTATGACCATTGGAGAATACGCTACCCGATATACGAACAGATTGCCCTGTAACTGTTGAAACTATAGCAAAACAAAACAGCCACAGGCAAAAAGTTCGCAATCGATTTGATTTATTTTGGTTCATCAAAATCAACTTATAATATCTTAATACTTAGTCCTTTAATGGTTTGCCATCCCTCTTTATCAGTCAAACGAATCATAAAGTGATAATCACCCGGATCGATATCGGCCGGGATAAAGATTTGTTTTGTTGCCTCGTGGCTTTTTTGTCCTTCAGGAATAGGCGTGATGTTGATGTACAACATTGGATTCACCGGTTTTTTGATCGGATCAACCACACAGGTATTGACTTCTGTACTATGTGAATGATGATCAAAATTGTGGTGAATGTCCAAACTATAAGAGCCGAGATTAGCATTGTCCGAAAATTTTGCTTTGAAAGTAAATAGCTGTCCACGTTTTACTTCACTGCATTGTTTCGGAAATGCAGTGGAAGCCGAAATATCAACTATCGGATATTCAGTGTCAATTTCGTTTTTGTCACTGCTACAAGACGTTAAAGCGGAAGCACCGATTAAAAGGGCGACTAAGATTCTGTTTTTTTTCATTTTGTCTGATTTGATTTTAAGTTTATTCATAGGTTTTTATTTGGTATACGAATTGGAAAAGGGGTTCCCGAAAATCATTAAAATAGCACAGCCATTTCCTAAAGAACTATGACAGTCTTTTGCAAATTGGCACAGCATAACCAAGAAAGATTATACTATAAAAAGCCTGTTTTTTTAAGAGAATAAGTAAATCATTGGCAGGGAATAATCCCGAATATCAATCCGTTGTGATTGATTTAAGTTGTTCTGACCGGGCTTCGAAAGGAGATAAACAGAATTTCTGAATTAGGTTTTGACGCTAATTGTTTTTAAATACAAATGAAACACTCAATAACCCAGAAAGGAGGGGGGATGGAATTTCTTAGCAGCAGTACTTATTTAGTATTCAATAAATTAGAAATACGTTGGCTTGACACAAGTCCATAAGACAATGAATTCTGGCCAGTATCTAAGAAATGGTAAAAGAAAAAGTTCTCTTAAAATGACTTAAACTTCAATAAATAATAATGGTATTGCTACTGATTGTATTTAAAACAGAAAATTGCAGTGATCCTTTCGAAATAGAAATGATTACTTTTTTAGATTGTCGGAGGTGCACGAAGCGCAAATAAAGCCCCTTTAAAGAAATTGGAGTACGTTTTGAAATAAAAGTAAACATAAGGCGTATTGCTTCTACTTTTATAGAATTCAAAATGGACATAAGAAAAATTAGCAACCGGACTAAACTTGAAATGGCATATTTGACATTCTTCGCTGGTGTAGTTGTGTGCCTTAAAATCACTTTTGTTGGTAGTGTATTGTTGAACCTTTTTTTCTGCACTGAGATTGTGACTGTGAATATGTTCGTAAGAATGGACAACCGGAAATAGTATTGCAAACAATACTATCAATGGCATTAGAAGATTAATAAATTTTAATTTCTTTTTCATTCTGTGAATCCGGTTTTACTACTACAAGATTACTGCAAATATAAAATACTTATTTATAAATGCAACATTGTTTCATTAAAGTTTTTGCGAGATGTTATAGTTTGGCGCCGTAAACTCCTTTAAAATACTAGTTATTAATGTAATATAGGACTTTAAAATTGTTATTTGTAGGACTAGTAATACTTACTGATTATCTTTAAGTCTGTTGCTTTTTTGAAAGCCTTTTAATTGCAGCTGGTCAGGGATTTGTTAGGACAGAAAGCGTGTCAAATTTTATTTTTTTTTGATTTTTTTGTATCTTAGCGTAGTGTATTATACTGTTAAATAGAGAGTTGAATTCTATTGATATAATATGCTTTATAAAATTCTTACAATTAATAACTGTCGCGCTATGTCATTGGATAAAACTAAATTGAGTCTTTACAGTTTTTTAAAACGACACAAAAATTTAGTAAACAATGCCGCGCTAAATATTAAACCCAATTATTTTGATAAAGATTTGTACTCAGGTCACAGTTACCGTGGATATGATGATGCCGACAGAGACTTTATTTGCACTAAAATAAAGGACCTGGATCTTATTTTTAACGGTAACAATCACAGAATTCAATTAGATGGTATTGATTTTAATACTGAAAAAAAAGCCGTCATTGAACTAATGGCAGTGAAGAAATGTATTGAAAAAGTTCTAATTGAATTGAATGCAATAGAACTAAAAAACAGGGATCGTGATTACTCCGAATACCCTCTTAAAATTACTTATACTACATTTAAGGAAATCGATGATGATTTACAGGTAATTCTCTCGTCCGAAGAAATGTCAAGCTTTCTCCACGATATTGATCTTAGGACACTGGAATATGAGAATCTAAAATTAGAGTTTGGCATTTTGTGGCAGACCAAATTGTTTAGATATTCGTTGCATTTTCTGGCATTTGTTCCATTTTTAACTAGCTGTCTTTATGTAGTGTTTAATGCAGATGATACCGATTTCCCTTTTAATGAAAGACTCGTAATAATTGTTTCAGGCTGTCTGATGACAATTTTGCTGCATGTTTTTTTAAACACCAAAAACTCATTCAAAGAATCTTTTAAATTTATTGCGCCAAAATCAAGGAAAAATCTTCGGGAAAAGAATTGGTTGTTATTTTTGAATGAGGACCATTAATTTGGGTAGTTTTTAAGTAGAAAAGGAATCATAGGCTTTCTTTAAGTTTGACTGTATTTAGTTTGATTAGTTTTGATGAAGGTTAATTGCCCAAAACATATCCGACAAGAGCTGATATCCCCATGACAAAAGTACTCCAGATACTGAGCCGGAGCGCTGCTATAAATATGTTAGATCCACTTGCTTTTGCAGCCAGTACGCCGGATAATATCAAAAAAAGGATAGAGCAGGTGTATTGACAGAGTACCATTTCTTTTATAGGTGCCAGAATAACCACGAGTAGGGGTAGGAGTCCACCAACCATAAAAGACATCGCCGCTGCAAAAGCCGACATGAGTGGGTTGACTTGTTTAATTTCATCTGTTTCTAACTCATCTCTGGTTTCAGTATCATAGGTAGTTGGAGACGACAGCTCTGCGACAACCTCTTTTGCCAGTTCTGTATTTATTCCTTTCTGGATAAAAATACGCGTCAATTTATTAAGTTTTTCTTCCGGCATCTTGTTGATTTCTTCATTCTCTTTTTTGAGATCAGCAGTTTCGATATCAGATTGAGAACTTACAAATACGTATTCTCCTGCCGCCATCGAAAGCGCTCCGGCTGTTAAACCTGCTACAGACGCCAGCAAGACGGGTTCGCGGGTTATACTGGCAGCAGCAACACCAATTGCTAAACTGGTTATAGACAATATTCCGTCTTTAGCACTAAGTACGGCTGCTCTGAACCAGCAGCTCCGGTTAATGTCGAGTTTTTCCATTTCCATAATTTTGATTATATACGGGGTTTAATTTGTACGGGATTGTAAATTGGGTGGGTTATGGTTTCATAATTTATTCTTCTGCTGTTTACTTGTTGGTAAATAAATTAGTTAAGTGCTTGAGTTGATTTGATTCTTTTATGTAGCACACTCTTTCAGCGAATCTTAAAGGTTCACGACTGGCTGTCGTTTTTATTTTTGAACGTGTTGATTTCTTTATAAATGCTTTTGAAAAGGATCATTAAGTAGCCTTTGAAAGTGCTACTGGAATTATAGCTTAAAAAATCTGCGGATAAGTAAGAATTAGGTACGGAAGACCTCGGAATTAAAGCTTAAAAGACTTTAATCGTACTAGTTAAAAGGCTGTATATTATTTTTCGCTGGTCCTAATTTCTAAAGCTATTATTGTGAAACTCTTAAAATTTGCAGTTCTTCTGGTTTTGATTAAGGTTATTAGGTGAAAGTGACTTGGTTATGGGTAAGCTTGCTATTTTACAGGTCTAAAATATGGATTTTCACATTGAAATTAACACGTTTATTTTAATTGTAAATCTTTTGTCTTTGAATGACAAAAATAGTCGTTGAAAGGAGTGTTTTCTTCGAAAAAAATAGGAAAAAGAAGCTCTTTTTTACCCACATAATATATAGGTAAAATAGTTTGTTTTTTTTCAAAAATGATTTAGATAATAACTAGAAATAATTGCAGCTGTAGTTCATTAAGTAGACTTTCACTTAATGAATCACAATTGAGACCCCATAGCGCAATCAATTTGTTTTGTCATTAGTGACGTTGATAGCAGTAATGACAGGGGATATCGACTGATTTAACGTACTGTATTTCGCAGATTTAGAATGAATCTAATTAACCGCATTGTACGAAAAACCAGTAAAACTACTTGGTCGTTTTTTAAAATTATGCTTTACTATTGTAGGAATAAATTTCTAAAAAAGCGGCATTACATTGTGATATAAAATTTTAAAGTCAACTACATACAGTGCTCCTTTTTTTTGAAGTTAAATGGTTTAGTTTTTATTGAGGTAATCTACGGTAGTTATTTGTTTAATAACTATTTAAAATATTTATTATTCGTTTCATTTAAACAAGTAAATCAGTAGGTTATTCAATTAAATCTAACATGGAAAGAAATAAAAAAAGAATCAGAATCAATCTATTATAAGCATCAGGTCTTGAAACAACAATTTGCTGGATTACTATGACAACAGTTTGATTTTAAGACAAAACAACTAAGCCCCTTAACTACGCAAATTATTAACTTTAAAACCAATATTATGTTAAAACGTAACGATCTCGGAGACGAGATGCAAGAATCTCAAAAAATCGCAAGTTTCAGTGCGCAGGAAAATGAACTGGGAGCAGATCCAGGAGCCAATAATAACATATTAGAGAAGTTGATGAAGGGATATACAAAACTCGAAATCGACGACGCGCTTAGACCTTTTTACGAACACAACCTTCAAAAAATTGTAGACGATGTAGACTACGGAGTTTTAGCAGCTTTACAGGGCACTTGGGTGAGCTACAATAATAAAGCTACTAATCCAACAGTAGACAGATTAATAGGAAGTGGAGTACATACCACGATTATGCCTTCGCCGGGTACAAATTCCGGAACTATTCCAGGGAAATATAGTTTTGATTGCCAACAGTATATCGAAAAACTAACATTCGATTTGGTTCCGGGAGGAGTTCGTAACCGTGGTGGTGCCAATGAACAATTTTGCGGAGCTGTAAAATACGAGCAAAGTGTCAAAAGTGTCAGTACTGAAAAAGAAAGCGCTGCTTTAAAATACACGCCAATTCACGAAGAAAACGGTATGTATTTATGGCTTAGTGACGTGTTTAATTATGCTGCCACCGAGAAAACCATTAAAGAAGACCGTGGTTTGCTTCCTGTAGCAGAAACGAATCCAAATAAAGATCTATATCCTGATGGTTATCCGGACGAAACCTTATTTTTAGTTTTAAACGATAAGGGAGTAAAAGAATACGTAACATTAGCAAACTTAAACGGAAGACATTATTATGCAATCTTGGCAGCTAAAGAACTTAAACCCGGAGCCGGTCAAACTGGTCCGTATTTTATACCTGATTATTCTATTTCTAGAAGTGGGGTAATTCCACACGGTAGTACGATAACTTTATTAGGAGATCTTGCTCAAGGGGATAATGGCTTTTTAATTAAAGGTGCACCACAATTTCCGGAAGGGAATGCTGCCTGGAAGTACGATCATCTGGCTATTTCAAGAACAATGGGAGGAGCCGGCGCAAGCGAATCAGACCCAATAAATCTTGATGCACCACCACCACCATGGGTTTTTGAAACATTGAATCACGTGACTGATCCCGAAGAAAACAAAATATATACGCAACGTATACTTGCTAATCCGTTATATCCTTATTCAGTAAGACCGGATTTGCGACTTCGTGATACGAATAAAGGACAAGAGATTACAAACCATGTCCTGATTCAAATGTCTTCGAAAAATAAAACAGGCGCACAAGGAGGAATTATAAATGTTCCTTTTGTAGATCGTTTTGTATCGACAGTCGAAATGAAGATGAATCTGTGGATTGAAACCGTTAAAGAAGACGGAAAAGAGTTTCTACAATTGCAATACGAACAAATTATATTCTTCGAATTTGCTTTTGGAGACAGCGGAGGCACAACAAGCTGGCCACACATACAAGTTAATACATTGCGTAAGATCGAAGATATTCCTGAAGATCAAAGACAGATAATTATAGATCAATTCTACAATACCGGTAAAAAAGATGCTGCTGCGGCCGCTGCCGGATGCCCGTATCATAAAGAATAAAAAACTTTAAAAATAAAACGCTACAGTGTCTTGTCATCAAGACGCTGTGGGGCTTTATTGCCTTTAAAAATCACACTTTCTTCCGCTTTTCAAGCATCTTTTTTTAGAAATTCTAAAAAGTAATGCTGTTCAAAAAAAGTAACCTATCAAATGAATTGATTTGATACCATCTTATAGTACAAGAGATTAAATAGAAATTTAACTAAACAACGTATTATGAATTACAATCAGAAAAGAGACCATTTTATTGCCCCAATATTAGAATGGGCCCAAAAGAATAAACCAAAATCGACTACTGCAAAAGGTATGTATTCAGCTGCTGCTGCTATGAGTGGTTGTGATCATCTGAAAAATGCAAAACCTTTTGAGGTACCTTCTCAATTTACCGGAAAAGATTATATCACCATGTTGCTTCAGATCGATGCTGAAATTGAACAAGGGCTTATGTTGCAATACCTGTATGCGGCTTATAGCATGGGTGGAAAACAAATTCCCGAAAAGTATCAGGAAAAAGTACATACGTGGCAAAACATAATTTTAGGTATTGCTAAAGAAGAAATGGGGCATTTTATCTCGGTACAAAACGTATTAAAAGTGATAGGAGCTCCCTTAAATTTTGGAAGAGAAAGTTATCCTTGGGACAGTCCATTTTATCCTTTTCCCTTTACTTTAGAAAAATTTTCACTTAGTTCACTGGCCAAATATGTCTACGCCGAAGCTCCTTGCGAGTGGCTGGAAAGTGACGATCCGTTGGCAGCCGAAATTGTAGCTTCTGTAGATGCAACTGTCAAAGATCCACATACTGTAGGTGCTTTATTTATAGTGTTACTGCAATTAATTAAAGATCCTAAAGTAATATCCGACGAAACTTTTCAACCTGGAACTTACAACTGTCAGGCGAAGTTTGATGAGTGGGGCCGTGGCTATACCGGAGGAGACCGAGGAACTGATGGAAAAGGAATCTACACCAAAAGCCCTGATGTGTTGGTAGCGCCCTTATTATCTCGTGATGATGCTTATAATGCGTTGGCAGAAATAGCAGAACAAGGAGAAGGTATGGATACAAAAGAGGAAACAACACCATCCCATTTCGAACGATTCTTGCACATTTACAAAGAATACAAAACAATTTTAGAAGAAACCAATAACACTTTCGAGCCTTCCCGAAATGTGGCTACCAATCCTTATGTAGGTTCAAAAGTACATACAACGGAGTCCGGTACTTCACCTAAAAAAGTGGATAGCAATGCTATTACAGATCCTGAAGCCATTCTTTGGTCCGATTTGAGTGATCTTCGGTATCGTTTATTGCTTAACTACTTAAATCATAGTTTTTTATTGGATAATGGTTATAACAATTCTGGAAGCTTTTCGCCTCGTGGTATGATCATCAATTCGGCATTTGGAGAAATGTATAATTTAAGAAGTTTGGCAACTATTTTGGTTCAGACCCCTATCGCTAAAGATGGTGATGTCATGGGAGGACCACCTTTTACACTTCCTTATACCTTTGATTTGCCTTTTGGAGAGCACAACCGCTGGAGAATGCACAGAGATCTTCTCGAGGCTTCTCAAAATATTATCGTAAAGCTAAAACACTTTCAAAATCAACCTCATATTCAATATTTGAATGGATTACAGGAAGCCGATCAAAAGCTACTACAAGTCATTGTAGACTTAACAGAAGAAGTTTCAAATTAATTCAATCCATTTAATAATTTAAAATACTACGATATGAAAATTATAGAATTAAGAATTCTTCCGCCGATCGCAATTGGCAGATTAGGAGAATCAGAGGAACCAATGGCGGCATATGATCTTCAATTATCAAAAGAAAAGCCACTAGATTACAGAGAAATTATTCCCGAAACGACTTTGACCGTAGATCCCGTTTCAGGAGAGCTAAAATCATATAATCCAACGCATATAAAATTTAAAGACGTTAAAACTCTGGCGGACAGAAATGGAAAAATACATCCCGTTTCTCCCTTTTTGGAAGTGTTTGCCATAACAGATCAAAAGCCGGATGAATTAGTACCGCTCACAGAAGCCTTGCTTGCTGAAGCCGGATTGAGTTTGACAGACATTAGTTGGGATGTAGATGTGGCCAACATTAAAATTTTCAGAAGAACGGGGGATGTAAATGATAAAATGTTCGCAAAAATCAACAACATTACCACACACGAAGCCAAACCATTGTTAGCAGACTGCGCCAATTTCCTGGCCAGCAAAAGACTGCCGTTAGGCTCTATTCAATATATAAAACCAACTCCAGAGTTTCCCGAAATAAGGTTGCGCTATACACCGGCAGCAGGAAAAGTGTACGGTTCCGACAGATATAGAAAAACTGGTAACGGACCTAAAGACATAGAAAAAGACCCGACTTTCACAAGTGACGACCAAATACTGTATGACATCAGTGAAGGAAAAGGCAAATGGCGTGGTTACCAAGAAGGCAGTATAACAAATGTACTCTACACTAATCCGGCGCAAATTTTTGCAGGTTATTCGTATACCGATGAGCAGGGGGAAAGCTGGCAGGTAAGCTGGGGTTATATTGATGATGAATGTGATGGTTTTGTAACGGTTAAACTAAAAGTTTCAAGCGAAAAGACCCTAACCGCCAAAGCACATATTAGTGCCGGACCTCCTTCTTTTGCCCCTGATACGTTGCCGATTCGTGTAGTGTCAGATGAGCTCGAACAAATTATATTGAGTACTGATATAGAAGGAGAAGTAACGATAGAAGAAGCCGAAGAGATTATTCGCCGGGCTTTTGAAACCATTCGTTTGATGAATACCGCCATCATGAATGGCAATAGTTACGAAGGAAAACAAAATGTTGCCAGTACCATGGTACGCCAGAACACCAATGATTTTGGTCGTTTCTTCGAACCTATTATGGCAACCTCTCTGGTGGACAATCTTGCTTTACAACTTTTACACGAAAGAGTGTTCAACGGATTAAGTTCCGGTGCATCACCCTGGTTTGGTGATTTATTGCGAAAACCGACAGAAATTGGCGATTTGTCCAGTAAAGCACTCCGAAAAATGCCCGCTTTAATGCGTGGTGCCGATGGTAGGTCACTTACTTTTACCTACCGACAAATCAATATGATTATTAAGGCCGCAAGTACTTCGATGTTCAAGGATATCAATCCGGATACATTGCCTGTAAGTTATGGTTCAGCATTTAAAGCCAACAATTTAACAGCGCAATTGCACTACAGAGGAACAGGAAACCCTATTGCTGTTTTGCCAAGAACGGCCATTTCGAATTGTTTTCCGGGATTGGAATTTGATTTCAGAAATCTTTGGAGAAGAGCCTTTAATGGAATTGTCCTTATCGAAAACAATAACTACGTACTAGAGGCCACGGAGGAAAAATTCAAAAATTTAGTAAAACATCGATTGGTTGCTATAGAAGGCCAACCTACCATGGTGCAGACTTTTGGTCCTTTATTCCCCGATGGAGACAATGTACCTTTAAAAACAGATGCCAATCCAAATGGAGTTTCGTTTATGGAATGGTCGAACTCGATGGTGCATGTTTTACAAAAGCAAGGACAAGAAGTGGTATGTCATTTCACAGCAGAAGAGTCAACACAGGAAGTAGTAGTAGATCTAAAGGAATTAAATAATCCCGAAAAATATATTGCAGTTACCCTAGTTGTTAATACGATATTTGATGGCAATAGTGCCGCATTTTCAGATACCATTATCAAACCCGGAGAATTGACACAAGGACTTTGTGCGCCGTGGCAAAATGATTATCGTGAATGTTCCTGCTATTATTGGGCTGCCAGTAGACCTGATTTTGTAAATATTGTTCCGGATGAAAATGGTTTAAGTACCGGAGATTTATGGATGTCTAAAAAACGAACCGGATCTTATATTCCGGATGATTGGGTAAATTCAAGATTGATTTCGTATCAGGATCTTTTTGAAAACTGGCAAGGAGAACTCAATTTTATCATAGCCGGAAAAGACGCGATACAAAGTGAGCCCGTAAAACCTAAATCAACCAAAAAGTAATGACAGGGGCAACAGAAAGATCCGTTAATGTGGGAATGAATGGGGCCATTGCAACCAAATTGGCACAGCTGATCGTTCCGCAATCGAGACCACGTTCTGCTACGGCGCATTTGGTAAAAGGAGGACAATCGACTCAGATTTTTATTCCAAACGGAAGCCGGCTTTATACTATTTCTGAGGAAGTAGAGCAAAAAATAGCTTTTTTGATGGACGAAAAGAACGAAAAAGGCTTGCAAAACGAACTGATTCGCTTAGGGCTCGACGCTCCAGAATATATCACGGACGAGCCTTTGCAAAGTCCGAGATTACATGCTTTGTCATTGGCAATAGCGCAGAAATGCAATATGGGATGTACGTATTGTTATGCCGATCAGGGGGATTTTGGAGGCCCTACAAAAAATATGTCTTTAGAAACAGCTTTTAAAGCCATCGATCTGTTACTAAAAGAATGTCCCGAACGAGGAAAAGCACAGCTAACCTTTCTGGGAGGAGAACCTCTGATTAACAGACAAGCGATTAGAGAAGCGACTGTTTATGCCGAAACAATGGCAAAGAAAAAAGAGATACAACTCAGCTATTCGATCACCACAAATGGAACTTTGGTCACAGAAAGTGACGCTGTTTTTTTTGAAGAATACGGTTTTTCGGTGACTATTAGTTTGGACGGAATAGGAGAGGATCATGATCGCAATCGCCCAATGAAGGGCGGTAAGGGAAGTTATAACACCATCTTGAAAAACATTCAACCCTTATTGAGGCTGCAGAAAAAAATGCAGGTATCAGCAAGGGTGACCGTAACACCCGAAAATACAAACCTTCCGGCTGTTTTGGATGAGTTTGTTCAGATGGGTTTTCATGGCGTAGGTTTTTCTCCTTTGTTAAGATCCAGTAATGGTCAAAACGAAATGAACAAAGAACAGCTGGCGGTCATGTTAGAAGGGATGATTGCCTGTGGACTTAATTTCGAGAAAAATGTATTAGCAGGAAAACGCTATCCCTTTTTGAATATGGTAAACGCCTTGAAAGAAATTTCAAAAGGAACACACAGACCTTATCCTTGCGGTGCGGGGGCGGGTTATATGGGCGTGTCTGCTGACGAAGATTTATTTGCCTGCCATCGTTTTGTGAATGAAGAGGTCGGTAAAATGGGCGATCTAAATCAAGGTATACAACCGGAGTTACAAAACAATTGGTTAGCCTCACGACATGTAAATACACAGGATCCCTGTTCACAATGTTGGGCCCGTTATCTCTGTGGCGGCGGATGTCATCACGAAGTAATTGAAAAAGGAAGACCGGCTTGTGATTATATTAGATCGTGGTTATTTTACACCATACAAGCCAATGAAAGACTATCGAGATTAAAACCTAATTGGAATACTTAATTCAAGTTGCCATTTAAGTAACTTTTGTTGAATTAATTAAACCGATTTGACGAAAGTATAAAAGGATTAATTTGCCTCTTGCTTTAGTTCAGTGTCATTAAGTTAGGAGTTTTTTTCACGCAGATTCGGCAGATTTTGCAGATTTTTTTTCAATCTGCTAAAATCTGCGTGAGACTTTTTTGATAATCCTTAATTTAATGACATTGTGCTTCAGGAGGAGGCTATTCAAAATGATATTTTGCCAATATTCTAATTTTAACCAGAAATTTATAGTGTTAAAATTCAGAAATGAAGTATAGCCCGTATAATTTCAAACATAAAACAACTAGTAAATTAATTAGCAGAAAAATGAAACGGTTACCTGAAATTTTCGACGTGTTTATTCTTGGCGCAGGTCCTGCCGGATTGTGTGCAGCGATCCGTTTATTAGAGATGGGATATACGGTTGGTATGCTCGAACAAGAAGAATTTCCAAGACCACAAATAGGCGAGTCGCTTTCTCCGGGGATTCGGAATATTTTCGAATATCTGAATGCAAAACACCTACTGGAAAACCCAGCGTATTTAGAAAATTGTGCTGCCAAGGTCATTTGGGAAAACAAAGAACAGGTTTACAATCGTCCCGCTCAAAGTAAGGGTGGAATAATTGTAGATCGAAGTAAACTGGATCAGGATTTACTTGAATTCACGGTTTCGAAAGGATTACAGATAATACAACCTGGAAAATTAAAACAAGCTCTAAATTCTGAAAACGGTTGGCTATTAGAAATAACAGCAGGTTTGGATGAAATTAAAATTAGTTCCAAAATAGTACTGGATGCAAGGGGGCGCAAAGGAACGCTTTTAAAAGAAAGAATGCCAATTGCTCCTTCAGCGGTCGCCGTTTGGACCCACATAGAAACGAACTCAGTCTGCAACGAGGCGCTTATTGAAGCTGTTGAAGAGGGTTGGTTATGGGGATCGCCCGTTTGTGGAAATCGCTATCGGATTATGACTTTTACGGATCCGATTGCCCTAAAAAAGAATAGTGAATCCCATCTTTTGGAGGTCATGCGTAAAACAAAATTATTCTCTCCATTTGTAAACGAAATCAGAGGTGAGGCCATAGAAACCTGTTCCGTTACTTCGTTTGTGAATCAAAATCCTTGGAAGAACGGATTTATAAAAATCGGGGAAGCTGCTTTTACCTTAGACCCTTTGTCTTCAACCGGGGTAGAAAAGGCCATGCGTTTTTCTTTGCAAGTAGCTATTGCAATAAATACTTATCTAAAAGATCCGGATTCGCCACACCCAAAGGATTTTTATGAAGAAAAATTGATAGAATCAGTAGTAAGTCATGCGCATTGGACAGCTGATTACTACCGCAATGCATGGACTAGCAACGAAAAAACAGAGTTCTGGACAAAAAGAACTAATTTTCAACTCGATGTTTCGAAAAATGAAACGGATTTTACACTCAAATTGGAAAAAGAATTTAATACAAATGGTATACTTTTTGAAAAAAAACAAGAACCCATTCCGGTAGATTTTATTCTGTATCGTTTTTGGAATGAGGAAATTGTAGTTTCTCCTCATGCAACGTTTAAAACAGTTTATGCCATTAGCAAAGACAGCATAGTCCTAAAAGAAGCGTTACTGCATCCTAACTTGGAACGACCTTCTGTTTACCTAGATCAAATCGAATTATTTCCTTTTTTAAAAAACATAAACGGCAAAGTCGTTTCCAGTATAGTAGCGCATTTGAATACTACTATTGGAATAGAAAAGTCAAAAAAAATACTCGTTTTTCTTTTGTCCAATCACTTGCTTGTTGTCGATAAAAAAGAGCAAGAGTTTAATCATTATTTGTAAACCGAATCGTATTCAGGTCCAGAGTGTCGGCCTTCTGTGATGCAATTTCGTAGGTTATTTCTATTTCATTTTCCGATACAAATTCGATTTTCTTGTCACACCCTGTAGCACACGATTCTGCAATAATCGGGAAGTATAATTTTTTAGTTTTGTCGTATCCTATAATGTTATGACGGAAGTAAGTAACGATTTTAAAACGATCGTTTTCAATGACCTGATCTTTGTCGTAATTGCCATTAAACTGAAATAGATTTTCGGAGTAGTACGTACTTTTTACAGAATTCGGAAATGAAGATTCAGTATTGGCATTGTTGTCTAATTGCCATTTTTGTTCAAAGTTTTTATAGTAATTGATGTCTTTTTCTTCTTCGGTCGGATTGTAAACCCACTTACTTTTATTCGCAAACTGATACAATTCTTTTTTTATTGTAGCATTGGCTTCTAAATTTTCATTTTTTAAAAACGCACCATCAATACCCTCATCAGATCTTAAAGTAGCTTCTCCGACATATTTTAAGGTATAGGATTTCAGATTATTTACATTTAGCATAATAAAATTTAAAATTATCTCACGATCTCCATTGCCTTGTGAAGACTCCATTACAGCAAACAGAAAATAGTCTTCGTTTTGAATCTTTTTTCGCAAGAAGTGGTGCTCGTCAATATTGACATAATAAAATTCATCTGAAAGCAAAGTCTCTTTTTGAATGAATTGTAAACTTTTACCATTTTTTGTATATCTCGAAACGGTAAGTGCATTTTTCTCCCCAACCAGGAAAAAAGGATTATCAGAACTGATTTCGCTGGCAGAGATTTTAACAACTTCCGTGCTGTCTTGATTGCTTAAGGTAAATAAAGTAGCGGTCTTATTGGAGGTTTCCTTTTCGATATCTTCTTTTCGAATAGTATCAGCTGTTTTTACTTTTTCTGTCTTTTGGTCTTTCTTGCAGGAAGAAAAAGTAAAAAAAGAGAGTAGAAGTATTAGGATCGCATTTTTTTTCATTGCTTTAAATTAGGGGCTATTCCAAGTTTTGAATCGGCAGGTTTTTTTAATCGTAACCGATGAATTTTGTACTTCTATCGGTTTAGATATACCAAATATAGAAAAACAGCTGTAATAAAAATCTTTTCTAATTCCACAAAGTATCTTGATGGTTACTTCGAACACCTTTTAGGTTCTTAAAAATAATACAAATAGAGTTTATTTGTTAAATTATTGCGAAATAACCTGTTTCTGTCTAAACGGTTTTCCTCGTTTATTGCCCCTGTCTAAAACCAATTTTACATCATTTTATCCTGAATTTACTGAGAATAAGTTAGTGTCAAGTTAAGTCCAAAGAAAAAAACGGTTATCCCAAAATTTAGGCTTAAATCACGAGATTTTAGTAAAATTAATCTTTATAGTAAATTAAATTTTTTTATAAAATAATTTTTTATTTATTTTACTACATCGATTTCGTAATGCGATAATCGCAAATAACTACTTAAACAAACAACAAAAATTATGACTAATTTACAAAAGACGGTATTCACTTTTGGCAGTAAAAAAGCCCAAGGTGATGCGTCAATGAAAGACTTGCTGGGTGGAAAGGGGGCCAACCTATGCGAAATGAATCTTATCGGAATGCCAGTACCTCCAGGTTTTACCATTACCACAGAAATGTGCAAATTATACAACAGTGAAGGTAAAGTAGCCGTTTTGGAGAAGATCAAAGAAGAAGTCCATACCGCAATGCTACAGATTGAGGATCAAATGGGCAGTAAATTTGGAGACAATCTAAATCCTTGTTTGGTTTCGGTACGTTCCGGTTCCCGTGCTTCTATGCCCGGTATGATGGATACGATTCTGAATTTAGGTCTAAATGACAAGGTGGTTGAAGGATTGATCGAAAAAACCGGAAATCCACGTTTTGTATGGGATTCTTATCGAAGATTCATTCAAATGTACAGCGAGGTAGTCATGGGGATGAAACCAAAGAGCAAGGAAGACGAAGATCCTTTCGAAGAAATTATTGACCAATTAAAACACGAAAAAGGGGTAAAATTAGATAGCGAATTTACAGCAGAACATTTCAAAGAGATGGTTTCTTTATTTAAAAACGCCGTAAAACAATTTACTTCTACCGATTTCCCGACAGATCCTTGGGAACAACTTTGGGGAGCGGTTATAGCGGTTTTTGACAGCTGGACCAATGAACGTGCGGTATATTACCGCCGATTGAATCATATTCCGGACGATTGGGGTACAGCCGTGAACATACAAGCCATGGTATTTGGTAATATGGGTGAAAGTTCAGCTACAGGAGTTGCTTTTACACGTGACTCGAGTACAGGTGAGAATCTTTTTAATGGAGAATATCTTATAAATGCACAAGGAGAAGATGTTGTGGCCGGTATTCGTACGCCTCAGCAAATTACGCTTGAAGGTTCCAGAAGATGGGCAAGTGTTGCAGCTATTACGGAAGAAGTTCGTGCTGAAAAATTTCCATCGCTTGAAGAAACAATGCCGAGTATTTTTCAGGAATTAATCGATATACAAAAAAAATTAGAGCTTCATTATAAAGACATGCAGGATATCGAGTTTACGATTCAGGAAGGTAAACTTTGGATGCTGCAAACGAGAAATGCAAAACGCACCGGTGCAGCAATGGTACGCATTGCCATTGACATGCACAAGGAAGGTCTCTTAGACGAAGAAGCAGCAGTATTAAGAGTGGACCCAAACAAACTTGATGAGCTTTTGCATCCGGTTTTTGATCCAAAAAGTTTAAATCAAGCCGCATTGGTAGCACAAGGATTGCCGGCATCACCAGGTGCAGCAACCGGACAAATTGTGTTTTTTGCAGATGATGCAGAACTAGGAGCAGAGGAAAACCGTGCTGTTATTTTGGTCCGTATTGAAACCTCACCTGAAGACCTGAAAGGTATGGTGGCCGCTCAGGGTATACTGACGGCACGTGGTGGTATGACTTCACACGCAGCCGTTGTGGCGCGCGGTATGGGGAAATGTTGCGTGTCAGGAGCAGAGCGTCTTCAGATCGACTATAAAAACAGAACGGTATCAATTGGGGATCTGGTACTGAAAGAAGGAGACTGGATTTCATTAAATGGTTCAACCGGTAAAATATACAAAGGCAAAATCGAAACTACTGCTGCAGTACTAAGCGATGATTTTGATACCTTGATGGAAATGGCGGACAAATACGCTACCATGAAGGTCAGAACCAATGCCGATACCCCAAAAGACGCAGAAGTTGCCCGTCGTTTTGGAGCGCAAGGGATCGGATTGTGCCGAACCGAGCATATGTTCTTTGAAGAGGACAAAATCATGGCCATGCGAGAAATGATTCTTGCAGAAGATGAAGCCGGTCGTCGCAAAGCACTGGCAAAACTATTGCCGATGCAACGCAAGGATTTAGAAGGTATTTTTGAAGCCATGAATGGACTTCCGGTAACGATTCGATTATTGGATCCGCCTTTGCATGAGTTTGTTCCTCACGAATTGGAGAACCAAAAAGAAATGGCAGAAGAAATGCGTATTTCTGTTAAATCGGTTCAGGATAAAATTGCCTCGATGCACGAGTTCAATCCAATGTTAGGACACCGTGGATGCCGTTTAGGAAACACCTATCCGGAAATCTCTGAAATGCAGACAAGAGCCATTTTAGAAGCTGCAATAAATCTGAAAAAAGCAGGAATTGAAGCGCTTCCTGAAATTATGATTCCCCTAACCGGAACACTTGCAGAAATGCAAATGCAAAAGCAAATCGTTACGGAAACTGCAGAGAAAGTTTTCCTTGAAAAAGGAGATTCTATTGCCTATTCCGTGGGAACCATGATCGAAGTACCACGCGCCGCACTTGTTGCGGACAGAATTGCAGAATCAGCAGAGTTTTTCTCTTTTGGGACTAATGACCTCACACAGATGACTTTTGGATATTCACGCGATGATGCGGGGAAATTCCTTCCGTTTTATTTGGAAAACGGAATTCTCAAAAACGATCCTTTTCAGGTTTTAGATCAAAATGGAGTGGGGCAGCTTATCAAAATCGCAGCAGAAAAAGGTCTGGCAACACGTCCTGACCTAAAAATTGGAATTTGTGGCGAACATGGAGGTGAACCGTCTTCAATTGAGTTTTGTCATTTAGTAGGAATGAATTATGTAAGTTGTTCTCCATTCCGAGTGCCAATTGCTCGTCTAGCGGCTGCTCAGGCTGCCATCAAAGAAAAAAAAAATTCTAATAAGGAAGTTAATAGTATAAAAAAGACAGAAGAAGATTTGGTTCTTCTTTAGTTAGTTTTTAGTTTGTTTTTTTTTAAAACAGTTGCAGGTATAAACTTGCAGCTGTTTTTTTTTTGATGTAAAGTGAGTGGAAATCTCGCAGAGTCGCGAAGTCGCAAAGTTTTAATGAAAAATAGAAAGAAACTTTCAAATCCTGTGTCATTTCAAGAAACCCACAGTAAGAAAGAGGAAAACACAAGCAAAAAGCCAAAAAATAAAAAGAAAAACTTAGCGACTTCGCGTCTTTGCGGCATTATCAAATCCATATTAAGACCATTACGAGCTCTTTTTTAGTTCTAAACAAGTTTACAAAGAGTACTAATTTCTAATTCAATACGATCTGATTAGAAAAATTCCTACACATTACACAAAGTAAGTACAAGTATTAACTGTCTTATTGTTAGTGATTTGAAATATTCAGAATGAACGAATTAACATTTTTTTACAAAAAAAAACAACTAAAATTTTTGGTTTTACATTTTTAATATACTTTTGTTCTATCAAATTAGTAGAATTTAAAATGAATCAAAAGACAATAGAAAAGATGGTCATCAAAGAGACTTTATTTTTAAATAGGCGAAGGTCATTTGGCTCTTTCATCTTTTAAATGTTGTGATAATTTTAAAAGTGATAGTCTATACTTTTTGCAAAATTTCAAATAAGATTGGCTTTTAATTTTAGAACGAAATGCTATACAGATCAATTCAAATATAATAGTAATCCAAAATAGTTTAAAATGAAGAAACGAATGCGTTGCATGTAAAAAAAAAACCATTTCTGCGGGAACAGAAATGGCGAAGCTTAAAGAAATTGTACATCTCTATAAGGATAGCGCGAGTGGATTAAATCCATTCCGGCCTGCCTTATTTATTAAACCAAAACAAAGTAATGAAAAAAATAATTAATAGCTCTATATGGTTATGCATTTTGCTAATTTCCATTGGAAGTATAGCGCAGGAGACAAAACCATTAATCCAGTCCAAACTTGATGGAAAAGTCATTGATGCTGTTACAAAAGAGCCTGTTATCGGTGCTTCCGTAAATATTAAAGGCACTACACACGGGGTTGCAACAGATTTAGACGGAAATTTTTATTTCCAAACAGGTCAGAAATTCCCTTATACACTAATTGTAAGTTATTTGGGTTATAAAAAAGCAGAAATTGTGGTTACCGAAAACCCTATTACCATTTCACTTACAGAAGAACAGAATGTGTTGTCGGAAGTTGTAGTTACGGCATTGGGAATTTCAAAAGAAAAAAGATCGTTAGGATATACTACCCAGTCACTTAAAAATAAGGACTTAGCCAATACAAAAGAGTCGAATTTCCTGAATAGCCTTACCGGTAAATTGGCCGGAGTACGAATCACCAATTCGCAAGGAGATATGGGATCATCCCGTATTGTTATTCGTGGCGAAACCTCTATAGCCGGAAACAACCAGCCCTTATTTGTGGTAGACGGAATCCCGGTAGACAACTCACAGTTGAATTCCGGTGGAGCAACTCGTGATTTTAAAAATGCTATTGCCGATTTGAATCCACAGGATATTGAAACCTTAACAGTGTTGAAAGGACCTAACGCCGCTGCCCTTTATGGATCACGTGCTGCACATGGTGTAGTGCTTATTACTACGAAATCCGGAAAAGGTCAAAAAGGATTGGGGATCAATTTTAGTACCGGTATAACAATTTCAAAAGTAGCAACTTTACCCGATTTTCAGAATTCATTTGGACAAGGATCAAATGGAAAATTCAGTTATGTAGACGGTAAAGGTGGTGGAATTAACGATGGAGTTGATGAAAGTTGGGGACCTAAATTAGACGGACGTCTTATTCCACAATTCTATTCCAATGGTGCAGCAGTGCCTTTTGTAGCACATCCTGATAATGTGAAAGATTTCTTTAATACTGGAGTTACTTACGATAATAGTATTTCGATAGCCCGATCAGATGAAAAATCAGATTTTCGTTTAGGAATCAATAATCAAAAACAAATCGGGACCGTGCCTAACAGTGAAGTCAACAAAACAAACTTTACCATAAACACCAATTACCAAATATCTAAAAGTATAAAAATAGGGGTAACGGCCAATTATATTGTAACAACAGCTCCAACATTGCCGGGTGGACCATCGGGTAGCCGTGCTGCCGGTGTGATGCTGCAGTTTCTTTGGTTCGGTCGCCAGGTTGATATCAATGAGCTTAATAAAGATTGGAACACCAACTGGAACAACAGTTATTACAGCAATCCGTATTGGAATGCCAATTATAATACAACCAGCCAACAACGTAATCGTTTAATAGGGGACATTCATTTGGAAGCAAAGATTGCGAGTGGACTTGATTTTAAATTCCGTACAGGAGTAGATTATTATAATGATCGCAGAAAATATACCATTAAATATGGCACAAATGGAACGCCATTCGGATCGTATGCTGAAGATGCTTATACAGTAGAAGAAAGAAATACAGAAGCGATCTTGCAATATAACAACAAATTGAGTGAGGATTTTACTTTGGATGCTCTTGCAGGATTTAATGTACGTAACCATAGTGATGCTAATAACTATCAAAAGGCGCCACGTTTGGCTGTACCTGATTTGTATACCTTGACAAATTCGCGCGATCCGTTGACATCATCAAACACGTTTTCGAAATTGAGAGTGTATAGCGGGTATGCTTCGGCACAACTGGGCTATAAAAATTACGCTTATTTAAACCTGACTGGGCGAAATGACATATCGTCGACATTGCCAAGCAGTAACCGTTCTTATTTCTATCCTTCGGTAAGTGGTAGTTTAGTGGTATCAGAAGCCCTGAATTTGAAAAGCAATACGCTTGACTTCTTAAAGTTGCGTGCAGGTTGGTCGGAAGTAGGGAATGATGCTGATCCTTATCAATTGGCTACTGTTTACAATTTTCAAAGTGCATTCGATGGAAATCCAATTCAAACTTCCTCACAAAAGAAACTTAATGCAGACCTGAAACCCGAAACAACCCGCTCAACCGAATTGGGGATAGAATCTTCTTTCTGGAAAAACAGACTGCACCTGGATGTGGCTTATTACAACACCAATAGTTTTGATCAGATTCTGGAGATCAAAACAACAGCTGCCAGTGGTTATAATTCACAATTAATCAATGCCGGTAAAATAAACAACCGTGGTTTAGAAATTCAATTAGATGGAACTCCCATTCAAAGTGAAAATTTCAAATGGAATATTGGGTTAAATTATTCAACCAATAAAAGTAAAGTAGAAGTTTTGGATTATGAAGGAAAGATTAAAAACTACACTATCGGTTCTTCAGGAGGTGTTGACGTATTGGCATCGGTTGGACAAGCCTATGGAGCACTTTATGGTACAGCTTACCAACGTGACGCTAACGGAAATATAGTAGTAGGTGCAAACGGATTGCCAAAAGCTGATCCACAAAAGAGAGTATTAGGGAATTATACCCCGGACTATCTGGCCGGAATTACAAACACATTGACCTACAAAAACCTCGAATTGTCCTTTCTTGTTGATGCCAGTGTAGGCGGAGAGATTTTTTCAGGAACGAACAGAACAGGAAATTATACGGGTGTACTGGCGCAAACCCTTCCAGGTCGTGATGCTGCCAACGGTGGATTAAATTACTATTATTCAGGGAATACAAAAACCTTACTAATAGGTGGAACTGCTCCAAACGGGGTACCGGTATATAATGATGGAGTTATTTTTAATGGTGTTTATGCCAATGGAACTCGCAATACTCAGGTGATTAGTGCGCAGGAATATTACAAAGCCTCTTACAATATCAGTGAAGCCTATGTTTATAGTTCGACTTTTGTAAAATTAAGAGAAGTGAAACTCGGTTATAATTTTGATAAGAAGCTGGCTAAAAAACTCGGATTAGCAGGAGCAAGTGTTACTGCTACAGGTCGCAATCTGTTTTTTATTTACAAAGATGCGCCAAATATCGACCCTGAATCGGCTTTTAACACTGGGAATGCGCAAGGACTTGAAAGTTTATCGTTGCCAACCACCAGAAGTTTTAGCCTTAATGTTAATCTTAAATTTTAAAAATACCGAATCATGTTAAAAAAACTATCCTATATACTTCTATCTGCATTGGCATTAACCTCCTGCAGTGATACTTTGGATGATATTAATAAAAATCCAAATGCTACAGAGACACCATTGGCGCCCTTCCTTTTAACAGGAACATTAAAACAAGGTGCCGACTTATACTGGGGCTCAGACAACAACTTTAATTCGTCTTTGTTATTTGTACAACATTGGGCTAAAGTTCAATATACCGAACCCGACCGATATGATGTGTCGAACAATTCTTTTACTTATTTGTGGAATGCCGGTTACTCTACTTTAATTACAGATTTGAATACGATTCTGAATTTTCCGGATCAGCAGGCCAATTCAAATTATAAAGGAATCGCACTGACCTTACGTTCCTGGACTTTTTTATTATTGACCGACGCTTATGGAAGCATTCCTTATAAAGAAGCGGGCCTAAAAGTAACACCGGCATACAATACTCAAAAAGAAGTCTATACCGGATTACTTGAAGATTTAAAACGTGCTCAGTCCTTATTGGCTACAACAAACGGAGCAGTAACGGGTGATTTGGCTTATAAAGGCAATATCGCAAAATGGAAAAAACTGGTCAATTCGCTTCGTTTGCGTATCGCCTTGAGAATATCAGACAGAGAACCTGCTTTGGCAAAACAAGCCGCAATTGAAGCAACAACTGATGCTGCGGGGCTAATTAGCAGCAATAGCGAAATTTTTCAGTTTGTTTACACCAGTTCACCACAACAAAATCCGGCATCGGCCTGGTTTGAAACACGTGATGATTTTCGTATCTCAAAGACCGTAGTAGATAAGTTAAAGGAATTGTCCGATCCACGTTTGCCTGTGTATGCTCAGTTACCATCAGATGCGAGTGTAGGTAAGTACGTTGGAGGCGCTAACGGATTATCAAACAGCGATGCCAACAGTCAGGGTTTTGCTAAAACATCAAAACCGGGCTCGTATTTCCTAACCTCGGCATCACCGGCTGTACTGGTTTCTTATTCTGAAGTCCTGTTTAATCTTTCTGAAGCGGCTGCACGTGGTTACATTGCCGGAGACGCAGAACAGCTTTATAAAAGTGCTATTACGGCATCATTCAGCCAATTTGGGATTACCAATGCAACCATTATTTCAGATTATCTGGATCAGCCCACTGTAAAATACGATGCCGCCAATTACGCCAAATCGATAGGTACACAAAAATGGATAGCCTTTTTTGGACAAGGTCTGGATGCCTTTGCAGAATGGAGGAGACTCGACTATCCGGTACTGACAGCGGGTCCGGCTACTGTTTTAGACGGACAACTGCCTTCTCGTTTCTTTTATCCGGGTACAGAACAATCGCTAAACGGAACCAGTTATCAGGCGGCAGTTGCTGCTCAAGGAAAGGATTTGCTTACAACAAAACTGTGGTTTGACACCAAATAAATTAGAACAAAAAAAAGCTCAGAGTGTAACTGAATCTTAATTATAATTGTTTAGATTTGAAAATGAATAAAATATTTCAACATAAGTTATTATTTTCAGAATAGTACTGTTAAAAATATTATATTTGTATTTAACAAATAATTATTTTAAGATGCAAGAAGGTACAGTAAAATTCTTCAATGAAGAAAAAGGTTTTGGATTTATTACACCAAAGAATGGTGGAAATGAGGTCTTTGTTCATGTTTCAGGTCTAACAGAAAACATTCGTGAAAACGATGAAGTTCGTTTCGAGATTGCTGAAGGTAAAAAAGGCCCAAACGCGGTAAATGTAGTTGTACTTTAAAGTCTTACTGAGCGTATAAAAAAAGCATCTGTTACCGGCAGATGCTTTTTTTATGCTTATAATTTGCCGTGGTTTCTTTCTCCTTTTTTATTCTTTGGCAGTATTTATTTATCGCCTTTATAGATTTATTTATCGTAAAACCAAATAGAAATCAAACGATATAACTCTTCAGATTACCACTAAAATGGGCATATCACAGGATTTAAACTGAACTTTACAACAGTGTCCCTCATTTTTTTGTATATTGAATTTTAAAGTTGTACTGCCGTGTCTTTTTTGCATTTCTTAAAAACGGCAAAATTTTGAATTCCATATCACTGGAAAAATATTTTGTATTTATGATAATTTCTCTTTGTTTGCTTGTTTTAGTTGCCTATGCTTTTGACCTAAGTTCAAAGCGAACCAAGATACCGACCGTAATTATATTGTTGCTTATGGGGTATTGTTTGCGTTATGCAGCACTTTTTTTAGAAATAGAAATTCCTAACCTGGAACCCTTATTACCTGCAATAGGAACCCTCGGATTGATTTTAATCGTATTGGAGGCGGGATTGGATTTAGAGCTCAATAAAAATAAAAAGGCGATGATTTCAAAATCATTTTTATCTGCTTTAATCCCCTTATTATTTCTTTTTCTGATAATTGGTTTTGGGATCAATTATTTTACGGGTGCCTCCATCATTAATAGTTTTATAAATGCCATTCCGTTTTGTATTATCAGTAGCGCTATCGCTATTCCTAGTGTTCAGAACCTTTCAGACGACAAAAAAGAATTTGTAGTTTACGAAAGCAGTATGTCTGATATCTTAGGCGTTATTATTTTTAATTTCTTCTTATCCAATGATACTATTGGAATAGGTTCATTTATAACTTTTATTGCTCAAGTTGTGGTTATGCTGCTTATATCCTTAATAGCTAGCATCGGTTTAGCTTTTGTAATCAAAAAAATTGACCATCACGTAAAATTCATTCCCATTATGGTCATGATAATTTTGATCTACGAAGTTTCTAAAATTTATCATTTACCGGCTCTTATTTTTATCTTAATCTTCGGTCTCTTTTTGAATAATCTGGATGAGTTAACGCATTTCTCATTTATAAAAAAACTGGAACCCAAACGATTGAATATAGAAGTTCACCGATTTAGCAAATTAATAGGTGAAGTTGCTTTTCTGATCCGAACGATATTCTTTTTGCTTTTTGGGTATACTATTACTACAGAAACAGTACTAAATACCAGCACTTTACCTTTTGCTCTTGGCATTGTAGCAGTCATTATTTCTATTCGGTTTATTCAACTTAAAGTTTCAAAAACACCGATTAGTCCATTGCTTTTTATAGCACCACGTGGTTTAATAACCATTATGCTTTTTTTGTCAATACCACTTTCTAAAAAGGTTGGTTTTATTAGCAACTCCTTGTTGACACAGGTGATTATTTTGAGCGCTATCGTAATGATGTTGGGGTTGATGTTTTCGAAGGAGGATAGGGTTTTGGGGTAGACCTAAAGCCTTCCCAATATTAAAAAAATTGTATCTACCCTCGTTTTCTGAACGCATTGAAAAGCTCAATTCTTTCGAATCGAGCTTTTTAGTTTTGTGACTTCGACTAAACAAATTACAGACCAATTTAAGAAGGATTTGAAGCGATTGACTTACTATATGTAGCGTTTGCCTTTTATTGCCTTTATTAATATGGCTTGAATGTCTTGTTGAAAATTGAATAAATCACAATTCTAACTATTTGAAAATAAGTGTTTATACTCGACTACATTTCGCCGAAGAACTTTATATTTGATATAGTATTTAGATTTTTTTAACAAGAGAATCTGAGCATAATCTTAATTCTATCATTTATGAAAAAAAAACTACTCTTACTGTTTGCATTATTTTTTAGTCTAACCATTTCAGCACAGGTAAATCCAACCCTAGCAGTAGGGTTAGAGAAACTAACAATGAATAAAGGAACAATTGATGTCGAAGTGTTGACTGAAATCATTATGAGTAAACAAAAGGAGCTTAGACAGGAAGCGCTTAGAAGGTTTATGTACAGATTATTCCCCGAAGCAAATTTTACAACTAAATATTATGTTCAGAATTGTCTCAATGTACTTTTAAATGAAAAGAACCCGCAGGTGATTGAAAAAGAGATACTGGAACTCACTACAAATTATTCCCTTTCCTTAGGAGTAGCATACGCTATATTGAAATCTCCCGAGAAGCAGCTTTTTGATATGAATTACGCTTATTCTAAGTATAAAATTTCATCCCCTTACAATCAAGATATGATTATAAAGCAAAGGGAAAATCATTATAAAAAGAATGATAGACGGAAGGACTTAAATGCATCAATCAATACACTTGAAGGAGAAGTAGAAAGTGGTCTTAAAGTTATAAATACTTTGAGCGAAAATGATTTTGCCAGTTTAGTTAAAAAAAAGAATGATCTGATAAAACTTAAAAAAAAATTAGCTCGTTTGAACTTAAGGGAAAATATTACTAATGATAAGGAAGCAATTATCGCATTAAAAAAAACTGAAAGCCTGAAGATTATTGATCAAATGTCGTCAAACAACGCCATTAAAAGCATTGATTCAGTAGGGTATTATTTATCAGAATTCAAAGATTATCTTCAATCGGGGAATAACATTATACAACTAAATAATTATTTGATAGAAATTAACAATTCAATTGCAAAATATGAGAAGTTGCTGAAGATGGAAATTCAATTAAACGATGAACTTAATAAACTAGATGGAAAAAACACAAAAGAAAAAGCTGAACTTAAAGAAAAAATCAGCAATTTAAAAATTGCTGAAGAAAAGATAAAATTAGACAATAAAGTAAAAAATATAACGAAATATTATATAGAGATTCCTTTTGGAATTATTCTCGACGTTGTAAGTCTTTCTTTGTCAGATATTCCTGAGTTACAAAAGAAAGGTTTTTTCAAGAATAAAATTGATTATCGAACAAGTGAATTTTATTCAGGTCTAGAGAGTAAAACAAATCTAGTAAAAAAGGACGCTACCGATTTTAAGAAAAGTCTCGATAGTATGAAAGTTTATGTTTGCAGAAAAATTACGCCATATGTAAAAAATTATGATGTCATTAATGAATTTCTTAAGAAAAACAAGGGTAAGAAAGTAGTTGATATTATGAAGAATTTACAAGGTGAGAGTATTGCACTTATTGCTCCAATGTTAAATGAAAAATCATGGAAAAGCAAATATTCTTATATTAATGATATGCTCAATCAAATAAGAAATTTGGAGAGCGAAATTAGTATCATAAATGCTGATAGACTAAGGAGCAGACCAAATGTTGAGGAAATTTTAAGTGAGAATTGTGAGAATGACTGCGGCAAATTAACTATACTGGCTTACAATGATTATGTTCAGATTCAGAATATTCTAAAATCGTTTAGAGCAGAGTTTAAGGACCCTTCTGTTCAAAATCAAGTGGATGCTATAATAAAAGATTTTTTGAAATTCAAAGCCAAATTTAAGTTTTCAAGTAATGAGATGCCAGATCTAAAACATTTAGATGCGACAAGTTTTCCAGATGACCCCACCATAAAAGTGATAAATGAATATATTGATAAAATAAATAACAAAATTAAAGTACGTAATTCTTCAAATAATAATAATAATAATAATAATAATAATAATAATAATAATAATAATAATAATAATAATAATAATAATAATAATAATTTAACTATAGTTGCCCTAAATTCAATATTGGAACTAGATAAATACCTTAACACTTTACCCAAAAAAGAGATTCTGAGGGAAGCTCTCCAAATAAATTCATGGATTGAAGGAAAGTTTGTAGTTGCTGTTATATCGGATTTAAAAAGGGGATTCAAAGAAAATAAGGATTTAATGCTGAATCTAGATGATAACATTGCAGATAGGAATAAAAATATTGTGAATATAAAAGAAAGTAAGAGGAAAAATATTGATAATAATTATAACATAATTGCAGAGTCAAATGATTTTTACAACGAATATTTAACTACTGTATTAGATGAAGTTACAACAGGTAATGACTTTGATATTAAAGAAGTAGATTCAGCAACTATTGCTAAGGCTTCAGTTATTCTACCAAAAATACACGCTACAATAAAGTCTCTCATTAATAATGATGATATACATATGAGTGATATCGTTTACTTAGATGAGTACATATCAGAGAAAATGATAGAACTTAAGGTTAGAGATCAAAAAAATGATACTCTTTATGATGCAATTATTTCCCATACAAAAATTATAATTCCCTTACTTAAAATAAGAGCATTACAGGGAATAAAAGGTATTGGTAATTATGATGAAGAACTTATGAATCTCTTTGAGTTTATTTCCAATCTTAACAACCTGGATAAGGCAGAAACATATCAAAGTATCGTTAATATGCTAAGAGATGGAAGTAAAAAAGTAGAAGACAATCTCACAGCTGGTGAATTTAAAGACAGCTACATACTTTTTATCAATGCCATGAAAAAATATACTTTAATTAATCCGGCAGAGGAATATGTCGAAATAGACGTCGTTTCATTTTTAAATGAGTTGCAACAATATTACAACAGGAATAATAAAGCAGTTTTTTCACTTTATCTCAGTCTGGGGTTAGATCAAAATTTCTTTTTTAAAAAGTTCAAAATTTCAGATACAGAAACAATTAACAACATTAGTTTTGCGTCAGAAAAAATAGGAGTAAAATGGCGTATTGCGAATTTCAAACGCTTTGAAGGATATGAAAATGTAGTTAAAGATGACGTTTATCTTAATAAAAAAGCTCCTTTTATAAATGAAATATATAGCATTGTTTATGGATCAGGATTACTCTACAATGTGGCTAATACCACTACTAACGAGAATTTTGATTTTCCGCATGTTGGTGTAGGAGTCGGGATGCGATTTTATAATGCTTTAGATGTTAATTTAATTCTAGGCTTTCCATTTGTTAAGGATTATAATTTTGGAGACAATGCTTTTTATGGTTTTGGACTGGATATTCCACTGGGTGAATATTTGGAAAAATTGGGAAGTAAAAATAAATAAAAAGAACAATTGGCTGATTATTTAAAGCTAAAACTGCAGAATAAAATTAGATCATAAAAAAAGCTCAATTCGAAAGAATTGAGCTATTAGTTTTGTGACTTAAGTATTGTTTAGATATCCGAAATGGTTTCCCTTAAACTTGTAGTCGTTTACTAAGATAACAAGCATTACAGAACCTAACCTAACAATCCCCAAATGCCCTTAGATTTTTTCGAGCACTAAATTGCTATGGATTGTTACTAATTCCTGTAGCGCTATTTTTAGCTCTATATTCATTTCTGCGATCAATTTTTGCTTTTTTTCGTATTCAGCCAAATCCTTATACTTTGTAATTGTTACCAAAAGATTTTTATCCTGAAAAACGGGAAGTCTCGGAAAATCATTTTCCTGCATTTCGCTGACCCAAAGGGATAGGTCGCTAATATTCAAAGATTTCAAAAACGGAATGTATGTAGTATTAAATAGATCAATAACCTTATTTAAAGTGCTATTGCAGATATAAAAATCTACAAGTACAATCCCTTCATTTACGTCTAAAAAGTCAAGAGTGGTACTTTTTTCTAATGGTTTCAGTAAATGCACGTGATCTGAATTTAGCATCATAGCATTAGCTCCTTGTCCAAAATTTTTCCATGTTGGACTGTTGATATAAAAATCATTTAAGAAGTTTACTCTCGTTTTCATGTCTGTAAACCCACGTAGCCAAACAAATCGATCATTTACATTATTAATTTTAAATTGTCCCAGAGTAAAGCCTTCCAGTTTAGCCATTGGGGTTACAAAATGATTATTGAAATATTCTTCAAAATCGTTCAGTTTATTGGGCTTTAGTAAATAATTACGAAGTTCTAAAACAGTAATTCCCTTATCGTTTTCTTGTTGTGTATGCTTCATTTCGTTTTTTTATTTTTTAAAATTTATGGAACTTGATTTGAAAGAAAAAAATATTTACCTGATGACAGTCTTTAGCGCAGATTAGAATTCTGTGCACACAAAGTTAGGAAAGAAAGTATAAAAAAAGCGAACAAAAAAGCCTCAGATTTCTTTGAAAATTTTGTCCTTCGCAGTGCTAAAGGGATTAGAACCGTTTTTAAGCAAGTTATAATTTGATTTAACCATTGCGCATCTATAGCGGCTGCTAGATTTAAGAAAGAATAAGTTAAAACACTTATCAAACTATTGTAAAATGTTTGTTTTTTAACAAATTATTTATCAATATAAAATCTAAAGAAAAGTTTTTTCTTATGTTTGTTAGTTTTTTAAGATTCATCTTTTGAACCTATTGTTTTAGCTATAACATTTTAAAAACCTATTTAAGTGAAAAAAACTCTACTCTTTTTTTTTATTCTAAAATCTTTAATACTATTTGCTCAAAACGCTGCTGATGTGGAGCACCATTTTGGACCTTCACCCGGATTTGGCGGTTTGGTAGAATGTATCGTAACACAACCTGACGGTAAAATAATCATAAAAGGAGCTGCTGTCTTTAGGAGTAAGAGAACTAATGGATTGGTTCGTATTAACCCTGACGGAAGTCTGGATCCGACTTTTGTTTATAACGAGGATATTACTCGTTTTACTGTAAAATCTATCGCTTTGCAGTCTGATGGAAAATTACTGGTAGGAGGAAACGATAACGTTGAACAATCTCGTGTAATACGTTTAAATGCAGACGGAAGTAAAGATACTTCTTTTCTATTTGGAGGAGGTGTGGGCGAAAGTTCGGTTTCTGTGAGTGCTATAACAGTTCAATCTGATGGAAAAATACTTGTAGCTAATAAAAAGATATATTCTACGCCACAGAGACGATTGATTCGTTTGAATGCCGATGGAAGCCTTGATACAGCCTTTAATATAGGCAACGGATTTGATAATGATATTACTGCTGTCGCCGTTCAATCTGATGGAAAAATAGTTGTAAGTGGCAAGTTTAGTACGTTTCAGGATGTGGCTCAGCAATATTTGATTCGTTTGAATGTAGATGGTTCCAAAGATACTTCGTTTAATACAGGAACTGGCTTTGTTGGTAATTACGTATATTCTGTTTTAATACAAAGTGACGGAAAAATAATCGCTAGTGGAGGCTTTAGAACTTATCAGGGAGTGGCTCAGAAATATTTAATTCGTTTAAATCCCGACGGCAGCAATGACACTTCATTTACTAATCCAATTAATTTTGCATATATGAATAATGAATATGCAAGTAATATGTCCCTCCAGCCTGATGGAAAACTAATTGCAAGTTTTTATAAGCCTAATAATTCTTCCGGTGATGATGGTGTCTATCGTTTTAATTCGGACGGAAGTCTAGATAGTACTTTTTCAATCGCTTCTTTTGATGATGGAGCAAATCTTCTTACAGGAAAAGCAAATGCAGACGTTTTGGCTACAGCTATTTTAAATGATGGAAGAATCCTTATTGGCGGTAAATTTAACTATTGCAATAAGATTATTGAGAAAGGTATAGTTTGCTTAAATGCCAATGGAAGAAGAGATTCTTCTTTTAACAAAGACACAGGTTTTGACGCAGCTGTGCAGTGCTCAGCCGTGCAAGGTGATGGAAAAACCTTGATAGGAGGATATTTTGACAATTTTCAGGGAGTTACACAAAAAAAACTGATTCGCATAAACCTTGATGGAAGCAAGGACACTTCATTTAACCCGCCGGCTGAATTCAATGATGAAGTTCAATCGATACTATTACAGGCTGATGGGAAAATATTGATAAGAGGTAAATTTACTAACTTCGGGAATTCAGGCAGAAATGCTCTGGTTAGATTAAATCCTGATGGTTCTCGTGACACTTCTTTCCTTAGATCATCTGAATATGATGTTGAAGTTATAGCTTTGCAGCCCAATGGAAAGATAATCATAAGTGCTTTTGTTGATAGTTATCCGTATCTCCCTGTTAGAAGATTATTTCGTTTGAATATTGATGGTACTAACGATGTTTCTTTTACAGCCGGAAATAGTTTTGATTTATCTAAAGCAATAATTTCTTCTATAGTAGCACAACCCGATGGCAAAATACTGGTAGGAGGGTCATTTACTACTCTTAATCCAATTCCTCAAAAATATTTGGTTCGTTTAAATCCGGATGGAAGCCAAGACACTTCGTTTGATATCGGAACGTTATATAATTTGGCGATTAATGTTCAAAAAATAACTTTGCAGCCTGATGGAAAAATACTGGTGGCCGGTCTTTTCTCACCTACTACCGGAAATTATCAAAATTACCTGGTTCGTTTAAATTCAGATGGGAGCAAAGACCCTTCTTTTACTCAGTCCATTGGATCTGAAAGTGTACGAACAGGATATGGTATTGAAATTAGTTCTTTGGTTTTACAACCTGATGAAAAAATACTTGTAGGAGGGGAGTTTGATACTTTTCAAGGAATTGCGCAAAGCCGTTTAACCCGTATAAATTCTGATGGAAGTATAGACGCTTCATTTGATACAGGAAACCAATTTGTAGCTCCGATTTACTCTATTTCATTATTTCCAGATGGAAAAATTAATGTTAGTGGCGTGTTTTCTTCTTATAAGAGTTTTACTTCCTCGTATTTCATTCGTCTGAGGGGTACCTATTTTACACCTCTAAACGCAACAACGATCCAAACCAATGTTACTTGCCTTGACAGTGCTACAGGTTCGGCTTCGATAGTTTCTGTTAATGAAGGAAAAGCACCTTATACCTACCTTTGGTCTAATGGAGCAACAACGCCGGAAATTACCGGATTAACGGCTGGAAATTATTCTTGTAAAATAATGGATAATGAATCGGCAACGATAACTAAGAATTTTATAATAATCACAGATTCTGATATTGAAAGACCGACTATAACTGCTCCGGCAGCTGTAACAGTCAACGCCAATTTAGATTGTACAGCGACAGCTGTTGTACTGGGAACTCCCATAACATCAGACAACTGTAACGTAGCTTCAGTAACCAATAATGCTCCTACTGTTTTTCCTGTAGGAAACACAACAGTAATCTGGACCGTAAAAGATGCAAGCGGTAATATTGCAACAGCTGCTCAGACCATAACGGTAAAAGACATTACCTTACCTACCATTACAGCTCCAACTGCTGTAACGGTGAATCTGACTGCTGCAGGTTGCACACTATCAGCAACGGATGTCGTATTAGGAACTCCGGTAACGGCAGATAATTGTTCGGTAGCTTCTCTAACTAGTAATGCTCCAAAATTTTACTCATTAGGAAGCACAATCGTAACCTGGACCGTAAAAGACAAAAGCAATAATAGTGCAACGGCCACCCAAATAGTAACAGTAAAAGATGTAACACCGCCAACAATTACTGCTCCTGCGGCAATAGTATCAAATACCACGTTTAACTGTAAAGCAGCAGGAATCGCATTGGGAAATCCAATAACTGCTGATAATTGCTCAGTTGCTTCAGTTACAAATGATGCACCGGCAAATTTCCCTATAGGAAACACAACTGTAACCTGGATTGTAAAAGACAGAAGCAACAATACAGCCACAGCAACACAACTAGTAACAATAAAAGGTATTGATTTAACAGTTTCTTACAATGAAGGTAAATTAACTGTTGCCGAAACAGCGGCAACTTATAAGTGGCTGACCTGTAATAATGGAGTATTTACAGCCATTCCAAACGAAAACAATCCCACTTTTACACCCAAACAATTAGGAAGCTATGCGGTAGAGGTTACTAAAAACAGCTGTACGGCTACAAGTACCTGTTTTGATGTTGCAGTTCTGGCAACAAAAGATTTTACTTTCCAAGATTCATTCAAATTGTATCCAAATCCGGTTAAAGATTTCATAACAATTGACGTGAATATACTAAATAGCGCCAAATTGGACGTTTTTGATGTAACGGGGAATCTTCTTATTACAAGAGAATTAAAAACCATATCTACCAAACTAAATGTATCTAATTTGCCGGTTGGTGTCTATTTATTTCGAGTTTCAAATGATATGGGAACTGTAACGAAAAAAGTGATTAAAGATTAAATAATGGTCTCAGATCAGCTGTTTTCGCACAAGAGCCATGTAAATCAGTGAAAGAGAAAATAAATTATAATTTTTTAAATAGTATAAAGAGACGATCTGATGGTCGTCTCTTTTGTTTTTAATACCTGCTATATGAAGTCTCCCGACTTCGTAGGAGCAACAGGAGTTAAAGCTCTAAACATGAAATCTCAAATGAATTTTAAGAAAACTCCACAGGATATTTTATTAAACTTTAAGTGGTATTAAAGTTAGACATAATTTAAACAATCAATTAGTTACAATTATAATAACTATATTTTAACCACTATATAAATTAGCAGTTTAACTTTTAAAACTAAATATTTATATTGGATTCTGACAGCTGCGACGCAACGATGTTTTGTAAGATTCCTTTTTTAACTTATCTTCGCTTTTTATACATTTCTGAATACATCTAATCCCTTTAAAAATCTAATTTGTGAAAAATAATCAAGATACTGTAGAAGAGAATCAACTTAAACGCGGACTAACGAACCGACACATTCAGTTAATTGCCTTAGGCGGATCGATAGGAACAGGTCTTTTCCTTGGTATTGGTCCGGCAGCCGTATTAGCAGGACCATCTGTTATTTTAGGATATGCTATTGCCGGAATTATCGCTTTCTTTATAATGAGACAACTTGGCGAAATGGTTGTTGAAGAACCGGTATCAGGAAGTTTTAGCTATTTTGCCTATAAATATTGTGGTTCTTTCGCAGGTTTTGCATCAGGTTGGAATTATTGGATTTTGTATATTTTAGTTAGTATGGCCGAACTTACAGCTATTGGAGTTTATGTGCAGTTTTGGTGGCCTGAAATTCCGTTGTGGGCATCCAGTTTATTTTTCTTCCTGATTATTAATGCTTTGAATTTTGCTTCCGTAAAAGTGTATGGAGAAACTGAATTTTGGTTTTCAATCATAAAAGTGGTTGCCATTATCGCCATGATTCTTTTTGGTATTTATCTACTGATAAGTGGGACAGGGGGAGAGCACGCTACGATTCATAATTTATACAACGATGGAGGTTTCTTTCCAAAAGGCTTCTTTGAAAAAACAGCAACTGGTGATTTTCAAGGTTTATTGGCCGCAATGGCACTGATTATGTTCTCCTTTGGAGGTTTAGAACTCATTGGAATTACCGCTGCAGAGGCCGAAAATCCGGAAAAAAACATTCCAAAAGCAACCAATCAGGTTATTTATAGAATCCTTATATTTTATGTTGGAGCATTGGTCATTTTATTTGCTTTGTCGCCTTGGCAGCAAATTACTACAGACAGTAGCCCGTTTGTAATGGTTTTTCAAAATTTAAACGGAATGGAGTTTGAGCTCTTTGGCAAGAAAATATTTTTCACCAGCCTTATAGCCAATGTCCTGAATTTAATTGTATTAACCGCCGCTTTATCCGTATACAATAGCAGTGTATACAGCAACTCGCGAATGTTATTTGGTTTAGCAGACCAAGGCAATGCGCCAAAATTTTTAAAGAAACTAAACAAACAATCAGTACCTGTCAATGCCATTTTAATTTCTTCCTGTTTTGCAGCGATCTGTATAGTAGTAAATAAAGTAATTCCAGAAGAAGCTTTTAGCATTTTAATGTCTTTAGTCGTGTCTTGCTTGATTATTAACTGGGTTATGATTTCGTATACCCATCTACAATTTAGACGTGCGAAAGACAAGGAAAACACAAAAACTAAATTTGCTTCTATATTTTACCCAGTAAGCAATTACATCTGTTTCGTATTTTTACTAGGTATTTTAGCCATTATGTGGATTACGAATATGAAGATATCTGTAGAATTAATTCCTATTTGGTTGGGGATTTTATTTGTTTTTTATAAAGTTTTTAAAACGAAAAAATAGGTAGTTTTTAAAAAATCCCATTTCGTTTGAAATGGGATTTTGCTTTTTGTGAGTTAGTTAAAACACTATTTTCTTTTTTTAAATCTGTTAAAATATACTTTACGGCACGGATTACAAATCCGGGCGGTCGGAATATATGCAAGAATTATTAGGTCACTAAAGCAGCAAGACTACCGAAATTTACCCCCATGTTAGTACGAAAAGTATTCAACAAATAAAAAGTTCGTTTGATGATTCATGAAATAAAAATCCTATTTTTGAAAGCGACTAAATACTGATATTTATCAGATATATCTATCAAATTTAGAGTAAATAAGTCGGATATCGTCAGACATATATACAGGTTATGCCTTATTGTAGCGTAACCGAGTAGAAAACATCAACATTCGTGCTTCGAATGGACAATTTGAGAGCATTTTGAAAGTCTGAATAGTTAAAAAAAACTTAACTTTACCAACAATTAAAATAATTTATAACTTGATTACCTAAAATGGCAAAAAAAGAAGTATTGACAGATTTGTGGGTTTATGAAATGCTGAAAGAAGCAGATGTTGATTTACACCCACAAGGAAGTATTATTAAAGACATTGACAATGCTTTAAAATCAGCTTCAAAAGCAGGTACAGGAAAAGTTGGTTTTCCTGAATATTGTGGATTAGTTAAAGATTTTGTTATAATTATCGAAAATAAAGCGGATGTTTCATTTCACATAAAACGAAATGAAAAAGACGTGATTTGCAATGAAGTTGCGAGTGTAAAGAATTATGCAGTAAATGGTGCTTTGTTTTACGGAAAGCATTTAGCTCAAAATACTACTTATAAAAAATTTATAGTTTTTGGAGTTTCAGGAAACGAGAAAAGACACAAAATAACTCCTATTTTTATAGATGAAAGAGGAGGTTATAAAGAACTTGATGATGTTGAAACATTTACACTTTTCAATAAAAAAAATATTGATGAATACTATACGAAAAATATACTCAAAGAACAGACACCCGAAGACAAAACAACCGAAGAAATTCTAAAGGATGCCAAAAATCTTCACGAGGATTTACGAAATTATGGCAGTATTCAAGACAAAGACAAACCACTTATAGTTTCGGGTATTCTTTTAGCATTGAAAGAAATGGAGCATAAAGGCTTCAGTATTGACAGCCTTATAGGTGACCAAACTACTTCTGATGGCGAAAAAATTTATGAAGCTATTGAAAAAAATTTAAAAAGAGCCAATGTTTCACCCCAAGTAAAAAAAGATAAATTACTTAGTCAGTTTTTAGTAATAAAAGACACTAAAATAATTAATGAAGAAAATGAATATTTAAAAAAAACGCCTTTAAAACACTTTACAGAGTTTTTATACGAGAACATTTATAAAAACATTAAATATATACAGTCTGCAGAAGACTATCTGGGAAGATTTTATGGAGAATTTATGTCTTATTCTGGTGGTGACGGACAATCTTTAGGGATTGTATTAACACCAAAACATATAACGGAATTATTTTGCGATTTAGTAGAACTAAAACCTACTGATAAAGTCTTAGACCCTTGCTGTGGAACAGCAGGCTTTCTAATTGCATCAATGCACGATATGTTGGAAAAATCGAATAATCTCGAAGAGCAAAGAAATATTAGAAAAAACCAACTACATGGTTTAGAACTACAACCATATATGTTTACTATTGCTACTACAAATATGATTTTGCGTGGTGATGGAAAAAGTAACCTTGAACAAGAAGATTTTTTAAAATCTAATCCTTCTATATTACAGGAAAAAGGATGTACGGTGGGAATGATGAATCCACCATATTCAATGGGAAGCAAAAATAACACTAATTTGTACGAGATTAATTTTACTGAACATTTGCTTAATTCTATTGTAGAAGACGGAAAAGTAGTTGTAATTGTACCTCAATCGTCAATGACAGGTAAAAGTAAAGAAGAACAAGCAATCAAAAATAATATTTTAAAAAGTCACACTTTGGATGGTGTTATTACGCTAAATAAAAATACTTTTTATGGAGTTGGAACAAATCCTTGTATCGCAATTTTCACAGCTGGTGTACCACATTATAAAGAAAAAAAAGTAAAGTTCATCAATTTTGAAAAAGATGGATTTGAGGTTCAAAAACATCAAGGCCTTGTTGAGACAATACAGGCTAAAGACAAAAAACAACATTTACTTGACGTTTGGTTTGACCGTATTGAAGCAGAAACAAATTTTTGTGTAAAAACTAATATTGAAACAGAAGATGAATGGTTGCATTCGTTTTATTATTTCAATGATGAGATTCCAGAAGTTGAAGACTTTGAGAAAACTATCGCTGATTTTTTGACATTTGAATTTAATATGATTTTGCAAGATAAAGAATATTTATTTGGAGAAAAAAGTTTAGAAATAGTTAAAGATTTTGAACCAGTGAAGGGTTTAGAAAATAAGGAATGGAGCGAATTTTATCTAAAAGAAATATTCACTGAAATCCAAAGAGGTAAAAGATTAAAAAAAGATGACCATAAAAGAGGAGAAATGCCTTATGTTTCTTCAACAGCTATGAATAATGGAATAGATGGATTTATTAGCAATAATAACGGAGTAAGAATTTTCAAAAACTGCCTTACAATTGCAAATAGTGGTAGTGTTGGCGCGACATTCTTTCAGCCTTTTTCATTTGTTGCAAGTGACCACGTTACTAAACTTCAAAATGATAATTTTAACAAATTCATTTACCTTTTTACTGCAAGTGTAACAAAAAGATTGAGCGAAAAATATAGCTTTAACAGAGAAATTAATGACCAAAGAATAAAAAGAGAAAAAATTCTACTGCCAATAAATAAAAATGGGGAACCTGACTATGACTTTATGGAAAATTTCATTAAGAAGTTGGTGTGCGAAAAACTGACAAAATACATAGAAAGAAAAACAACGAAGTCATAACCGCCGCTACAAGAGATTCGAGCATTTGACTGAATTTAAAAATGGTTTTGTACTTCGAAAATTTGTGCATAATGGAAAAAACTTGCATCTTTAAAACCAAACCTCTTGTAGCGCCAGGACCTTGGTTGCAATGTTGCGTCAAAACACTGAAAATCTGTAATTTAATTAATTTTAATGAAGTCAAAGCTTAATATAACTGAATTTAGAAATAGATTAAAAGAGAATACGAAAATTGGTAGAGCTGAATTACAATTATCACTTGGAATATTTTCAATTTTTTGTCTAAGTTCAAAAAGTTTTTATGGAAATTTTGACGATTCATCTTTCAGACTAACAGAAAATTATAATTTTACTTCAGGCTTATATTTGCTTAAAGGAAAATATCAAAATATTAATAACAAAGTAAAACTAAATTATACTATTGAACCTATGAGTAAAATAGGAATGATTTGGCTAAAATATTTTCCATTTGTTGCGATAATTGGTTTCAATTCCTTTTTCTTTTTTAATTTTAAAAACGCGCCAAATGACATATATAAAAAAGATAAATAAAAACACAGCCACGAACAGCCGTTACAAGAGATTTGGGCATTTGACTGAATTTAAAGATAGTTTTGTATTTGTAAAATTTGAGCATAATGTAAAAATCTCGCATCTTTAATCCCAAACCTCTTGTAGTGCCAGGACGTTGGTTGCAATGTTGTGTCAAAATACTAAAAATCTGTAATTTAATTAATTTTAATGAAGTCAAAGCTTAATATAACTGAATTTAGAAATAGATTAAAAGAGAATACGAAAATTGGGAGAGCTGAATTAAAATTATCACTTGGAATATTTTCAATTTTTTGTCTAAGTTCAAAAAGTTTTTACGGAACCTTTGACGATTCATCTTTCAGACTAACAGAAAATTATAATTTTACTTCAGGCTTATATTTGCTTAAAGGAAAAAAATGCTTAAAGGAAAATATCAAAATATTAATAACAAAGTAAAACTAAATTATACTATTGAACCTATGAGTAAAATAGGAATGATTTGGCTAAAATATTTTCCATTTGTTGCGATAATTGGTTTCAATTCCTTTTTCTTTTTTAATTTTAAAAACGCGCCAAATGACATATATCTAGTTTTTAATTTATTCTTCGTCTTTATAATATTCCATTCGAGATGGAATATAAAAAGGAAAAAGAAAAACTTGGAACAAAAATTTATTGAAATATTTGAAATAGAAAATATTGATAAATAAAAACACAGCCACCAACAGCCGTTACGAGAGATTTGGGACTAGACTGAA
>NZ_LEKS01000013.1:0-168502 GCF_001027725.1 Flavobacterium sp. ABG
TAAGCGCGAAACCCACCACAAGATGAGATTTCTTTTAAGGATCGTGGAAGATGACCACGTTGATAGGCTATAGATGTAAAGGCAGTAATGTCATAGTCGAGTAGTACTAATAATCCGTAAGCTTATGTACACCCTTTTCCCCACACTTCGGTGTGGGGAAGAAACTTTCTCCCTTCGACTCATGTCAAGGACTTTTTTATATTCTTTATCTCAGTATGTTAAGATATTGTTGCAATTATTTAATTATTAATATTAAATTTTTAATTAATTGTACGTTACCTCAAGTAACAACGACCTTAAGGTGGTTATTGCGGCGGGGC
The DNA here is from genome assembly GCF_001027725.1 of Flavobacterium sp. ABG. Classification (NCBI taxonomy): domain Bacteria; kingdom Pseudomonadati; phylum Bacteroidota; class Flavobacteriia; order Flavobacteriales; family Flavobacteriaceae; genus Flavobacterium; species Flavobacterium sp. ABG. Next base: position 321 of record NZ_LEKS01000013.1, read on the forward strand.
TCACCTCTTCCCATCCCGAACAGAGTAGTTAAGCCCGCCTGCGCAGATGGTACTGCAGTTATGTGGGAGAGTATGTCGTCGCCTTTCTTTTTAAAAACCCTATCCAAATCGGATGGGGTTTTTTGTTTTATAGACTTTTTGGTTGTTGGCTTTTTTAAACCATATAAGTGATGTAAGTCCAGATTAGACTTATCTTCGCGTTCTTTACGTAAACCCCTAACGAGCTTTGCGGTTAAAAAAAATCTACAGATAAGAATTTTAGAAGTTTTGAACCTAACTTTTGTTTAGTGAACCAAAGAGGTTTTAAAAATGAGATTTTTGCTTCAAAAAAAATCTGTTTTCCTAAATAGAACTGCAAAAATAATAGAATACCACGAACTTTTGATCCAAAATAAAGTAGAGGGAAGTTTCTTGTCAGAAAAATAAGTTAAATTTAAATTTGGGTGAAGATTTATTTTTAGTTTTGGGTACTCAAATCGGCCTATTTTAAATTAGGTTCCCAAAATTTAGATAACAAATACGTATGAGAATACTGGTAATCGCTTTTTTATTGCTTTCATCATATGGTTTTTCTCAGCAGAGAATAGTAGTAAAAGGGTTTGTTGTTGTAGATGGTGTTCCGTATGGTAATGTCAATGTTATAAATGAGTCTTCGTCGGATAAGTTTGATGTGAATTCAGGAGTTACAGACAAATTTGGGGCTTTTTTAATCAAAGTTAGAGAAGGGGATATCCTTTTATTCTCTTCAATTGATTTAGAGGTTTTGAGGCTTTCAGTTAAAGCTGAGGATATTTTAATGTCGGAAGTGAAGGTTCAAATGAACAAAAGAGCATATCAACTAAAAGAGGTTACAATAGATAAAAGCAGTGAAATCAATGCTGTTTCGTTAGGGATCATACCCAAAGCGATAAAAAGAAAAACTCAGGTTGAACGACAACTGTATACTGCCGGTGATTTTAAACCCATACACTTATTGGGGCTTTTGGCGGGGTCAATGGAAGTGGATCCTATACTTAATGCAATTAATGGTAGAACTAAGAAATTGAAAAATTTGATTTTGATTGAGAGTAAGGAAACAAACATTAAGTTTTTTAACGATAATCATCGAGAGTATATTTTAAGAAATTTAAAAATTCCGGAAGAGGAATTGTCTAAGTTTTGTTATTTCCTTGTGGATCAAAAAGAGGTTCAGGAAATTATAAACAGTAAGGATGATTTGAAAATCAAGTTTTTTTTATGCGATCAGCTTGTCAATTATAAGAGTGTCTATTCAAAAGAAATTAAATGATTGTAGTTTCAGGGCTTTTTGTTTAATGAATTTCTATTCTTATTTGTTCTAATGCCGCAAGAGATATAGTGGTTAATGGGATAGAAGCAACTTTTTGAAATAAGCAGACAGTTGCAGTAATCAGGATTGTGCCCAAAAACAGCTGGTGATGAATAATTTTTAGTCTTTTTTAAGTTAAAATTATTAAATAAAATAGTATATATTTGCCCACTTTTGTTACCTAAATAACTTTAATGGATTTACCTCCTTATTCGCCAGGATTGCATAAACTGGTTACTTTACATGTTGATGAAACTCATAAACTTACTGATAGTAATGGTTTTGTTGCTGTTACCCATTTGATTTTAGAAAAATATTCCTTGGAAAAAGTAGGCGTTGTTGTTCACAATTTCGAAAACGACAGTTTTACGATTTCATTTTGTTTAAAAGAATCTCATATTTGTATACATACCTGGCCGGAGTACAATCAGTTAACCCTTGATGTTTATTTGTGTAATTACCTGCAGGATAATTCACAAAAGGTAAAAGATGTTATGGCAGATTATGTTGCCTATTTTGAAGGAACAATTATAAAAGATTTTGAAATTAACCGTTAATATATGAAAGTTCCTTGTTACGATTGTAATACCGTTACCGAATTAGGGGTTGGTTTTGAAGTGGTTAATTTTGTCTGCCCGGCATGCTGTAGTTTGTATGTAAAACAGGATGACGGACAATTTAAACGAAAATCTAAGTATAAGCCTAACAAAGATGGTTTTGCTTTTGCTGTTGGAAATAAAGGATTTCTGAAAGGAAAAGAGTATACTGTTACAGGTATGATGGTCAAAGTAGTAGGCCGAGTACATTTATGGCGAGAATATATTCTAACCAGTGCAACAAACGAGTTTGTTTATCTTTCTGAAGTAAACGGTCATTGGATATTTTTAAAGGAAATTGAGGATAAATATGATGTAAAGAGCCATCCACGTTCGTTGGAATATAAAGAAGATAATTTTAATCTGTACGAATATTGCGATGTCGCAATTGAAACAGCTCAGGGTTTTTTCGATTTTTCATTGCGTAATACGTGGATTCATATGGTAGAGTATATCAGACCTCCATTTATGGTTTCTATTGAAAAAATGGATAACGTTGAAACCACTTATTTAGGGGAGTATATTAGTAAAGATGAGATTAGGAAAGCATTTCCTAGCAGTTTATTAAGATATCAGACCGGTGTAAATGTGGTGCAGCCTTTTTATTTTAACCTGAGTAATACAGCTATTATATTTTGTCTTTTTGCTTTATTGATTATTTCCTCAAACTGGTACATTTATAAAGATCAGGTAGAACAAAACGTATTTTCTAAAGAGATTACTTTTGATCGTTATAATAACAAAGAACTTCTAAGCGACTCGTTTGAGTTAAAAGGAGGTTCTGCTCCATTGACTATTTGGGTTTCGACTGAGGTTGATAATTCCTGGGCGAATGTTGACATTGCTCTGGTCGATGAAAAAACAAATGAAGAAACTCATGCCAATAAGGATATCGAATATTATTCCGGTTATGAAGACGGTTCAAGTTGGACAGAAGGTAAGCAATCCGAAGAATTTAATATCTGCGGGGTAAAAGGAGGGAAATACCACCTTTTGATTAAACCTCAGAAAGCACCCGAGGATGTTCGTAATAATGTGATGAAGTTTAAAGTAGTCTGGAACGAGCCTTCAAATCGAAATGTCTGGCTGGTTATTATCTTTATGATTGTTATTCTTGTTATTATCGGGTTTGCCAGATTTAATTTTGAAAAAAGAAGATGGGCAGACAGTAGTTATTCCCCTTATAGCGAATAAACAATATGAAAAATACATTTGATTTTATAAAAAATAATTTAGTAGCAATAGCTATAGGATTGCTTTGCTTTGGGGTCTATTTGCATTTTGCGTATTCGGGAAACCGAATCTGTGATTGCGAATCAACAGAAAGTTACAGTTCGTCAGGAAATAGAAGTTCAATAAACCGTTTTTATCATAAATAAGTCTTTAAACTATGGATTTAATACACTACCAACCCATTATCAATTCGATTCTTTTTTCTTTTTTAGGAATCATTATTTTGTTAGTTGCCTATTTTATAATCGAGAAAATTACTCCGGAAAATACCTGGAAAGAAGTCGTTGAAAAAAACAATGTTGCTGTTGCAATTGTGCTTGCATCATTTATCATTGGGATTTCAATGATTATTAGTGCCGCAATACATGGGTAAAAAGTTTATCAAGTTTGAATTTTTGCTTCTTTTTGCCGTTTTTATAATTGCAACCTGTGGACTTGTTTACGAACTTGTTGCAGGAACACTCGCAAGTTATTTATTAGGCGATTCTGTAAAGCAATTTTCATTTATCATTGGTGTATATCTGTTTTCGATGGGTATAGGCTCTTTTTTTTCTAAGTTTTTCAATAAAAACCTACTGAATACTTTCGTCGAAATCGAAATATTAGTGGGGTTAATTGGAGGATTGAGTTCGGTTGTCTTGTTTTTACTGTTTGAAAGTGTAGCTTCCTTTCAATTCATTTTATACCTGCTTGTTTTTGTAACCGGTTTTTTAGTCGGACTGGAAATTCCGTTACTGATGAACATACTAAAAGATAAAGTCGAGTTTAAAGATTTGGTTTCGAATGTTTTTACTTTTGATTATATTGGAGCTTTATTGGCCTCTATTCTTTTTCCTTTAATTTTAGTTCCGAAGTTAGGAATTATGGGGACTTCCTTGTTTTTTGGAATGATTAATGTCAGTATTGCAATCGCACTGTGTTTTGTTTTAGATTCGGAATTAAAAAAGAGCTATTTTTTAAAAGCAAAAGCTATTTTTTCATTCTTGGTATTACTGACTGTTTTTATATTCTCAGAGAATATCTTGTCGTACTCAGAAGGGAAATTGTACGGAGAAAATATCATTTATACCAATTCAACTCCTTATCAACGGATTGTCCTGACGCATAATAAGAGCGATTACAGGTTGTATCTTAATAATAACTTACAGTTTAGTTCTGCTGATGAATATCGTTACCACGAAGCACTTGTACATCCTGTAATGTCAATTGCCAAAAAGGCAGATCATGTTTTGGTATTAGGTGGGGGAGACGGCCTGGCAGTGCGCGAAATTCTGAAATACAAAAACGTAAAAACAATTACTTTGGTTGATTTAGATGAGGGAATGACCAAATTGTTTAAAACCAATAAAGTATTGACAGATCTGAATCAGAATTCGTTAAACAATCCTAAAGTTACCGTAATCAATACGGATGCTTATATTTGGGCAAAAAGTTCAAAAGTAAAATATGATGTTGCAATTATCGATTTTCCTGATCCGTCTAATTATAGTCTGGGGAAGTTATATTCATTAAACTTTTATCAGACCATTCAGAGTATTCTCCAACCAGATGCTGCGATAGTGGTACAAACAACTTCGCCTTATTTTGCACCAAAATCATTTTGGTGTATCAATAAAACAGTAATGGCAGTTTTCCCTCAGACAGATGCTTATCATGCGTATGTTCCGTCGTTTGGAGAATGGGGGTTTACCATTGCAATAAATGGTTTTAACACCACTTTTAATACGGTAAACAGAAAAGCATCGGGACTGAAGTTTTATAATTATCAGTTTGACCGATTTAACTACTTTACTAAAGATATGATCTCAAATGAAATTGAGATCAATCGTTTAGATAACCAAATTTTAGTGCGCTATTTTGATGAAGAATGGGGAAAATTATAGTAGTTCCAGACGAAGTTTTGTAAAAGGAATTACAGCTTCTCTGCTTCTTGTTCCGTTTTTGCAGTTTTGTACAGATAAAATTGCCGTTTTCATGATTCGTTTATCAGGAACCAAACATCTTTTGGGGCATCGATTGTGGATCAAAGATTTTCCTGAACCAACTTCTCAGATTCAAACACCTTATCTTATTGTTGGAGGTGGAATTTCTGGTTTAAGCGCAGCACGCCAATTGACAAAAAGAGGCATTTCTGATTTTATTCTTGTGGAATTGGAAGGGCACTTAGGCGGAAATTCTTCAAATGGCGAGAATCAACATTCTAAATTTCCACTTGGGGCACATTATCTGCCCTTGCCTAACTTTAAGGACAAAGAACTATTGAATTTTCTGGAAGAAGAAAAAATAATACAAGGTTACGATTCAAACGGACTTCCTGTTTTTGATGAGTTGCAACTTACTTTTGCACCAGATGAGAGATTGTTTTATAAAAATAATTGGCAGGAAGGTGTAGTTCCAAAAGAAGGAAATTCTCCGGCGGAAGACGCAGAATTGAAAGTTTTTTTTGAACAGATGGATACTTTTAGAACAAAAAAAGGAGCAGACGGGAAATACTTGTTTGATATTCCGCTTCACCTTTCTTCTGCAGATGAAAATACCAGAGCTTTAGATAAAATAACGATGAAAGAGTGGTTTGAAAAAAACAATTTCAAATCAGAACCTTTATTTAAGTATATCGATTATTGTTGTAAAGACGATTTTGGATTGGGAATAGAATACGTTTCGGCCTGGGCGGGAATTCATTATTTTGCCGGTAGAAAGCAGGATGCAACATCAGATAAAAGAGATAGTGTGTTAACCTGGCCCGAAGGGAATGCCAGATTAGCAAGTCATTTAAAGAAATATTCTAAAGATAAAGCACTTAAAAATCATTTGGTTTACGAACTTAAAATCGAGAATAATAAAGTTATCGTTAAAACATTTGATGACCATAAAAAAACTGCTGTTACTATTGTTGCTGATAAAGTGATAATGGCAACGCCTCAATTTGTGAATCAATATATTCTAAAAGACAGAAAGGAGTTTACAAAACATTTTCATTATACACCCTGGCTTCTCGCAACACTTGTAGTTTCTGACTTGGAGGATGATTTCAGCTTTCCGTTATCTTGGGATAATGTGATTTACGGATCAAAAGGATTGGGATATGTATACGATCAACATCAGTCTTTAAATCAGGTTCAGACTAAGAAAGTGATTACCTATTATTATAGTTTCTCAAGTGCGGATCTTAAAAAGACGAGAAAAGAAATTTATAAAAAGAAAACGGAACATTGGAAACAAATGGTGTTTGATGACCTGAAAATTGCACATCCCGATATTGAAAATGTTACAGAAGAAATGGAAGTTTTTGTATTGGGACACGGTATGATAAGTCCAGTTCCGGGTTTCATATTTGGAGAGGCCAAAAAACAAGCTAAAAAAAATATAGTTAATCGAGTATTTTTTGCCCATACCGATTTGTCTGGAATTTCTATTTTTGAAGAAGCTTTTCACTGCGGAATTAATACCGTAAATCAGATTTTAGATGAGACAACCCTGGATTCATAAAGCTAAAACAGATTTTCTTTTTATAATTGGCCCGTCCTTTTTTGTGTTGGCCATCATTTTTCTGTTTCAGGATTTTATCAGTAAGATCGAAGAGCAGTACTCATTTTATACTTGGCTTTTTTTAATTGTTTTTATTGATGTTGCACATGTTTATGCTACTTTATTTAAAACCTATTTTGTAAAAGACGAGTTCGAAAAAAGAAAAAAACTGCTGACGATTTTACCAGTAATTTGTTTTTCTATTGGATTTATTCTCTTTGCTTTTGGAGGAATTGTGTTTTGGTCTTTTCTGGCTTATGTGGCTGTTTATCATTTTATCAGACAGCAATATGGTTTTATGCGATTGTATGCGCGAAATGAAAATAAAGCAAAATTGTCGGTTTGGATAGACAATCTCACGATTTATTCCTCAACAGGATATCCGATGTTGTATTGGTTTTTGTCGTCTCCGCGAAAGTTCAACTGGTTCGTCGAAAACGAATTTTTTCGTTTCCATAACCAAACGATTCTAACAATTGCATTTTGGATTTACATTGCAATTTTAACCACATATCTGATTTATACGTTTTACGCTTCGGTAAAAAACAGATTTTTTAATATCCCTAAAAACAGCATTATTTTAGGGACAGCACTTTCTTGGTACTTCGGAATTGTTTATTTTAATGATGATTTGATTTTTACATTGCTGAATGTTATTTCTCATGGAATCCCTTATATGGCGCTGGTTTATTTTAGAGAAATCGATGGTAAAACAGATTCGGAGTTAGGGAAACTACGTTATTTGAAAAAGTACAAAGGCATTTTTATTTATGCAATAATCTTATTATGCATTGCTTTTGCAGAAGAATTTCTTTGGGAAGTTTTTGTCTGGAATGAAAATATTTCTTTTGAAGCAATAAATTTTTCAGGATGGGAGTTTTTGGCAGTGCCATTGCTGAGTGTACCACAATTTACACATTATATTCTCGATGGATTTATATGGAAATCTAAGAAAGGGTAAGGCCGTCGTAAATTTATCTTTATAAAGTTTCTTTGATTTTGAAAATCATAAAATAAAGCTCCTCAGAGAATTTATAAACAGAACAAACCCCCTTCGAAGTTATCGTAAGGGGCTTTCTATTCTTTTAAACCATTTTCTTAAAGTTTAATTTCAAACAAACTAAAAGATCCTTCTTTATAATGTTCCGGTAGTTCTGATGTCCATTCGATAGTACTGATACCTTTGTAATCAAAACCACAACTTGTGTAATACTTATTTATTCTTTCATTTCCGCTGTGAGTGTCAAGTCTGATATAGTTTTTATCATTTTGAACGGCATATATTTTTACCCATTCTATGATTTTTTTAACATAAGAACGACCTCGGAATTTTGGATTCGTAGCAATACGATGAATGTATACCGCAGGATCTGCAGCGGCTTCTTTCCATATGATTAAGTCATTAAAAGTAAGAACAAAAGTGCAGGCTATTTCATCATCTTCTTTTATTATAAAATGCCGGTCTTCTTTAATTTCAGTTTCTATTAGTGATTTTTCAAAGCCTCTCCAGCTTTTTATGTTGACCGTTTTTTGGTAAGAGGTTGCCTCATTATATATATCGAAAACGGCATCGATATCTTTGTTTGTAGTTTTAAGAAATTCCATTATTGTGTTTATGCTGTAAATTAATCTCTATCAAAGATAGATTTTTGAGAGGTGAAAGACTTTGAAATTTTTAGTTTTAACTTTTCTTATTTTCTGTAGTTAGCCATGCTACATTTTGTTCGGATTGATGGTCCTGGCCAATAATATCTCGATATAAATCAGGTCTTCGGGCTTTTAGGTAGCGATTCCCTCCTGCCTGAATGCATTTTTCAGGGGTAATGAGTGCAGTTGCAAAGGAGTCTTCAAAAGAACGGCATTCGGAGATGATATCCCCAAAAGGATCAATGATCATGGAACAACCATTCTTCAATTGATCATCATCCATACCAATTGGGTTGGAGAAAACTGCGTATATGGCATTGTCGTAGGCTCTTGCCGGCAGCCATTTCATTAACCAGTCACGGCCTTTCATTCCGTCAAATTCTATTCGTAAAGAAGTCGGGTCGGCTTCGCGATTTTTCCAGAGCTCGGGAGCGACAAAACCGGCGCCAGGTCGGGTAGAAGGGGTGCACATGGTGACATGAGGCATAAAAATAATCTGAGCTCCCAATAGCGTTGTTGCCCGTACATTTTCGATAATGTTATTGTCATAACAAATTAAGATGCCACATTTCCATCCCTTGATTTCAAAGATGCAATATTCGTTTCCGGGAGTGAGATAGGGGTTTATAAAAGGGTGAAGTTTGCGGTATTTGGCAACTAAACCATTTTTATCGACGCAGACATAAGCTTTAAATAAAGCGTCATTTTCGTCTTTTTCAAAAAGGCCTGCCAGTATAACAATGTTATATGTTTTGGCTATTTCGATAAGTTTTAAAATACTACCCCCGGTTGGAATTACTTCAGCAACTTCCAGCAATTGCTCTTTCGATAAATGTCTGGCGAAAGTATATCCGGTAATGGAACATTCGTGAAATGCAATCACATCGCAACCTTCTCCTGAAGCTTTTTTTGTAAGTTCTTCAATTACAGTTAAATTGTAGTTTTTGTCACCGCTTTTGTTTTCAAACTGAGCAGTAGCTATTTTTAGATTTTTCATTTGATGGACTATTTAAGAATAGTCCAAAAGTAAGAGTAGCGTGAATCGATAAATTGTATAAAACCGACATTTAAAGCGCATTCTTTGTAAAGGTCTCGATAAAATTGTTTGTCAGTTTCCCCGTATTAAGCAGATATTCACTGGGTGTCATGCCTGTATGCTTCTTAAATTCTTTTATGAGATGCGATTGATCAGAAAATCCTGTTTCATAAGAAATGGATGTAAGAGAGGTGTTTTCCGTTTTGTTTTTAAGAAGTTTCAGAAAATGATGCAGTTTTATAATATTGCCAAACTTTTTTGGATTTAATCCAACACCTTCCGTAAATTTTCTTTCTATATGTCTTTCCGTGTAACCGGTGTAAGCAACTAATTGTTTTAGAGAAAACTGTCCTTTATTTTTGATGATAAAAGCTAAGGAGGCATCCGCTATTAATTGGTTTGTCCGTGGTTTTTTCGCTTCAAGCGTTTTAAAAAAATGATTCAGGAGTTGTAAGCGATCCGGAATTGTTAGTAATGCGCCTAATTTTTCCTCGAGATCCCTGCCCATTTGACCAAATATAGCATCAACCGTGATAATGGAATCGCGAAATTCGCCGCTGTCAACTCCCAAAAGCTGATGTAAGCCGTTTGGTTGAAAAACTACAATTACAATCGACATTTCACTGCCGGAATAAACATCTTTAAAATTATTTAGCTGTCCATATAAAAAAGAAGTAGGCAGATAATTTTGTGTTTTGTAATTATCAAATCCCGATATAAGTTTGCTTTTCAACGAGAATACGATACCGGTATTACCATCAGAAAATAAGCGAAGTTTTTGAATGTCATTGCCTTTTCTTTCTAAAAAAAGATAATGTTTTATATAAGGTGATAATTCTTTTGGAGGTACAACTTGCATCGTTTATTGTTCTTTTAACCTGTGTTGTCGGTAGCAGAATGAAGTAAAATTAAATATATTTTTCGAGTTTTTTCTGATTTTGCAGTAGTTCTTGAAGAAAATATATTCTTTTGAGGGTTTCTCTTTATGAATTGATATTTGTCTTAATCTGGTATATTAATGGCCTTTATAGACTTTCTGTTTTTTGATTGCACTATAATTTTGTCAATTATAAGTTGTATTATGAAAGATGTGAATAAAATTGAAATTATACGCGACAATCGGGTTTCGAGATTGCTATGGTTTATGCTTGGTGCCATTTCTTCTTTTCTGATGAGTATGTTATGGCGATGATAAAGAGATAGTTATGCTAAAATATCAATCCTGAAGCGTTATTATTATTTTAGGCAGTATTCTTTCATTGAATAACTTATAAGCGCTCTCCGATGGATGTAGGCCGTCTGAGGCGACTAAGGAGGTATTCTTGAGTCCCTGTCTTGTAATATCTGTTATGGATACGAAGACAATATCGTTATTTTTGCAATAATTCTCTGCAAAACTATTGTATTGGTCTATTTCTGAGCTTATTATTTCACCCTGACCCCCCATTTGAATTTGCCCAAAACGAGTATAGGCATAATCGGGAATCGAAATTACAATAACATTCTTTTTATCACCTTTCGCCAGAGTGATTGCTTTGGTAACTAATTCGGGGAATTCTTTTTCATAGATCGAAAAACTTTTTCCTTGATATTGGTTGTTTACGCCAATTAGTAAAGTGACAAAATCATAATTTGGCTCTGGCTTCTCTACGTTTATTGCCGAAAGTAAATTTGAGGTTGTCCAGCCTGTTGTGGCAATTATTTTTAATGCGGTACTGCTTTGTGGATAAATGGCTCGCAAGGTTGCCTGAAGTTGCGTGGGAAAATTACAGGTTTCACATACACTCTGACCTATCGTATAGCTGTCTCCCAAAGCTAAATACTTTATTGCATTTGGAACAGGCTTTGCGGGAGGCACGATAGTATTCTCTGTAGCGCCTTCATCAGAACTGCAACTAATAAGGAAAATGGAAAGAAAAACAATAACTATTTGTTTGAACGCTGTTGTCATAATTTAGCTAAATTAAATTTAGGTCATTCTAAACAAATAGTTACGTTAAATAGGGAGCTTTGGTTTTTACACCATTTCTGCTTTCATGACAATTTCTTCTTCGATTGCATTCCAAAGACCGATTCTTTTTTCTAGTGCTAAAATAGAAACTTCTTCAACTTCTTTCCATTTTTGTGCATCATCACCGCATAAATCAGTAATCATTTGCATCGCCATTGGTCCATGTTCGTCAGCATCAAGTTCGATATGTCTTTCAAAATAATAAAGCAGTTTGCTTAAATTAATTTCAGGCAAGTTCTTTTGGAAATTTTTCAGAATTTCGGTAAACATACCCGGAATTAAATCTTCTCTTCCAAAGGTAAAGGCAGCAGCGATTTCGTGTGGTTTTCCTTGTTCGATTACCCTGAAAGTAAAATCCAAAAATGCTTTTACCTCAATAGGTAAAGAACTTTGTTTGATAGCAACAAAGATGTTATGAAGTGAATGTACTTCAGATAAAAAAGCATTAATTCCGGTTGTATCAGCGCCACAGTCTTCCATAGCTTCCAGATACATTTCGTAATGGCTTTGTCTTCTTCCGTCAAGAGTTAAATCAGTTTCTTCCGCCAGAACAATTTCGTTGATTAAATATCTTGTCTCAGGGTTTTTTGTTGCAAACCATGGTGTTGTAGTGCAGGTAAGTTTCGTTTGTAGTGCTTTTAGCAATGACATAAAATCCCAAACAGCAAAAACATGGTTTTCCAGAAAGCTATGAAGATCATCAATATTCTGGATTTTATTGTACAAAGAATGTTGTAAAAGCTTGTCTTTTTGAGGTTGAATGCTATTGTTTATAGTTTCAATATTCATTTCTGTAAATTTTGGTACAAAGATAAAAAGCTTCTTGGTAAGAAGAAGCTTTTAATATTGATTTTGTGTATATTTTAATAGTTATTTACGATTTAAACGCTGGAATTCCAGTTACATCCATTCCTGTAATCAGTAAATGAATATCATGCGTTCCTTCGTAAGTAATGACACTTTCCAGGTTCATCATATGGCGCATAATCGAATATTCGCCGGTGATTCCCATTCCGCCTAACATTTGTCTGGCTTCACGTGCAATATGAATGGCCATGTCTACATTGTTTCTTTTTGCCATCGAGATTTGAGAGGTTGTTGCCTTTCCTTCATTTCTCAAAACACCTAAACGCCAAGTTAACAATTGCGCTTTTGTGATTTCGGTAATCATTTCAGCTAATTTCTTTTGCTGTAATTGAGTTCCTGCAATTGGTTTTCCAAATTGAATTCTTTCTTTGGCATAACGTAAAGCCGTATCATAACAATCCATCGCAGCTCCGATAGCTCCCCAGGCAATTCCGTATCTGGCTGAATCTAAGCATCCTAGAGGTGCACCTAAACCTGATTTATTTGGTAGAAGGTTTTCTTTTGGGACTTTTACATTATCAAAGATTAATTCTCCGGTTGATGACGCACGAAGGGACCATTTATTATGGGTTTCAGGAGTAGAAAAACCTTCCATTCCACGCTCTACAATTAAACCGTGAATTCTTCCCTCTTCATTTTTAGCCCAAACTACAGCAATATCTGCAAAAGGGGCGTTTGAAATCCACATTTTGGCACCATTTAAAAGATAATGATCTCCCATATCCTTAAAATTGGTAATCATACTTCCCGGATCCGAACCATGATCAGGTTCTGTTAGACCAAAACAACCTATGAATTCACCGGTTGCTAATTTTGGAAGGTATTTCACTCTTTGCTCTTCATTACCATATTTCCAGATTGGGTACATTACCAAAGAGGACTGAACAGAAGAAGTCGATCGTACACCGGAGTCACCGCGTTCGATTTCTTGCATGATCAAACCATAAGAAATCTGGTCTAATCCTGCTCCGCCATATTCTACCGGAATGTAAGGACCAAAACCACCAATTTCTCCAAGACCTTTGATAATCTGTTTTGGAAATTCTGCTTTTTGAGCGTATTCTTCTATAATAGGAGAAACTTCTCTTTTTACCCATGCTCGTGCTGAGTCGCGAACCAATTTGTGTTCGTCTGTCAATAAATCGTCAAGATTGTAATAATCCGGGGCCTGAAATAAGTCTGGTTTCATTTTTTGTTAGTTTTACAAAACAAATTTACGTAATAAAAATATAACAAAATACAGTTAATTTGTTATATTTTTATATCGTTGAATAAAAAAAAATAAGAATAAGAGAAACTAATACTAGTTTATTGGTTATTTATAAACTAATTTTGAGTTTCAAATTCAATTTAAATGAGGCTGATCATCTCTTTTTTACTTCTTTTTGTTCTGAATATTACTTTTGCCCTGCAAAAGAAAGAATTAACGGAGCAGGAATATTTACTTTTACAGGATAAAATACGAATAAGCGGGAATACAGACAGAGACCTGGCTATTACGTACGCCTATGAGATGCTCAAATCTAATAATGACAAACATTTGGCTTTTGCAAATGGTGCATTGGCGTATTTGTTTCAATTAAAATCTGAGACGGTAAAATCAAAAGAAAAGTATGTACTAGCATTTAATTATTTGAATAAAATGCCGGATTCAAGAGATAAAACGCAACTTAAATCGTATCTCTATAATTATGGTGGACTAATCGAATGGAAAAGAGGTAATTTTGGCGAGGCTCTCGAAAACTATCAGACGGGAATAAAACTTTCGATACAATTAGGTGATATTATTCAGATAATAAAGTTTAAAAGTAATATTGCTATTATAAATGAAGAAGTTGGTAACTATCAGTTGGCCATAAAAAACTTAAGGTATCTTAATGACTTTATAGACAAAAATGAAAGTTATTATTCCAAAGAACAATACAATATTATAAAGAGTAATAACAATCTTCATTTAGCAGGATCTTATGAAGGCTGGTACATGAAAAATCGTACAAAGTTGTTTCTGCTGGATTCTGCCGCATACTTTTACAAAAAAACAGTATCTTTTTCTCATGACTTTCCAATTAATAATATTGGAGCTAAGATCAGTCTGGGGAATGTTTATTACATGAAGAATGATTTTAAGAATGCAGAAAAAGCTTATTATGATATTATATTTTTTGCGAAACAGAACAATTACAAATCAGAATTTAAAGTAGCCAACTATAATTTGGGTAATTTATATTATGAAGTAAAAAAGTACGACAAAGCCTTAGTTTTCTTTAAAAAAGTAGATTCAGTCTCCTTAATAGACAATTCAAAAGATGAAAGTTTTTTAAAGTCAAATTATTATCAGGCAAAAATCTATAATATATTTAAGGAACCCGAATTGGCTTTTAAATATTCAAAAAACTATTTGGATAATTATGAAAAAACGGAAGCCAAACTAAATAATGAAGCCCTGGAAGTTAATTATAAACTGGGAGTCGGAGATTTGAGTGAGGAGATGGTTACCATTCAGAAAAAATACGAATTTGAAGTTTTCTTTAATAAAGCATTAAAGGTGTTCTATGTTTTACTTGTCGTTGGAATTGTTTTCTTACTGATAAAAAACATAAGAGATAAAAATAAGGCCCATAAGAAAATGAATGCCCTGATTGAAGAATTTAAAGCCAATCTGGAGAAAAAAGAGAATTCCGAAACCGAGACCATACTAATCGACCAGGAAGAGGATCCGCTTATTAAGAAAGAAAACGTCAATCTGAGTATCGACGAGGATAAAGAGAATAAAATTGTCGAAAAACTGCTGGCTTTAGAAAATAAATTAGAGTATCTGAATGCCGATTTTACGTTGTCTTATGTTGCAAAAAAGATAAAAACAAATACCACTTATCTGTCCTATATCGTAAACAAGCGATTTGGTAAATCTTTTGGGGAATATTCTAACGAGTTAAAAATCAATTATGTAATCAATCAAATGATTACAAATCACATGTATCGGAAATATTCTACTCAGGCCATTGCTGAAAGCGTCGGATTTAAGAATGCAGTATCCTTTGCGAAATCATTTCGCAAAAGAACTGGAGTGTCTCCAGCTCAGTTTGCGAATAATATTTAATGAAGAATTTGTATTAAGTAATACATTTTTAGGGAGTTATCCGTTTCCGCCTGTGCTACCGGTGTGACCAGTACCTCTTATAGGATCTTTTCCATCGACCCACTCGTCTCCGCCTCGAACTGTTTTTAGTTGATTTTTAGGTAGTTTTTCTGTTCCAAAGTCTTCAAGGTTAAATGTTCTAATTTTCATGGTTTTCTAAATTATTGGTTTGTTTGAGTTAATTTTTTATAGTTAGTTATCCGTTTCCACCTGTATTTCCACCGCCTTTTATAGGATCTTTTACATCTATTGGACCATCCCCGCCACGGACCGCTTTTTGTTGTTTTTTAGATAATTTATCTGCTTTAAAATCTTCGAATTTTATCTTTTTAGTTTTCATGATGTTGTAAATTAATGATTTATATTTTTAGTGTCAATTTTTTTTGTAGTTTTTTATCCATTTCCTCCTGTATTACCACCACCTTTTATAGGATCTTTTCCATCTATCGGCGCATCTCCGCCATGAATCATTTTTTGTTGTTTTTTGGATAATTTTGCTGTTTCAAAATCTTCTAATTTTACTATTTTAGTTTTCATAACTTGAGTATTTAGAATTTGTATAATTTTATTTTTAAGAATTTTTAGCCGTTTCCGGCGTTACCTCCACCACCCCGAATTGGGTCTTTGTCTTCCTCCAGAGATGCTCCTCCAAGTACTTTTTTTTGATGATTTTCAGGTAATTTTTCTACTTGAAAATCTTTGATTGTTGCCTTTTTTTTTGTCATGTTTTATTGTGTTAGCGTTTAACTTTTTCAAAACTAGGCAAAAAGCAAAACCCTTAATCGAGAATAGCCTTTTTGAGGTTTTTAAGAGACTTGTTTTTGCGTAACTACTTGTTTGTCAGTGTATTGAATAGTGCATTCGTACTGGTATAATTTATAAATTGTATGTGCTATTATTAATAAAAAGTATACATAAAGGCGTTTTTTTAAAATAAAAACCACAATATTTGCATCGTAGTTATGATTTAAACGACACAAAAAGATGTTAAAACTGGTTCAGAAATTTCTTCTAATTAACAAGTACTCGGAAGTGAAAAATGAGTTCAAAGATTTGTTTCTTTCTCATCCAAATTATCCAAGCTTGTTTGCGATAACAGATTCGTTGGATTTGTTGTCAGTAGAGAATGCTGCCGTAAGAGTTTCGAAAGAGCAGATTGAAAATTTGCCTTCTAATTTTTTAGCTTATTTTAAAGAGGAGCTTATTTTGGTTGAAAGAGCAAAAGACTTTGTTCGCATCAACACAATTAAAAAAGGAAGTCAAAAAATATCGTACGATAGCTTTCTTTTAGATTGGAATGGAGTTATTGTAGCAATTGAGCCAAATAATGTTGTTGGAAGAGATAGTTTCAGAGATGAGTATAAAACTTTAAAGTATTATGTTCCCTTATTTCTTTTAGTTGGATTATCATTTTTTTACAACGCCTATAATTTATTCAGTAGCTTATTTTTAATTACATCGCTTTTAGGATTAATAGTTAGTGTTTTTATAGTACAGGAAAAATTAGGTTTGAAAAGCAGTATCATTTCAAAGTTTTGTAACCTGACTCCAAATACGTCTTGTAACTCTGTTCTTAATTTTGACGGTTCAGGTAGAAAATGGGTTAGTTTCTCAGATTTGCCTTTGATGTTTTTTGGTGCAAGCTTTTTAGCGATTTTGATAGAGCCTTCAGATTCGTCAATTTTTATCGGATTTTTAAGCTTATTGGCTATTCCGGTGGTGGTAACATCAGTTTGGATACAGAAATTTGAGATTCAAAAGTGGTGTGTAATGTGTCTGTCAGTTTCATTTCTGATTTTAGTGCAAAGTATTATTTGGTTTGCGTCAGATTTTTTTACTCTAAGTTTTAGTATTGATAGTGTTTTTCCTTTTGTGTTCTCATTGGGGTTCTTAGGAGCCTTTTGGTTGGCTTTAAAACCGATCATTAAAAACATGTTGAATGTTAATTCGGATTTAAAAGAGTTGAAGAAATTTAAGAGAAACTTTTCATTATTAAATTTCTTATCGCAAAAAGTACCTTACACTTCAGATTTTGAGGATTTAAGAGGATTGAATTTTGGAAATAGAAATGCAGCAATAAAATTAGCGATTATAATTAGTCCAAGTTGTGGACATTGCCATAAATCATTTCAGGATGCATTTGATCTGGTTTTAAGATTTCCGGAGAAAATATTTTTAAATGTATTATTTAATGTTAACCCTGATAATGTAGATAACCCGTATAAGATTGTTGTAGAAAGATTGCTGACTATAAACAGATCAACACCCGGGAAAACGGTTGAAGCCATTTCAGATTGGCATATTAAAAAAATGGGTCTCAAAAAGTGGTTGAAAAAATGGAATGCTGAGCCCGTAGGATTAATAATAAATCAGGAGATACAAAAACAGTACGATTGGTGTTCTAAAAATAATTTTAATTATACACCAGTTAAGATTGTCAATGAGAAAATATTTCCAAATGAGTATGAATTAAATGAACTAAAATACTTTTTAAATGATTTTGTGGAAGAGAAAGAGATTGAAGTTTTAGAAAAAATAGCCTAAGACAAAAATCATTTGAAGAAAGAGAGATACAAATTTCTAAATGAATTGAAACAATAACAAAAAAACCAAATAATCATGTTAAAAAACATTCTACAATTAGAAGGAGCTCAAGAGCTTACTAAAAACGAGAAAAAAGGTATTAAAGGAGGATTAGCTTGTGATCAGAACGGTAAGTGTCCAAAAGGATCTTATTGTGACTATGATTCGTCTCTTTGCAAACGTATCTAGTTGTTAAAAGAAAAATCTTTTAATAAATAACCACAAAGTAGTAACCCAATAAAACTTAATTATGTTAAAAGCAATTTTAAATCTTGAAGGTGCAGAAAAACTGCAAGTTAATGAGTTGAAAAATATTATGGGTGGACAACCGGTTCAACCGGCAAATTGCAAATGTTTTTGTTATGTTGGAGGACAACAGGTAAATGCCTATTGTTTTTCATATTGTCCAAACGGTTCAATTCCTGGAATATCGGAAGGAAGTACAGGAAACTGCAAGTTTCCACTTAATCCAAAACCGGAATTATAGAATACGATTGCCTCTTTAGTGATAAAGAAAATTTTAAAGTTATAAAGTTACTTGGAGAATTAGAATAGCAGACTAAAAACAAGCAGTGAGATACTCTTGATTGTTACGTTTATGTTGCAAGTTTTCTAAGTTTTTAAAAATATCGAATATAAAGCCTTATTTAAAATTTAGTCATGTTTTTTTTGAATTTGTAGGCGCCCGATCGTGGAACATTGGGCAAACATCCCCACATTGATGATTGGTGTTGGGATTCTCAGGAAAATTGGTCACTGAGTTGGTTTTATTTGGTTAGAGCTAACCGGTGCCATCTCCTAGAGAAATTGATGTTGATTCTAAATTGAAGTGTAAGCACTTTTTGCTATGGACAACATTATTTTAAAGATGGAAAAAATATAGGACCCAAAAGGTCTGAAAGAAGTTCAAATATTGAAAAAAGAAAGTAACAAACGATTCAAGTGCGGAGCTTTACTTTAATAGAAATATGGGACAAATATGTTACGAAATGACAATTGTAGAATAATCATTTATTGTAATATAAATATAACAGTTTTGAATAATTTTAACAGAGAGGAAATTTTTTCCTCTCTGTTTTTTTTAAATAATGTAGATTTGTATAAATCAAAAGTAAATTGAAAAAATTCACCAATTATAAACAAGCTGATTTTAAGGATTGTGGCCCCACATGTTTAAAGATTATCGCAAAGCACTACGGCAAGACTATCCATATTCAGGAGTTGAGGGAGCATAGTGAAACAACTCGTGAAGGAAGTAATTTGCTTTTTTTGAGCGATGCAGCAGAGAAAATTGGTTTCAGGACTTTAGGAGTTAAGTTAAGTCCGGAGCGCTTAGAAGAAGCTCCATTACCTTGTGTTTTGCACTGGAATCAGAATCATTATGTTGTGCTTTATAAAATTAAAAGAGGCACTTACTATATTTCAGATCCGGCTTTTGGTTTAATCGAATACACTAAAGAAGATTTTATTAAATTTTGGATCGGCAATAATGCCGATGAATCAACCCAGGAAGGAATTGCCTTGTTGATCGAAGCTACTCCAAAATTCTTTCAGACCGATTTTGATAAGGAAGATCATAAAGGTATCGGATTTGGATTGTTGTCCCAGTACGTTTTAAGATACAAAACCTTTCTAGTTCAATTAAGTATAGGGTTATTAGCCAGTAGTTTGTTGCAATTGATTTTTCCTTTTTTAACCCAGAGTATCGTTGATATCGGGATTCAAAACCAGAATATTAATTTTATATATCTGATACTGTTTGCGCAATTGTTTCTTTTTGCCGGAAGAACAGGTTTAGAACTCATTCGGAGTTGGATATTACTTCATCTTTCAACGCGGATAAACATTTCGCTCATCTCTGATTTCTTTATTAAATTAATGAATCTGCCTATTTCGTTTTTTGATGTGCGAATGACGGGAGATATCATGCAGCGTATAAACGATCATAGAAGAATTGAGCGTATCCTGACTACATCCTCCTTAAACGTTTTATTCTCCATAATCAATATGTTTGTGATGGGAGGTGTTTTGGCTTATTTTAATCTCAAAATATTTTTTGTGTTCTTCGCGGGAAGCGTTCTTTACTTTGTGTGGATCACGCTGTTTTTAAAACGAAGAGAAGTTTTAGATTATAAGCGTTTTGCAGAGGTTTCCCAAGAGCAAAGTAAAGTGATGGAGCTGATCAACGGTATGCAGGAGATTAAGCTTCACAATGCCGAAAAACAGAAGCGTTGGGGCTGGGAATATGTACAGGCAAGATTGTTTAGAGTTTCAATAAAAGGACTGGTCTTGGAGCAAACACAAACGATCGGTTCCTCAGTGATCAATGAATTAAAAAATATTTTTATCATCTTTTTGTCGGCCAAATTAGTTATTGATGGTTCCATTACACTCGGTATGATGTTGGCGATAAGCTCTATTGTAGGGAGTTTAAATGGCCCGATTACACAACTTATAGAGTTTGTTCGAGAGCTTCAGGATGCCAAGATTTCTTTGGCAAGACTATCTGAAATTCATGAGAAAGAAGACGAAACACAACAAGAAGTACACCAAACCAGTGAAGTTCCTTTTGACGCTGATATAGAGATAAAAAACCTATCCTATCGTTACTTAGGCTCTGATATCCCTGTTTTAGATGATTTAAGTCTGATAATTCCCGCAAATAAGGTTACAGCAATAGTGGGCGTTAGCGGAAGTGGGAAAACGACTCTGATGAAATTACTGCTTAAATTTTATGAGCCGGAAAAAGGGGAGATTCATATTGGTTCTGCACAGTTAAAAAATGTCTCGCAAAAAGCATGGAGGGCCAATATTGGTGCGGTTATGCAGGAAGGTTTTATTTTTAGTGATACCATCGCCAACAATATCGCCATTGGTGTTGACAAGGTAAATAAAGAACGATTGGTTTATGCCGCCGATGTTGCCAATATAAAAGAGTATGTTAGTGGCTTGCCGCTGGGTTTTAATACTAAAATTGGCTCTGAAGGTTTAGGTATGAGTACAGGTCAGAAACAACGATTGCTTATTGCCAGAGCAGTATACAAAAACCCGGAAATCTTGTTTTTTGATGAAGCCACTTCGGCTTTAGATGCTAATAATGAAAAGGAAATTATGCGAAAATTGGATATTTTCTTCAAAGATAAAACTGTAGTGGTAATTGCGCATCGTCTGAGTACGGTAATGAATGCAGATCAGATCGTGGTTTTAGACAAAGGACGCATTATTGAAATAGGAAGTCATTCGGCTTTAGTAGAACAAAAAGGGAATTATTTTGAATTGGTTAGAAATCAATTACAATTAGGAAACTAATCATGGCAGAAGATAATAGTACATTCGAATTAAGAAGTGAAGAAGTTCAGGACATACTCACCAAAGTGCCTCATTGGATGATACGTTGGGGAACAGTACTGATATTTACCATAATTGTGATGCTGTTTTTTGTGTCCTGGTTTATCAAATATCCGGATGTTGTCAATACCGAAATTGTGATCACAACGAATATTCCACCCGAAAAGATAGTCTCTAAAACTTCCGGACGAATAGAAGCGATATTGGTTAAAGATAAAGCCGTCATACAAAAAAACACCACTTTGGCAGTTATTGAAAATACCGCCAATTATGAAGATGTTTTTTTATTGAAGGATATTGTTGATCATTACAATATCAATGAATCCAAAAAAGATTTTCCTTTTGCATTGTTGAAAAATACCCAATTAGGAGAAATTGAAAGTGCTTATGCTGTTTTTCAAAAAGACTATCAGGCGCAGGAATTAAACAAAGATTTGCAACCTTTTGAAGTAGAAAGCAGAGCGCAAACATCAGAGAACATTCAAATAAAAGAACGATTGGATATTTTGCAGCAGCAAAAAGCAATCAATGAAAGCGAATTGCAACTCCAGAAGAACGAAGTGGCTCGTTTTGAAACTTTGTTTAATAAAGGAATAGTTTCGACTCAGGAAATGGAGGCTAAAAAGCTGAATTATCTTCAGGCACAAAAGAATTACAGGAGCTTATTATCGTCGATTTCGCAATTGAGGTCCTCACTTATTGATAATACAAAATCAAGTCAAAGTTCGCATATAAACAGCACTAAAGAAGAAGTTAACCTGGGACGCAATATGGCGCAATCTTTTTATCAGCTCAAAAAAGTGATAAAAGACTGGGAGCTTAATTATACATTGAAATCCTCTGTTAGTGGTGTTGTTACTTTTTTACAGGTTTGGACAGAAAATCAAACGATTAATGCCGGAGATAACGTTTTTTCGATAATTCCGGATGCAAGAAATGGTTTTGTCGGAAAAGTTAAAGCGCCCGCTTTAAATTCCGGGAAAATAAAAGTGGGACAAAGAGTGAATATAAGACTATCCAATTTTCCCGACAGAGAATTTGGAGTTTTATATGGTACAATTCAGAACATTTCGTTGGTTCCCGATAAAGATGGAAATTTATTACTGGATGTTGCCTTGCCAAACGGATTGGTAACGTCTTATAAAAAGAAAATCTTGTTTCAGCAAGAGATGAAAGGAAGTGCCGAAATCGTGACGGAAGATTTGCGATTGCTGGAAAGAATTTTATATCAGTTTAAAAGTATTTTTGAACAGGTTTAATTTTGAAGTAATCAAAAAGTTTCTTCGTATAAAGTAAAGAATGAAAAAAATCTGTTTTATTGTTTTTGTTGCGTGGTTTCAATGGGTAGGAGCTCAGGGGAAATCGGCTAAAAATTCAAATGTAGCGCTTACTTTTAGCATTTCAGGAGACATTAAAGACTCGAAAACAAAAGAGGTAATTCCAAATGCCGATTTGTATCTGCTTAATTGTAATAAAAGTAGTGTTGCGAATGAGGTAGGAATTTTTCAATTCAACATTCCAAAAAGTAGTTTTAATGATCAGTTGGTTATTTCGGCTGTGGGTTATTATTCCGATACTATTTTGATTTCTCAGCTTGAAAAACTAAAGCAAGAATCCTTTCATATCGCATTAAATAAAGAAACGGAAGCTGAAATCGTTTTGAATGATATGGTGGTTTTGTCTTCAAAAAATAAAGCAAAATCGGATTCTCCGGAAACAATTTTAAAAAAAGCAAGACAGCATATAAAGGATAATTATTATCAGGAGCCATTTAATCAGAAATTCTTTTTTAGAGCACAATGTAAAAAGGATGGTGTGTTTTCTGTTAATGAAGCAGCTTCTATTATGACTTATAGCCCAAATGGAATTAGGGTTTCAAAAGATGCTGCAGCGAATTATTTTGGGGAGATTCTTCAGTTTAAAGGTAAGACGGAAGAAACTTCAAAAGAAAATTGGGAAGGAATAGGGTATTTTGGAGTTGTTGTCTTTCGTAATATAGTGTTGAGTAGCCAAAATGTACTTTATGAAACCGCTTCATTTGAGTTGAAAAAAGAAAAAACAATTGAGTATGCCGGAAAGAAAGTGTACGTAATCAGTTTTCAGAATTTAGTGCCGGATGTGTATTCAACAGGTTTTGGTAATCCTTCACCTAAATCGGTAAGTGGGTTTATTTATATCGATACCGTTTCTTTTGCTGTGGTGAAGTTTGAGCAATATGTAATTTTAAATGCAGACCGGTCAAATGATAGTGATGATGTATGGATCCAATCATCCGTAAAAATGACGCAGACTTATAAATGCGTAAACGGTAAATATTTTGTAAATTATTGCAATGAAAAAAAAGAAAGCCGTTATTTTTCAACAGTAGAGAAAAAACAAATAGGAGAGGCAAATTCGAATTACGATTTAATGTCTGAAGATGTCAATACAGATAAAGTACTGCCAATAGTACGCCCTATAGATCGACTAAAGTTAGATGTAAAAGTAGCAGAAGATCCGGAATATTGGAATAATAACAATTTTATTCCGGAGATTAAAAACAATGATTTGTAAAGTTTCTCGCTACATCTTCAGATAGAAATCCTGTGTTAGCGCAATATATTCGGGAGTATAAACATGTCTTTCGATTTCGATTGTTAGTTCGTCGATTTCAATTTCGGTATTTTCGTTTCGGCTAAAAGCAATTAAACTGCGTTTAATACTTGAAGTTGGAGTTCCTTTTACACGAGTTATTTTGGTAGGGTATAGCTCTGATTCTTTTGCCAGAGCAATAAAACTATCTTCTTCTTTATAAGGAAGGATAACTGCAAATATTCCATTTTCAGAAAGCAATAAATCGGCAGCCTCAATTAATTCTTCAAAAGGCATAGCGTCCTGAAAACGGGCTAAATCGCGTTGTTCACTTTCAGTTTTATAATCTTCAGAATAAAAAGGAGGATTGGAAACAATTAAATCATATTCATCCTCAGGTTCTTCTATAAACTCATCCAAACCTGCGTGAAAGCAAAACAAACGATCTCCCCATGGAGAATTTTCAAAATTCTCTACAGCTTGTTCGTAAGCATCTTCGTCAATCTCCAAAGCGTCTATTTGCTCTGCAGCTGTACGTTGCGCAAGCATAAGAGCAATAACTCCCGTTCCCGCACCAACGTCTAAAACGCTAAATGGATTATGATTTATGGGAGCCCAAGCGCCTAATAAGACACCATCTGTTCCGACTTTCATAGCGGTTTTGTCCTGTTGAATAGAGAATTGTTTGAATGTAAACATAGGGTTGTAAATTCCAAATTTTTTAAAATTCCAAATTCCAAATTCCAATTGATACGGATGGTCTGGATGGATTGAAATTTTATGATTTAATTTTGTGGTGCAAAAGTAAGGTTAAAATCTTAATTTATTGGGGAGTGGTTTTGGTAATTATTACAGATAAAATTTTTCGCAATTCTTCTACTTCAAGCAAAAGAAATTCGGAGTATGTACTTTGGTCGGTGTTTAGATCGTGGAGTAAGCGCAGCCAATATTTAGATTCTTTAGCTTCTTTTCTAGCTATTTTAAGTCTGAAAGCTAAATCTTTATCGCTTATTTTTTCGTTAGCTTCAATGTAATTAGCGCCAACCGAACCAGACGATCGTATCAATTGTTTCCCATCTTCAATATTAGATGCAGTTTTGGGTAAAGTTTTAATATAAAGTCGACATTCCCGAGCGAACAGATATGTGCGTTCCTCCAAATCATAAGGTTTGTTCATAACAACAAATTATTACAAACTAAATATAACAATTTTACGTCAGTAAAATAAGTTTTTTCTGTCAAAATAAAAAGCAACCGCAAGGTTGCAAGGTTTGGAATTTGGAATTTTAAAAATTTTGGAATTTAATTTAAAGGTACATTTCAACCAGTCCTTCCGGCAGGTTCATGATGACTTTTTTGTTTTCACGATCTACTTTGACTAAGAAATGGTCGATCATCGGAATCAGCATTTCGACTTCGCCATTTAAAACTTCAAAAAGAGGTTGTGCAGTAGTATCGTTTACGGCAACTATTTTTCCGAAAACGCCTAAACGTTGATCTTCAATTTCGAAACCAATAACTTCGTGAAAATAAAATTTGTTACCGCTAAGTTTTGGTAACATATTTAAAGGAAGATAAATTGCATTACCCATGATGGCATCTGCATCTTCTTCGGTATTCATGTCTTCAAAACGAATTCTAAGAAAATCGTTTTTGTGCAAAGAGCTTTTTTCAATAAAAAAAGGAACCAAGTGTTTGTTGCATTCAACAAACACTGATTCCAAGTTTTCGTATAACTCGGGTTCATCTGTGTCTAAATAAGCCAAGACTTCCCCCTTGAAACTAAATTTTTTAGCGATCTTACCTAAATAAAAACATTCTTCTTTACGCATTCTCGCTAACTAATATTTATGCTTCAGTTGTTTCGTTATTTTCTTCAGCAGCAGGAGCTTCTTCAGTTGATACTTCAACTTCAGTAACTTCTTCAGCTGCAGGAGTTGCAGCAGCAATAGCATCAGCTTCAGCCTGAGCTGCAGCAGCTAAACGCTTAGCGTTAACTTCTTGTTCTGCTTTGAAAGCTTTAGCTTTAACATCAGCTTGTGCTTTTGTTAAACCGTCTTTTTTAGCGTCAACTTTTCCAGATTTAGCATCTAACCAAGCAGCTAATTTTACGTCAGCTTGCTCTTGAGTTAAAGCACCTTTACGAATACCTCCATCAAGGTGGTGTTTCAATAAAGCACCTTTATAAGAAAGGATAGCTCTAGCAGTATCAGTTGGTTGTGCACCATTGTGTAACCATTTAACTGCACTATCAAGGTTTAAGTCGATAGTTGCTGGGTTTGTGTTTGGATTGTAAGTACCGATTTTCTCTAAGTATTTACCATCTCTTTTTGAGCGTGCATCTGCAGCTACAACCCAGTAAAAAGGTTTTCCTTTTTTACCGTGTCTTTGTAATCTAATTTTTACTGACATAATCGTTTGATTAAATTTTGAGGTACTCGACCCCTATTAATTAAGGGCGCAAAGATATAATTTTTTTCTGAATTGTGCGTTCAAAACTATATTAAATGTCTTTAAGGTGTATTATTCTTAAAATTTTGTTGTTTTTGAGCTTGCTTTTTAGCTATTTCTTTTAAATCAAATACTTTTGCATTAAATTATTCTGTATGAAAAAATATTTTTATTTTCTTTCATTACTTCTTGTACTCACCTCTTGTACAGAAGAGATAAAGTTCAATAACCCTGCATTTCAAGCTTTAAAAGATAATGATTTTTGGAGAGCCCAGAGTTATAGCGCACACATTGGAACAGATGGGAGAGTAGTCATTGAAGGAACATTGGGTTTTGAAAAAGTGAGTCTGCAAACGGCTTCTTCAGGTGAAAAAACCTATGTTCTTGGTGTTGATGCAATTTCAAAAGCATCCTATTTAAATACGCTTCCGGCTGAAGTAGAAGGATTCTCTACTGGAACCAATATTGGGGACGGGCTGATTGTGATTACAGAATATAATACGGAAACCAACACGATTTCAGGAACTTTTAAATTTAGTGCGGTGAATCCGGAAGAAAATAATACCGAAAAATCAGAAGTCCATTTTACAGAGGGAGTGTTTTACAAAGTGCCACTAGAACCTGTCCAATAAGACATTGCTTGTAATTTGATTTCTCATTGCTTGATTCTGGTTGATTTTTACTTTTTTAAATCAAAATAAAAGCATAAATAAACTAATATATAGTGGATTAGAGAAAAATAAGATTACATTTGCTACATTATTATAAATAAGTACATATGAACATTTTTGTTGGAAGCCTTCCATTCAGTATTGAGGAAGCAGATTTAAGAGAGTCTTTCGAGGCTTACGGAGCAGTTGATTCAGTTAAAATCATTACTGATAAATTCACTGGAAGAAGCAAAGGATTTGGTTTCGTTGAGATGCCAAACGATAGCGAAGCTCAAAAAGCAATTGATGAATTGAACGGAGCTACTGTTCAAGGACGTGCAATTGTTGTTAATAAATCTGAACCGAAACCTGAAGGTGAAAGAAGAAGCTTCAATAACAACCGTGGAGGTGATTCTCGCGGAGGTTACGGAAACAACCGTGGTGGTGGAAATGACCGTGGTGGTAACAGAGGAGGATATTAATATTTTTTTCTAAATATACAAAAGGCGTCAATTTTTATTGACGCCTTTTTTTTGTGCCGTATTGTGCCTTCCGTAGAGACGCACTGCTGTGCGTCTCTACTGTGCATCTCTACGGTTATTTTTAAGACAAATTCGCAACCAACCAATCTCCAACTTCGCTGGTTTTATATGTTTTTGCACCTTTTGGGGCTAAATCTTCTGTAACAAATCCTTGTTCCAACGATTTATTGACAACGGCTCTAATAGCTTCCGCTTCTTCTTTTAGTCCAAAAGCATCTTCGAACATCATAGCAGCAGATAAAATCGTTGCCAGAGGGTTCGCAATATTTAAACCAGTTGCTTGTGGATAAGATCCGTGGATGGGTTCGTAAAGTGAAGTGTGTGTACCAACAGAAGCTGAAGGCATTAATCCCATCGATCCGGAAATTACAGAAGCCTCGTCTGTTAAGATATCTCCAAATAAATTTTCGGTGATTAAAACATCATAAGAATTTGGCCATTGTACTAAACGCATGGCAACCGCATCAACAAACTCGTAAGAAACGGTTACTTCCGGATAGTCTTTTTCCATTGCTTGTACGGTTTCTCTCCATAAGCGAGAAGTTTCTAATACGTTTGCTTTGTCCACGCAACATAATTTTTTGCTGCGGGTCATGGCTAGTTCGAAACCTTTTTTGGCCAGACGTTGTACTTCAACTCTGGTGTAGACGCAATTGTCAAAAGCAGTTTCTCCACCATCTTTTCTTCCTTTTTCGCCAAAGTAAATTCCTCCGGTAAGTTCTCTTAAGAAAACTAAATCTGTTCCTTCGATTCTTTCTCTTTTTAAAGGAGAATTGTCAATTAGAGAAGGGAAAGTAAAGGTTGGACGAACATTGGCGAACAAACCTAGTTTTTTACGCATCAATAATAAACCTTGTTCCGGACGAACGGGTGCGCTTGGATCGTTATCGTATTTCGGATGTCCGATTGCTCCAAATAAAACGGCATCTGCTTTCATACAGATTTCGTGTGTTTCATCAGGATAAGGAACACCAACGGCATCAATGGCACAAGCGCCTGTAAGTGCAGGTGTCCAGGTTATTTCGTGATTGAATTTTTTTGCAATAGCATCAGATACTTTTACGGCTTCATTAATTACCTCAGGACCAATTCCGTCTCCTGCTAATAGGGCTATGTTAAATTTCATTATTTTATTGTTTGTTTTTTAGTTTCTAAGTTTCTGAGTGACTGAGTTTCTAAGTTTTAAGGTTTTAAGGTTTTGAGGAACTTAGCATCTAAATTCAAAGATTTTAAAACTTAGAATCTTAGAGCCTTAGAACCTTAGCAACTTAGGTAACCACATTCAGCATTTTCTGAGTGGCAATAATAGCGGCAACGGTTTGATCAGAATCCAGACCTCTGGTTTTGAATTCTTTTCCGTTGTTTACCCAGGTGATGATGGTTTCGCATAAAGCGTCAGAGCTACTTCCCGGGGGAATTCTGACCGCATAGTCGATTAATTTTGGCAGCGTTAATTTCTTTTGCTTGTAAATTTTAGACAAAGCATTCATAAAGGCATCAAACTGACCGTCTCCTTGTGCGTTTTCTTCAATTATTTCTCCGTCAAATATCAGGCATAAAGTGGTTGATGGACGCATTCCTTTTGAGTGTACTAATATGTAGGACTCGATTTTTATTTTTTCTTCGTAAGTATGACTGTCTAAAACATCAGAAATAATATAAGGAAGGTCTTCCTTGGTAACGGTTTCTTTTTTGTCTCCTAATTCGATGATTCTTTGGGTTACCAATTTTAAATCTTCCTGGTTTAATTTTAAACCTAATTCCTGCAGATTTTTTTCAATATTGGCTTTTCCTGAAGTTTTTCCGAGTGCGTATTTTCTTTTTCGTCCAAAGCGCTCCGGAAGCAAATCATTAAAATATAAGTTGTTTTTGTTGTCACCATCGGCATGAATACCGGCGGTTTGTGTAAAAACATTATCGCCGACAATTGGTTTGTTGGCAGGAATTCGGTAACCGGTAAAAGTCTCCACCAATTTGCTTACAGTATAAAGAGAGGTCTCTTTTATACTAATGCTAACTTCGGGCATATAATCGTTTATTACTGCAACGGTACTTTCCAGAGGGGCGTTTCCTGCTCGTTCTCCCATTCCGTTTACGGTAACATGGAGACCATGAATGCCTCCTTTTATAGCTTCCATTACATTGGCTACGCTTAAATCGTAATCGTTATGAGCGTGAAAATCAAAATGGATATTGGGATATCGGGCTGTGATTTTTGAAATAAATTCAAAAGCTTGTGATGGAATTAATACGCCAAGAGTGTCCGGGAGTAAAATTCTTTTTACAGGCTGTTGTGTTAAAAAATCCAAGTATTGAAATACATATTCGGGAGAATTACGCATACCGTTACTCCAATCTTCCAGATAAACGTTAGTGTCTATGTTGTTTTCTTGAGCAAGTGTAATGGTTTGGGCAATTTCAGAAAAATGCTGTTCCGGTGTTTTTTTTAATTGATGGGTCAGATGATTCAGAGAGCCTTTGGTTAGTAGATTCTGCACTTTGGCTCCTGTTTTTTTCATCCATTCAATCGAAAGACCACCGTCAACAAAAGTCAAAACTTCTATTCGTTTGGTATAACCTCGTTCTTCGGCCCAGGACATGATGCCTTTTACGCCTTGAAATTCGCCTTCGCTTACACGGGCAGAAGCAATTTCGATTCGGTCAATATTTAGTTCTTCCAACAACAATTGTGCAATGGTTAGTTTTTCTGCAGCAGAAAAAGAAACTCCTGAGGTTTGTTCGCCATCACGGAGTGTCGTATCCATTATTTCAATTTTTCTTTTTTTCATAGCCAGTTTCGGAATTCCTTTTTTAAAAGTAAAATTTAGTTGTGTTGTTTTGATTGGTCTAACTTATAAAGACCCGACTGATTTCAAAAAACCAGTCGGGCCCAATAGCGTGAGTTGGATTTTTTTAGTATGGAAGTTTATCGGCAAAAGCCACAATATCTTCACTAATGTTTTGCAGGTAATCAATGTCGTCAAAGCCATTGATCATGTTGTTCTTTTTGTATCCGTTAATGGCAAAAGATTCTTTTTGACCTGTTGCTAATAAAGTAATCGTTTGTTCCGGTAAATTGATTTCTAATGCTGTTTTAGGATCGGCTTCGATGGCGTTGAAAATAATTTCAGCAAATTCCGGGCTTACTTGTACCGGTAAAACACCAATATTAAGACAGTTTCCTTTGAAGATATCAGCGAAGAAACTGGAAACTACAGCACGGAATCCATAGTCATAAACCGCCCAGGCAGCATGTTCTCTGGAAGATCCTGAACCGAAGTTTTTTCCTCCAACCAAAATTTGCCCCGAGTAGGTAGCATTGTTTAAAACGAAATCAGCTTTCGGAGTATCGTCTCCATTGTATCTCCAATCTCTAAAAAGGTTGTCTCCAAAACCTTCTCGTTTTGTAGCTTTTAAGAAACGGGCCGGTATGATTTGATCGGTGTCTACGTTTTCAATTGGCAGCGGCACAGCACTGCTGGTAAGGATATTAAATTTATCGTATGCCATTTTGATTTTAGATTTTAGGATTTTAGATTTTAGATTTTCCTTAAGTAGGACGAAATCGTAAACGCTAAAATGATTTTCTGTTAAATAATGTAAGTGAATTTTTTTTTGAAGGTTTTAGATTTTAAAGCAGCAATGCCATTCGCAAAGTGAAATCTAAAATCTTCAATCTAAAATAACTCTCTAGGATCTGTTAGTTTTCCGGTAACGGCAGCAGCGGCAGCCATAATTGGACTTGCTAAAAGTGTTCTTGAACCCGGACCTTGACGACCTTCGAAATTTCTATTTGAAGTACTCACTGCGTATTTTCCGGCCGGAACTTTGTCATCATTCATAGCCAGACAAGCAGAACATCCCGGTTGACGTAATACAAAACCGGCTTCTGTCAAAATATCCAATATACCTTCTTCTTTAATTTGAGCTTCTACAACGTGAGAACCTGGAACTAACCAAGCAGTTACGTTTTCTGCTTTTTTTCTTCCTTTTACAATTTCAGCAAAAGCTCTGAAATCTTCAATACGTCCATTGGTGCAACTTCCTAAGAAAACATAGTCAATTGGTTTTCCAATCATAACATCGTCTTCCTGAAAGCCCATATAGGCAAGAGATTTTTTATAGGTTTCCTCACCGCCTTCCACTTGTTTGGCGTTCGGAATATGTTTAGAGATACCAATTCCCATTCCCGGGTTAGTACCATAAGTAATCATAGGTTCAATGTCAGAAGCTTTGATGTTTAATTCAGCATCAAAAACAGCATCAGCATCTGTTTTCAGGGTTTTCCAGTAAGCAACTGCATTGTCCCAGGTTTCGCCTTTTGGAGCGTATAGTTTACCTTCAAGGAAATCAAATGTTTTTTGATCGGGAGCAATCATACCACCACGAGCACCCATTTCGATACTTAGGTTACAAACGGTCATACGACCTTCCATGGTCATGTTTTCAAAAACATCACCGGCATATTCAACAAAATATCCGGTACCACCTGAAGTAGTTAATTGTGCAATAATATAAAGAGCAACATCTTTTGGACCAACACCTTTGCTTAATTCGCCATTTACGTTGATACGCATTTTCTTTGGCTTAGGCTGCATAATGCATTGTGTAGAAAGCACCATTTCAACCTCAGAAGTTCCGATACCGAAAGCAATCGCTCCAAAAGCACCATGAGTAGAGGTGTGCGAATCTCCGCAAACGATAGTGGCACCGGGCAAAGTAATTCCGTTTTCAGGACCTACTACGTGTACAATTCCATTTTTTTTATGTCCTAATCCCCAGTGCGAAATACCGTATTCTGCGGCATTATCTTCAAGCGCTTTAAGCTGATTGGCAGATAAAGCGTCTTCAACCGGTAAATGTTGGTTTATAGTTGGTGTATTGTGATCGGCAGTTGCAAAAGTACGTTCCGGATATAAAACTTTAACGCCTCTGGCTTTTAATCCTAAAAAAGCAACAGGACTCGTAACTTCGTGAATGAAATGACGGTCAATAAAAAACACATCCGGTCCATCTTCAATTTTACGTACTACATGTGAATCCCATACTTTGTCAAATAATGTCTTACTCATTTTTTATTTTTTTTATTTGTAATTTTATAACTACCGCAATTCTTTGGTAATTATAATAGGAAAACAAAATTAAATAAAGATATAAAGTAGTCAATTTCAATATTGCATTATATACGATACCCAAACTAAAATACAAATTAAGATTCGCTTTTATTCCGTAAAACTGAATTCCAAAATTGAAGTGGAAATTGATTTTGTATTTCTTTTAAAGAGGGTTAGTTTTACAGTTGGTGCAGTTTTTTGTAATTAGCAATTTTATATTAAATTCAATGCAAAATGACTGATTTTATAGGTTTTAATGCCGTAAAATAGTGATTATTGATAGTTTTGATTTTGTTTTTGAATTTCTGAAACCGTGGATAAAAGCTCTTTTTTGAGGTACAAAACGAAGATTTTTGAAAGACTTTATTTGTTTTTTTTTGATTCCAATACTACGACATCCAAGAAAGTGAATTTTTGTTTTTTAGAATGGAAATAAAAGATATTAAGGTTGTTTAGGACGAATTTAGGTGTAATGACAACTATCTGACATTTGCCTCGCGAAAAGGCTCTTAATTTTGATATTTCTAATAAAAATAAATAAAATCATGAATTTAAATCAGATTGCTTACAGAATTGGTGTTTTTGGAACTGTTATTATTTTGCTTTGGGTTGGGCTTTTTAAGTTTACTGCCGTAGAAGCAGGAGCTATAAAAGGTTTAGTCGAAAATCATTTTGCAATGGGCTGGATGTACAAAGTAATGTCAGTGCAACAGGTTTCGAATGTAATAGGAATATTTGAAGTGGTTACGGGAATAGGGTTGGCATTGTCTTTTTTTAATAAAAAAGTAGCGATGTATTCCGGTTTGGCATCGGCGGTTATTTTTGTAACTACATTGAGTTTTCTTTTTACAACACCGGGTGTTTTTAAAATGGTTGAGAATTTTCCTGTTACGGACTTTTTTATTCTTAAAGATATTCCTTATTTGGCTATTTCGTTGATGGTTTATGCGAAAAGCAAAGAATAAAAAATGGTTTCTCATTTGGGTTAAAATCGGTATTTTACTGTTGCAAGTAAATACCGGGGAACTAAATCTATAGTAGCTTTATAAGAGGTGTAATTATCTAATGTAACCAATGTAAATTCGTTCTCGTTGGTTACATTATTGAACAGGAGTCGATAAGAAAAGCGACTGTTTTCAGGAGTGTAGTTGGCAATAATGTTTACAAAACTGTAATTTTGAGTATTAATTTTATAATAGGTCGTATTGACTTCGGCTAACCATACTTTTGAAATTTTATAGTTACAGTTAATGAAAGCATCTTTGGTTGTATTGGTAGTAAGTGTATTATTGAAATTTGTCTGATAGTAGTTGTAATTGAAACCAAAATCAAAGTTTACGACTAAGCTATAATAACTTGTTGCTGAAAAGGAATACTGGCTATTGTAACTTTTTAGGTTTGTAAAATCTTGGTTGTTTACTTTTGTCGGAGTATTACTCCAGGTTTGTTGTGTGGCTATCTTGGTGGCCCATTTTAGTTTTTTTAGGTAATTAATGAAGCTAAAAGAGGCGTTATAATTTTCTCCTCCGTTTGTAACGATATAGTTTTTGAAGTTGAAATTCTGAGTAATCAGGTTATCGATATTAAGCGTTTTCTTCAATTTTGTATAGACTAAATTGGTCTTAACAGAAAATCCCTTTTCATCTTTGTACAAGGTGTGTAAAAAAGAAATGGTTTTGTTTTTTAAAAGTGCAACATCAGAAACTCCCTTTTCGAAAGTTCGGTAGTCTGCCAGTAAATAGTTTGTTTTTAGATAATTGATTTCAGGCAGAGAACTGTTTTCGGAATAGTTTAACCGGAATGTCCCTAAGCGTGTTTTTTTTAGATTAAATGAAAATACAGGATTAAAAAAATGAAAATGTTGCTGAGAAATATTGCGTGCAAAATTATTTTGAACATATTTCAGATTAGCTGTAAAATCTGTTTCAGAAGTAAAATTGTACCGGATTCCCGCATCGAAAGAAAATATGGTTTGATTTGTGTTTGTGTCTACCAGGTAGTCTGTCTTTTGTTTTTCTTCGATAAGAAAATCTGAAACGATTGATTCCTTGCTTTTTTCGTATTGAAAAGCAAGAACAGATTCTAGTTTTTTGTACTTCGAAATCAGTTTACTTTTGATTCCAAAATACTGGTTTTTAGTATCCCCCTTTTGGTCAATCTGAGCTTCCGGATCTATTTTAAAAAATTCATTTAAAAAGGGAGATTTTAATCTGTTTTTCTCATTCAAATAATCGCTTCCCAAATAAAAATAATTGTTTAATATTGTTTGATTCGATAAGCTGTAACTGTGGTTAAGATGATTGTAAAAAGTATAATTGCTGTTTTTAGAATTCTGATTGATTTGCTCACTATTAAATAAGAGATTTGAATTTATGATATCAGGATTGTTCTTGTAAATAAATAAGTTGGTGAGATAATTGTCTTCATTCCCTGAATATTTAAGTTCAATTTCTCCTGATGAAAGTGTTTTTTTGCCGGAATAGTGATTGGCTTCGGAGTTGATTATAGGTTGTGGGTCTATGTTGTAAATTGTTTCTGAAAAAGAATGCTGAATTTGATGGTCATTAGTAAAATAGCCAACCCCACGAAGGGTTAAGGAAGGTTTAAGTTTTGTGGTAAAACTTAAAGAATTAAAAAGTGCTTTGTTAAAGACGCTTTGAGATTTACTGAAAGAATTGTTTTCATTACTGTTGATAACGTACTGTTTTCTTGCCTTTTTTTCGATTCGGTCTGTCCCAAAAAAATCAAGATTTATACTGGATTCTTTTATAAGTGAAGTTGCTTTTTCGCCTGAATTGTTGTAGTCCGCCAAGTAAAAGATTTTGATTTTCTTTTTTAATAGTCCGAGATTAATACCTTCTTTCCATCGGTTTTCAGAAATTATGCCTGCTCCGGCCGTTATGTTGCCGAACCAGATATTTTGTTTGTCTTTTTTTAACTTCAGATTCAACGCAACTTTATCCGAATTATTCATTTTTTTGAAAATGGGATTATCTTCAAATGCTTCTATTATTTGCACTTCATCAAGTGTTTTTGCATCCAGATTTTTGGACAGTAAGGTGTAGTTCTTATCAAACAAATCTTCTCCTTCAACAAGTAATTTATCAATAGGTTTTCCATGGGCTTTTATAGAGCCGTCTTTCTGAACTTCGATACCGGGTAATTTTTTTAAAATGTCCTCTATTGTTTGCTCTGTTTGGTTAGAAAAAGCGCTCGCCTTTATAGTGGTCGTATCCTGATTGATTCTTACTTTTTTGTGCGATTCTATTACGACTTCCTTCAAACTTTCTTGTTGGGATTCCAGAGAAACAGAGTGATTTATTTCAG
Source organism: Flavobacterium sp. ABG (assembly GCF_001027725.1). Lineage (NCBI taxonomy): Bacteria > Pseudomonadati > Bacteroidota > Flavobacteriia > Flavobacteriales > Flavobacteriaceae > Flavobacterium > Flavobacterium sp. ABG. The sequence goes on from NZ_LEKS01000013.1 coordinate 36,291, forward strand.
TCTTTGTGCTAAGATCAATTACGTTTGTGTTTTTAGCAAAGCCTAAGCAAGAAATTTCTATACTTACAATTCCGCTGGCTGGTTTTTTTAATTGAAGAGTATAGTTTCCATCTTCATTAGCAAAAGTATAGAATAGAATATTTCCAGAGTTGTCTAAAATAATAACAGAAGCCCTTTCGACGCTTCTGTTCTGTTTGTCTTTTATAGTTCCCGATATTTTAATATTTTGGGAAAATGCAATAAAAGGGATGAAAAAAATAAAAGAGAATAGTTTTAGCATTTAATTTCAGAATATTTCGGTGCTAATATCATTCATTCCAGCTGCTTTTATCGTAACACCATGTTCTTTCCCTAATAAAATAGCCTTGTTTTTGTTTTTTTCTATCAACTTTTCTAAAATCATTTTATACTCGTCAATTGAGACCCAATTGGTAGGAGTGCCTTGATTGATGGGCTTAATTTTCGGAACAGATACATTTTTCGACGGGTATTCTAGTGATTTGAAATAGATGTATAATTCCTTCTTGGTGTCATAAGCTTCGAGTATTAATCCGGGTAATCCCTGCAGTTTCCAAGGCCCAAACGGAACAGGAATCTCTTTGGTAAACCAGACGGTGTAATCCCTTCCTCTAAAATGCCCGGTTGCTTTATTGCAAAGAAGATTTCCAATTTTTTTCGTTTCAGGGTCAATTTTCCATTCTATTGCTACACGCTTTTCTTTTCCGTAAATCTCATTAGAATATTTTTTATTCCACCACAAACTATCTTTGGCTCTGTCGTAATATACCTGTTTTCCTTGTTCTAAGGTATGTTTCCCGAGGTAAATCTGTTTGATTTCCCCTTCTGCCTTTTTTTTCTTTTGACTTTCAATATTAGATTCATTTTCCAGAGAATCTTTGGCGCTAACATAATAGGACTGGTTTTGGTCAAAAATAAGGTAAGAGTTAAAATCTAAGCCATTAGGACCTCCCTTGCCCGGACTTTCGATGTGCCCATAGTACACAATTCCTTTGTTTTGAGCATAAGAGTAGGTGTAAATTGTAAATACTGTGAGGAGTAGTAGTTTTTTCATAAGTATCATTTTATAATGCTTTATGCTGTTGTTTTTAGATTTTAGCTACAAAGTTCTAAAGCTAAATCTACTATTTGTCCAATGGAACATCCGTCACAAGTAAATGCCCAGCCGGTTCCGTCACCACAATCAACAGTTACATCGTATACTTGGATTAATGGGTTTGATTCTAAAACGGGTTCAACAATTTTATTTTCGATTACAAAGGATTTGTTGATTTCCTTATTTACTTCTGGATTTATGTTTTTTGAGCTGCTATTTGCGAAAACTCCAACAGACATAAGAACTGTAATGGCTAATGTGAATATTGTTTTCATAATTTTTAGGTTTTTGGTTAAATTAATAAAATTTTAACAGCATAAAGCAGGCTAATTTATAGAATAAAACCATATAAAAATTAAAAATTTAACAGGTTTTTTTTTAATCACGTATAATTACGGAGGAATAGTAGTACAATTAACAAAAAACTTATGTGGCTTTATCGGCAAGCCTCCTTAAGTATTTCTGCTATTGTTTCAGGGGAATAATAATGACAATGTATGTAATAAAGGTTGCCATCTCTGCAATCAATAGCGATTAAAGTTGCTTCATCTGCCATTATGGAATTTGATTCTAAAATTGTTTCTAGTGCATTATTTTTTGATTGCGAAAGGTTTAATAATGTTTTTTGAGTCGTTGTTTGCGAAAGCGCCAAGAGACGTAAGAACTGTGAGGACTAATGTGAATATTGTTTTCATCGTTTTTTGTTCTTTTCAGTTTAATTAATAGGGGATAACAGCACAAAACGCGGCTGATTCGCAGAAAAGGATTGAGATTAATGAAAAATTAACAGGTTTTATTTTGGAAAAAAATAGCAATCCCGATAGGATTTTGCTCAAAAAAGAGAATGTCGGGAAAAATCCTGATGTTGATAAAATGTATTTCGTCAATAGCCTAAAAAAGACTAAATTTGAACTTCCTCCATTTTTTAATTTGAACTTCTTTATGATTCATGAAATCAGTGTTTTATGAATGATGAAGTTTTGAATTTGGAGGTTTAATTTTTGTCTTTTAAACCTATGTATTTAATATTCGATACTGAAACTACTGGATTACCAAAACGTTGGGATGCTCCAATAACCGATTCTGATAACTGGCCTCGCTGTATACAAATTGCCTGGCAGTTGCATGACGATATGGGGAAACTGATAGAACATCAGGACTATCTGGTAAAACCTGACGGATTTAATATCCCGTATGACGCAGAACGTATTCACGGAATTTCTACAGAATTAGCAGAAGCCGATGGAATTACACTTGCCGAAGTTTTGGAGAAATTCAATATCGCTTTAAGTAAAACCAAATATATTGTAGGTCAGAATCTGGGTTTTGACGTTAATATTATGGGTGCTGAATTTCATAGAATGGGCGTGGACTCTCCGATGAGTTCTATGCCTGTTTTAGATACCTGTACCGAAGTTACGGCCTCCTTATTACAACTTCCGGGAGGTAGAGGTGGAAAATTCAAATTACCAACTCTTACAGAATTACACAGTTATCTTTTCGATAAGCCTTTCGCGGAAGCGCACAACGCAACTGCCGATGTTGAGGCAACTACGCGTTGTTTCCTGGAGTTAATCAGAAGAGAGGTTTTTACCAAAGAAGAATTAGATGTACCGAAGGATTATTTTGGAGAATTTCAAAATAAAAACCCGCAGCCGATCAAACTTATTGGTCTAAAACACATCAATTTAAAAGCGGCTTCTGATAAAATCAGAGAGCAGTTGCGAGCCTTAGAATCCGATGGAAAAGAAACGGTTGTTTCGGAGTCTGATCAACAAGATTTTATAGCAGCGAAATATTCGCATTTACACAATCATACACAGTTTTCGGTTTTACAATCTACTATAGGTATTGGTAATATTGTTGCGGCTACGGCCAAAAATGGTATGCCGGCGGTTGCCATGACAGATACCGGAAACATGATGGGAGCCTTCCACTTTGTAAGTGCGGTGATGAATCATAATAAAGCGGCTTCCGGTAAAAATAAAGCTTTGGTTGATGCTGGTGAAGAGCCAACAGAAATGGAAATTAAGCCAATTGTCGGATGTGAATTTAATGTCTGCGACAATCATTTAGATAAAAGTAAAAAAGACAACGGTAATCAGATTGTATTATTGGCCAAAAACAAAAAGGGCTATCACAATCTGGCTAAAATGTCTTCGATTGCGTTTACCGATGGATTCTATTATGTTCCCAGAGTCGATCGAAAAATTATCGAGTACTATAAGGAAGACATTATGGTGCTGTCCGGAAATTTATACGGAGAGATTCAGAGTAAAATTCTAAACGTTGGTGAAAATCAGGCCGAAGAAGCCTTAATTTGGTGGAAAGAGCAATTTGGAGATGATTTTTATCTTGAAGTTATGCGCCACAATCAGGAAGATGAAAATCGTGTGAACAAAACCCTGATTGAATTTTCACAGAAACACAATGTCAAGTTAATTGCGACAAACAATACCTACTATTTAAATAAGGAAGATGCCAATGCACACGATATTTTGTTGTGTGTAAAAGACGGTGAAAAACAAGCAACACCAATTGGTCGTGGCCGAGGTTACCGTTACGGATTACCGAATCAGGAATACTATTACAAGTCGCAAGAAGAGATGAAAAAGCTCTTTTCTGATTTGCCTGATGCGATTATCAACATTCAGGAAATTGTCGACAAGGTGGAGATTTACTCACTTTATCGCGATGTATTGCTTCCGAAATTTGATATTCCCGAGGAATTTTTAGTGGTAGAAGACGAGGCTGACGGTGGTGTTCGCGGTGAAAATAAATATTTGCGACATCTTACCATGACGGGGGCAAAAAGGCGATATGGTGAAATTACCGAATCGATTCAGGAACGTCTGGACTTTGAGTTGTTGACGATTTCGAATTCCGGATATCCGGGTTACTTTTTGATTTGTCAGGATTTTATCGCCGAAGCCAGAAACATGGATGTTTCGGTAGGTCCCGGTCGTGGATCTGCGGCGGGTTCTGCAGTAGCTTATTGTTTAGGAATTACCAACATTGACCCGATTAAGTACGATTTGCTTTTTGAGCGTTTCCTGAATCCGGATCGTGTATCCATGCCCGATATTGATATTGATTTTGATGATGAGGGTCGTGGTCGTGTTATGGATTATGTAATCAATAAATATGGTAAGAATCAGGTAGCGCAAATTATTACCTATGGTAAAATGGCGACTAAATCTGCGATTCGTGATACGGCTCGTGTACTGGATTTACCGTTATTTGAAGCCGATAGAATTGCAAAATTGATTCCGGGAATGATGCCGTCAAAATGGAATTTGGCGCGTTTTATTTCTGAAAGCGAAGACGATATTAAAAAAGCACTTCGTTCGGATGAATTTGATAATGTAAAGGAATTAATCGCTATTGCCAATGAAGATGATTTGGCAGGTGAAACCATTCAGCAGGCGAAAATTCTGGAAGGATCGATGCGAAATACAGGTATCCATGCTTGTGGTGTAATCATTACGCCATCGGATATTACCAATTTCGTTCCGGTTACAACCGCAAAAGATTCGGATTTATATGTAACTCAGTTTGACAACTCGGTGGCAGAAAGTGCCGGATTGCTTAAAATGGACTTCTTGGGTCTGAAGACCCTTACCCTGATAAAAGATACCGTTAAACTGGTAAAATACAGAAACGGAATCGATCTGAATCCCGATGAATTTCCTATTGATGATGCTCCGACTTATGAGCTTTTCCAGAGAGGAGAAACCGTTGGAATCTTCCAATACGAGTCGCCCGGGATGCAGAAATACATGAAAGAACTGAAACCGACGGTGTTTGGAGATTTAATTGCCATGAATGCTTTATATCGTCCGGGACCATTAGAATATATTCCTTCTTTCGTTCGAAGAAAAAACGGGGAAGAAGAAATTAAATACGATTTAGATGCCTGTGAAGAATATTTAGGAGAGACTTACGGAATTACAGTTTACCAGGAGCAGGTAATGCTTTTGTCGCAATCATTGGCTGATTTTACAAAAGGTGAGGCCGACGTTTTGCGTAAAGCGATGGGTAAGAAACAAAAGGACGTACTGGATAAAATGAAGCCTAAATTTGTAGAACAAGCTGCAAAAAAAGGACATGATGCAAAGGTTTTGGAGAAAATCTGGAAAGACTGGGAGGCTTTTGCGAGTTACGCCTTTAACAAATCCCACTCGACTTGTTATGCCTGGATTGCTTATCAAACGGCGTACTTAAAAGCGCATTATCCGGCAGAATATATGGCGGCGGTTCTTTCGAATAATATGAATGATATCAAACAGGTATCCTTTTTTATGGAAGAATGTAAACGTATGGGATTGGCAGTATTAGGTCCAGACGTGAATGAGTCGTACTATAAATTTACAGTAAATGATGATTACGCTGTTCGTTTTGGAATGGGTGCGATCAAAGGAGTAGGTTCCGGAGCAGTAGAAACGATTGTTGAAACCAGAAAAGACGGGAAGTACAAGTCCATTTTTGATTTGGCTAAACGAATTGATTTGCGTGCAGCCAATAAAAAAGCGATCGAAAATCTGGCTCTTGCCGGTGGTTTTGATTCGTTTGAAGGGACTACAAGAGCGCAGTATTTTCATGATGACGGAGATGGAATTACGTTTTATGAAAAAGCGATACGCTACGGATCGAAGTTTCAGGAAAACGAAAATTCATCGCAAGTGAGTTTGTTTGGAGAAACGAGTGAAGTGCAAATCGCAGAGCCTATTGTACCTCCTTGTGAAGACTGGAGTACAATGGAGAAACTTTCAAGAGAAAAAGAAGTCGTTGGAATTTATATTTCGGGTCATCCACTGGATGATTTTAGATTCGAAATGAAATACTTCTGTAATGCCCGATTAGAAGCTTTAAAAAGCATGGAACTTTATGTAGGTAAGAGTCTAAACTTTGCCGGTATTGTTAGTAATTTTCAAAGGAGAACGGCTAAAAATGGTAAGGATTGGGCGATTTTCACCTTAGAGGGATATGATGAGAGTTTTGAGTTTAAAATTTTTGGAGAGGAATACCTAAAATTCTACCATTTCTTATACAACAACCAATTCGTTTATTTGAAAATCTTAATTAAAGACGGTTGGGTAAACAGAGATACCGGTAAAAAAACGGATCCAAGGATGCAGTTTGTTGAGGTGAGACAGCTACAGGATATTTTGGAGACATTTGCCAAAAAATTGATTTTGTTATTAAATATTAAAGACTTGCAAACCGAGTTCATCCATAAATTAAGCCATTTATTTAATGAAAATAAAGGCGATAACTCGGTGACTTTTGAAATCATGGAATTAGAAAAGGTGAAGCGATTGGTTGAGGTAGAAACACCAACAGATTTTGAAGAAACAGAAGACGCTGTTTTTGAAGAGGAGAACGATGGTGAGGAAAATGCAATTGAAGCAACCAAAATTCAGGAAGTAAATGAGGTCGAAGAAATAAAAGTGGTGACCAAATTAACAATGCCAAGCCGTAGACTAAAAGTTAAGATTTCGACAGAACTATTAGAAGAATTAGAAAAAATGCAGATTAATTTTAAGCTGAACTAAATTTTAACAGTTAAAATTTAAAAGAATGCATTTTTTTTTAGTTAAAATTATGCATGCATAATAGTTTTTTAGTAATATTGCCCAAAATTACAACGATTTCGTTCCAAGTCTAACCATGCAAACTCGTGAATTATGTTAAAATAATTTAAGTTTGTATAAATTAATTAAAACAAAATTATGAAAAAGAACCTATTTCTATTAGGATTATTAGTTTGCTCTATGGCCACAATGGCGCAGACAGAAAAAGCAGAGAAACCGGAAAGCTGGTATTTTAAATTAGGAGGGTCATACTTTAATCAAACAGCTTCGACAGAATTTCCAACAGTAGGAGGAAATGATGCGTTAAATAGAACTTATGCAGGAGGGAAATTAGTGTCTGAAGAAAGTATTACAGGTTCTTTTGGACAAGGATTTAGAACAGGAATTACAGCAGGATATCGTTTTTCAGTACGTTTGGGAGTTGAGTTAGGGGTTAATTATTACTCAAGTACTGATAAAAAGATGGCACAAACGACGACTGATGCTATTTTCGTATCAGGAGGAAAACCAATTTATAATTTTAAATCGGTAGGTCAAATTACTGCTTTTGATGTTGCTCCAGCACTTGTTATGTTTTTAGGAGAATCTCATGGTTTTGAACCGTATACTAAAGTTGGGGTTTTGGTACCAATTCACGGAGATTTAGAAATCACTACTGATGCGGTTGTTCCAACTGGTGTTGCTAATCCAGCGACAGTTGCTGTTCATAGTGTTGATAAGGTAAAACCAAATCCAACAATAGGATTTACTGCTGCTTTAGGGACTTCTTACAAATTAGGAAAACATATTTCTGCTTTTGCAGAACTAGAATACCGTAACTTTACTGTTCACGGAAAAACAAAAGAAACTACTAAGTTTACTCAAAATGGACAGGATGCTTTAGCAACTAGAACAACAGCTCAAATTCATACGAATTATCAAGATCGTTTAGATGTTAATTCTAATAATGCTTTAACTAATCCAAATGGTGTTAATAAAGATAAACCGATGGATGAATTAAGCTCTTATGTTGGAATTAGTGGTTTAGGTTTGACTTTAGGTCTTAAATACAGCCTATAATTTTATAGCAATTTTAGTTTTTAGAAAAAAGAGGATATTCAATTTTGAGTATCCTCTTTTTGTTTGTTAGGGGTGAAATTTCAATTTTTGGCGCTTTTTTGTCCTTTCGACGAAGGAGAAATCACACTCGTAACTCGACAAAGATTGGCGATTTTCTATGTGGAATTTCTGATGTGATTTCTCCTTCGTCGAAATGACAATGTGATACTAAAGTTGAGGTGTTTGCTTTTATAGTTGAACCAAGATAAGCTGTGTTTCTACTTCAAGTTTCTAAATTCCTTCAAAACTTCATCAATCACCCAAGTGGTTCTTGATGCGGAGATTCCATTAGAGGGCGATGCCTTTTCGTCTCCCAGAAGTTCAGCAACTATGGTTTCTATAAGAGGTTGTTGTATGTGAAGCGGGTTTTCGATGGTAATGCTTTCTTTCTCACCATTTACAAGTTGAATGTGAATGGGGTCATTGCCAAAAGTAGAGAAAGAGATTTTTCCTTTATCCCCCACAATTTCGGTATTGTCATAACGTTCAAAACTGGCAAAGTTCCATAAACCGGAACCGTGAATCCCATTTTCAAACAAAAAGGACATCGAAACCGTATCCTCTGCCGGATAAGCCAAAAGTTGGGAACTCGCATGACCACGAACGGATTGGATTGGTCCAAATAAGTAATCCAGAAAATCGAGCGTATGACAAGCTAGATCCACAAAAATTCCTCCACCCGAGAGATGCGGTAAAACCGTCCAGGGTAAATTAATTTCATCATCGTAACGTTGCTCGAAAGGGTGGTATAAAACACAATTTACATGTCTTACAGTTCCTATCTTTCCTTGGTCAATTAGTTCTTTTATTTTAAGAAATCGGGGTAAACGTCTTCTGTAGTAAGCCACAAACAAGGGTACATTGTGGGCTTTACAGGTGTTTATCATTTCGTTGCATTCTTCAAATGTGAGCGCCATAGGTTTTTCTACATAAACCGGTTTTCCCGCTTTAGCACACAAAATAGTGTATTCTTTGTGAGAAGAAGGAGGCGTCGCAATATAAACCGCATCGACTTCGGGATCGTTGATTAAGTCAACGGCAGTGGAATACCATTTTGGGACATTATGACGTTTTGCATAATCTTCCGCAAGTACAGGATCTCTGCGCATCACGGCAACTAAAGCAGAGTTTGGTGTTTTTTGAAAAGCAGGTCCGCTTTTAACTTCGGTTACATTTCCGCAACCAATGATTCCCCATTTTACAATTTTCATTTTTTTAGTTTTTTTAGGTATTTCAAATTTAGGAGAAAAGGATTGTTTAAAAAAAGGGTTGCCACGAATTACACGAATTTGCTCGAATTTTTTTTTTTGAAAAGCTTGGTCTAAGAAAAATTTTGCCAAAGATTGGAAAGATTTTTACAGATTTTTTTTAATCATTTTAATCCTTTTAATCTGTGGCAAAAAAGACAAAAAGAATAGCCACGAACTTCAAAAACTATCCCCAAAAGTAATTTGGGAAAATTCGTGAAATTCGTGGCTAAAAAAAAAGCGTTAAAGTCTACTTTTTGAGGTTCTTGTGATTAAGTAAAAAATTATAAGTTGAAGTTAATCCCTAAAACTATATTTCTTCCAATATTAGGAATCCCGTCCGTTTTTAATCTGGAAAGGTGTGCAATGTATTTTTGGTCAAATAAATTGTTTCCGTTCAAGTTTACATCAAAAGCGGTTTTACCTAATTTTACAGTTCCTCCAAAACCTAAATTTACTAAAGTGTATCCTTTAGAAGCCGTTTCAAAACCGCTTACATTATCCTGACTGAATGTCGATGAAACGTTAAAAGAAGCAAATCCTTCTTTTAACCAGTTTTTAATATTAAATTCAGTTCTAAGCGTGTTGTTCCAATTGTTAGCCGGAATTAAAGGTAAATAATCCTTGTTGTCTTTTTTACCTGTTACCGTTTCAAAACTGGTTTCAAAATGCAACCAATCCAGTGGATGCGGGTGAAAGTGGAAGCCAACTTCACCACCATATAATTTTGCATTGTCCTGTACATAAGCAAAAACATCATTTTCGTCTAAGATTTCTCCTGTTGGGGAAGTGTAGATGTAGTTATTTATATGGTTGTAAAATCCATTAATAAAAAACTCAAAATGGGTATTCTTGTATTCTAAATTCAGGTCAGTCTGAACGTTTTGCTCTGTTTTTAAATTAGCATTTCCAATCTCGTATCGGTTGGTTCCTTCGTGAACTCCGTTTGAAGTTAATTCGGCTAAGTTTGGTGCTCTGAATCCGGTAGCTACATTTAAACGTAGCGTCAAAGGTTCTGCTAATTTGGTTTTGTAACCTAATGAAGCATTAAAGCTGTCAAAAGAGCGGTCTAAGGCTTGGAAATAACCTTCTTCATCTGCAACTCCGTGTGCTTGCGAAGTGATGTTTCGATTGTCAAAACGCAGTCCGGCCTGGATGACACTATTGTCCCATTCGTAATTCGCTGTTCCAAAAACACCAAAATCATTGGTAGTGGCATCCGGAATTAAGAATTCTTCTCCCGAATTTTTATTGGTCTGATGCATTCCCTGTACACCAAGTATCGCTTCGATTTTACCAAATTTTGGAAAATGGTATTTTGCATTGTAATTGAAGGTGTTCAATTTCATTCGTAAAGCAGCATTGTTACTGTCCTCAAATTCGCTTCTGTCGTTAGAAATATAGCCTAAATCAACATCTAATTTAGAGTCCTGAAAAAAGATAACGTTGTTCAAGCTGAACAAATGATTAAAAATCCCTTGTCTTGGGTACTGGGTGTCTTTGCTTGAAGATTGCCCTGCGATTCCTTCTTCCGGAATTCCGATGTCTAATTTGTTGTAATTGTATCTTAAAACACTCGAGAAACTAGAGTTGCTGTATCCGATTCCGGTTTTAAAATCGGTTTCGTTGTAACGGGTATTGGTTACGCGATCTCCGTCAGGAGTTTTATAATCAGAATGGGTGTTGAAGCTTCCACGGGCTAAAAATTTCCAGTTGTCTGTAGACGTTTTTAATCCAATAGAGGAATTACTTCCTTCTGTATTGGTGAAATATTTTTGACTAAAATTGGCTTTGAATGTATTCGCATCAGCAAATTTCTCTGGATTAAAGTACAAAACACCACCCAAAGCATCCGATCCGTATAATAAAGATGCAGGACCTTTGATTACTTCAACGCTTTCAATTCCGGCATCATTTAAACCTAAACCATGTTCGTCGCCAAACTGTTGATTTTCGATACGAACTCCTTGCGAGTATACCAAAACACGGTTACCGCTAAGTCCTCTGATTACAGGTTTTCCGATTGAAGTTCCCGTTGAAATTTGAGAAACTCCCGGAATTGTGGCTAAGCCTTCAATTAAAGTCGAAGTTCCTTTTTGCTGTAATGTTTTGATGCTTTCATGCTCAATTTTCATTACGTTCTGTGATTGCAATTTATTAAAAGGAGTAGAGACAATCACTTCATCCATTTCAAAAATGGATTCCTGAAGTGTAACATCTAAGGTGTTTTCTTTTACAAGTTTGGCAATTGTTTTGTTCTCGGCAGTAAAACCGACAAAAGTAAAGGAAAGTCGTAAGCTTCCGTTTGGCAGATTAGTGAATTCGTATTTTCCGTTTGCATCAGTAGTGGTACCTTTGTGCAATTCCGGTGCATAAACTGAAACGCCCGGTATGGGTTGATTTTGAAGGTTGGATACGATTCCGGAAACAGAGTTTTGAGCTGAAAGCAGCCCTGAAAATCCTAAAATAAGGATTACGATTATTTTTTTCATTGGAAAATGATGCTATAGTTAAATGGATTTTTCTTCTTTAAATAAAAAAGGAGAACAACAATAACGTCTGCCTATTCTAATTCAGTCAGAACGGGGAGATGCGCTATTATTTTTTTAAATTTAAGTAAGAAAGTTATAATTTATGTTTCGAGTGTTTCGAAACTCAGGCAACTATACCAACAGGTGGTCCACGTAACAAATAGGCGCTTTCAGGAAAGGAGAATATCTTTTCTGAATGGGTAAAGAAATAAGGAATTCCTTCGGTTGCGGTATGAAATTGAAATGAAAATTGTTCCGGAAGTATTGAACTTTCAAAAGAAAAATGGCATACAAAACAAACGTCATAATTATGATGTTGGTGTGTAATTTCGCCGCTTGGATCATTGTAGTCGTGGTGACATTGTTTTTCCGAGAGTTGTTTTACAATATGCTCATAACTGTGTATCGACTGAAACAATATTGAGAACAATACTGTTAGAGCGAAAGAGACACTTAATATGAGCTGCTTTTTCTTCATGCCGTACAAAGGTATAAAAGAACAATCAAAAATGAATTTATTTTTTACTTCTGTTTTGAATTTCTTAATAATAGCACTGTAAAACGTTTTATTTTTAAGGGAAAAGAGAATAATTGCGTTCTAATTGTCACCTAAGCTGTCATTATATTATATTTGTAAGTGAAATAAATCAACTTCAAAAAACGTTTGCTTGAAAAACTCTTTAAAACCAAAATACGATATGCGATTACTTTTCAGTTGTTTGTTTTTAGTGTCTTTTTTTTCTGTTTTTTCGCAGGAAGAAACGACGCCTAAAATAGAACCGGTTGTTAAAATCGATTCGTTATATCGGGAAGATCAGTTTTATTTTTCGGTTACCTATAATCTTTTTACGAATGCTCCTACTGGTCTTAAGCAGGATAAATTCTCTGTGGGGCTTTCCGGTGGTTTTTTGCGTGACATGCCAATCAATAAAAAAAGGACTATTGCAATTGCAACCGGGATAGGGTTAAGCTATCAGAATTTCTATCAGAATCTGACTATTTCCAAAGATGCTTCGGGAGCGCTAGTGCATGGGGTAACAGATTACAATGAATTTGTTACCAATAGATTCAGACAATATTTAGTGGATGTTCCGCTGGAGTTTCGCTGGAGAAATTCAACGTATGAAAGTTATAAATTTTGGAGGATTTACGGAGGGGTTAAATTTAGTTATATGTTCTCTAATAAATCGGTTTTGGATAACGGAGAGACTACCTATAAAATCACAAACAATCCGTACATCGCTAAATTTCAATATGGAGTCTACCTTGCCACGGGATATAATACCTGGAACATTTACGTGTATTATGGATTGAATCCTTTGTTTCAGGCAGTCAAGACGAACGAAGGTGAAACGGTTGGTGTCAAAACGATTAATGCCGGTTTGATTTTCTATATTTTATAACCACAAATACAAGAATAACAACTGCGGAAGTGTTCCGATTGCAAGACCAATAATTAATTCTTTGTTGGTATGTGCCTGCATTTCCAAACGTGATGAGGCTACTATTCCCGTCAATAAAACTAATAAAGCAGTCCAATACGGGTTTTGCATCTGAAAATGAATGTTTAATCCAAGTATAAAAATGGTGAGTCCGCTGATGGCCATCATGTGTAAGCTCGCTTTTGTTTTAAAAAGAATAAGCACCAGCGCTAAAATGGTACTGAACAAAGCCCCGAGAAAAAAGAAATGAAGTTCCGGATAACGGGTGATAACAATACTTCTCTTTACTAATAGGATATATAAAAAACATTGTAAAATTAAGGGGATTTTACGCTGAGAAGCTTCGTGAACCATAACCGATTTTACGTGTCCGGTAGAGCGAAGCAACATAAAAAACAACACCGGAACCAAAATGGTAATAATCAGAATTTGAAATAAAACATAGTATTTTTCCCTGTCCGTAAAAATATCTTCTTTGCAATACAGATAAAACAAAGTGGCATACATCGAGATGAAAATAGGATGAAGGATATAGGAGAATAATGGAAGTATTTTTTTCAAAGCGCATTATTTAAAAGGTGTTCAACAAATATAAATGAATTAATGTTTTTTGCCACGAATTGCGCTAATTTTCACGGATTATTTATTCGCTAATTTCAAAGAGTATATTTCTTCTAATAAATTTAAGAATAGTGACAATTTGTGATAATTAGTGCAATTCATGGCGAACTCTATTCCGATTTTTAAAACCAATAATTACCGTTAAGTACTCCTTTATTTTAAGAAAATCACAACTCTTTTCTGTTTGTAATGTTTTAAATTTGACAAAAAGAATTTTAAATGAGCATAAACCTAAGAAACCTTATTCCGGTTCTTGAAGCCGAATGGATTGGTTTACATACAGCTATTTTTGTGGATCATGTTTCGATCGACAGCCGTTCGTTGCAAAACGGATCTCAAACCTTGTTTTTTGCCTTATCAGGTGTTAATAATGATGCTCATTTGTATATTTCTGAGCTAATAGACAAAGGTGTTCAAAGTTTTGTGGTGCAATATGTACCTGATAACTGTAAAGGGAGAGCTAATTTTTTAATCGTAAAAGACACTTTAAAAGCCTTGCAGGAATTTGCAGCTTATTATCGTAATCTTTTTGATTTTCCTGTAATCGGATTGACGGGAAGTAACGGAAAAACTATTGTAAAAGAATGGCTTAATTTTTTACTGAGCCCCGATTTTAATGTGATAAGAAGTCCTAAAAGTTATAATTCTCAAGTAGGTGTTCCGCTTTCAGTTATTGCGATAAACGAAAAGCATAATTTAGGCATTTTTGAGGCTGGAATTTCTACGGTTAATGAAATGATTAATCTGGAGAAAATCATTAAACCTACTATTGGTGTTCTAACAAATATTGGATCGGCACATGACGAAGGATTTCTGAATTTAGAACAAAAAATCAACGAGAAGTTGCAACTTTTTAAAGACTCGAAAGTTGTTGTTTACCAGAAGAATGAAATTGTTGATTTGTGCCTGGCAGCTTTTGTAAAAGAAAACCAATTAAAAGAGCAAGTTCTTTTTTCGTGGAGTTTTACAGATAAAACGGCAACGGTTTTTATCTTGAAAAAAGAAAGTAAAAATGATAAAACGCAAATTGAATATCAGTATAAAAATGAAATTTTCAATTTAGAAATCCCTTTTCAGGACTCGGCTTCCATAGAAAATGCGATTTCCTGTTTGCTGGTTTTACTTTATTTTAAATATGATTTTGCAACGATCCAAAATCGAATGCAAATGTTGTACCCTGTAGAAATGCGTCTTGAAGTAAAAAACGGAATTAATAATTGCAGTATTATTGACGATAGTTACAGTTCCGATTTTCAATCGCTCAAAATCGCTTTGGACTTTCTGGAGAGTCAGAAAAAAAATGCTTCTAAAACAGTGATCTTATCGGATATTTTTCAAAGCGGATTTTCAAACGAAGAGTTGTATTCTAAAGTAGCCCAACTAATTGCCGATAACAAAATAAATCGTGTCATTGGAATTGGAAATACAATTTCCTCTTTCTCGGATAAATTTTCAAACGCGGTAGTTTTTGCCAGTACGGCTGATTTTATCGCCAATTTTGAAAGCCTGAATTTTGCCAATGAAACCATTCTGATAAAAGGAGCAAGATCTTTTCAGTTTGAAGAAATTGTTACGCTGCTGGAGGAGAAAACCCACGAAACGATACTGGAGATTAATCTGAATTCAATCAGTCATAATCTGAATTTCTTTAAATCTAAGTTGGCCGGTAATGTAAAAATGATGGTGATGGTGAAAGCCTTTGGATATGGAAACGGAGGTTTGGAAATTGCAAAGTTGCTGGAACATCATAAAGTTGATTATTTAGGTGTGGCTTTCGCTGATGAAGGAATTTCGCTTAAAAGTGGCGGAATCAAATTGCCTATTATGGTTTTGAATCCGGAGTCTACCAGTTTTCCGTCGATTATTCAATACCAGTTAGAGCCTGAGATTTACAGCATAAAAGGATTGAATGCTTTTTTGAAAATTGCCCGAGAAAAGAATCTTAAGGACTTTCCAGTTCACATTAAATTAGATACCGGAATGCATCGTTTGGGTTTTGAAGAAAACACGATCGATGAATTGATTGCAACTTTAAAAGGAAATTCGACAATTCGGATACAAAGTATTTTATCCCATTTGGCAACCAGTGATGATAAGGATCATTTTGAATTTGTACGTTCTCAAATTCGTTTATTCGAAAAATTGTCGGCAAAATTAATGACTGAATTGGGGGTGAATCCTATTCGTCATATTTTGAATACATCGGGGATTAGTAATTTTCCGGATGCGCAGTTTAATATGGTGCGTTTGGGAATTGGTCTTTATGGCGTTTCAAATGATGCTGTTGAGCAAAAGTTTTTAGAGAATGTAGGTACGTTGAAATCAATTATTTCGCAAGTTCGTACAATTCCATCTGGTGATAGCGTTGGTTATGGTCGACGATTCATGGCGACTAAGGAAACTAAAATTGCAACTATTCCGATTGGTTATGCGGATGGGATTTCAAGATTATGGGGAAATGGAGTCGGTTATGTGATCGTTAAAAATCAAAAAGCAGCAATAGTAGGAAGTGTTTGTATGGATATGTTAATGATTGATGTCAGCGAAATTGATTGTAAAGAAGGAGATTCTGTGATCATTTTTGGAGAAAATCCAACGGTAACTGAAATCGCAAATGCTTTAAAAACAATACCATATGAAATTCTAACGAGTATCTCACAACGTGTAAAAAGAGTATTTTTCAGGTAATTTTGATGAACTTTGGAGAAAATTACGTATTTTCGAGATTCAATTAAGTATAAATTAAAACAAATCAATTATGGGATTTTTTTCTGAATTTAAGGAATTTGCAATGAAAGGCAACGTGGTTGATCTGGCTGTCGGTGTAATCATTGGAGCTGCTTTTAGTAAAATCATCAGCTCATTTATTGACGATGTAATTACGCCATTGCTATTGAAGCCGGCTTTAGAAGCTGCACATTTGTCTAAAATCGAAGAATTGACGGCTTTTGGAGGTGTTAAGTATGGTTTGTTTCTGTCGGCATTGATCAATTTTATCATTGTTGCTTTTGTATTATTTCTGATTATAAAAGGAATTAATGCTTCAAAAAAGAAAGAAGTTGCTGCTGCTGCTCCGCCTGCAGGACCAACTCAAGAAGAGTTACTTACGCAAATTAGAGATTTGTTAAAAAAATAAATACCGCTACACTAAGTCTAATTTAACCGCTTCTTAACTGAGGCGGTTTTTTTATGTTTGTTTTATTTGTAACATTTTGTTATTTTTTGTGAACCTCTTGTTTTGTTTTTTATTATACCTACTTTTGTGTAAAGATTTACATTAATTCATACTAAAAATATAAAAATGAGAATAGCGATTGTAGGCGCCACTGGTATGGTTGGCGAAGTAATGCTTAAAGTTTTAGCGGAAAGAAATTTCCCTGTTACCGAATTAATTCCTGTTGCTTCTGAGCGATCGATAGGGAAAGAAATTGAATTTAAAGGAAAAAAATATAAAGTTGTAGGCATGCAAACGGCTGTCGATATGAAAGCGGATATTGCTGTTTTTTCTGCCGGAGGAGATACTTCGTTAGAATGGGCGCCAAAATTTGCTGCTGCCGGGACTACTGTTATTGATAATTCTTCGGCATGGAGAATGGACCCTACAAAAAAATTAGTGGTTCCTGAGATCAATGCATCGACATTAACAAAAGAAGATAAAATTATTGCAAATCCAAACTGCTCTACTATACAAATGGTACTGGTATTGGCTCCTTTGCATAAAAAATACAATATTAAAAGAATTATTGTTTCTACGTACCAATCTATTACGGGAACAGGTGTAAAAGCGGTTAGACAGCTTGAAAACGAGTATGCAGGAACGCAGGGAGAAATGGCTTACAAATACCCAATTCACAGAAATGCAATCCCACATTGCGATAGTTTTGAAGAGAACGGGTATACTAAAGAAGAAATGAAGTTAGTTCGCGAGACTCAAAAAATCATTGGAGATAAAACGATTCGTGTTACGGCTACTGCAGTTCGTGTACCGGTTGTTGGAGGTCACAGTGAGGCTGTAAATGTCGAGTTTACAAATGATTTTGATGTAAATGAAGTACGTGAAATTTTACACCACACAGACGGAGTAACGGTTCAGGATAATATAGACACCTTTACCTATCCAATGCCTTTATATGCTGAAGGTAAAAATGATGTTTTTGTTGGAAGAATCCGTCGTGATGAAAGCCAGGAGAACACCTTAAACATGTGGATTGTTGCCGATAACTTGAGAAAAGGGGCAGCTACAAATACCATTCAGATTGCCGAGTACTTAATCGCAGCTGGTTTGGTTTAGGGATCAGAGGTTAAAGAAGAATGTTATAAAAAAGAAACCGTAATTACAGCTATGTGATTGCGGTTTTTTTATGAGATTCAACTTGGTTTTGTGGAAAAAAACTATATTTAACGATTAGAAATACAAATTGTATGAACTTAGAAGCGTATAAAATAATCCCGAACTATAAGACGAATAAAACGGATCTGTTTCTTGCTGTGCATGAAGAAATTCTGGCTTGCGAAAAAACTTTAGACTTTGTTTTTGATGAGAGCTATAAGGAGTATGTCTTAAAATACGGCAGTGGAATCCTTGGAGGGACCTATGTGCGAATTTTTCTTCCCGAAACAATAATAGTAACCATTGCAGCTTGGAGAGATCGTATAACAGAATATTGGTTTTGGGATGAAGGGAAAAATGTTTTGACAAAAGAAGAAGTTGTAAGCTCAATCAGAGTTGGAGATACCTTTGATGGAGATGAAATCATCTTATTTAAAAAGGAATACTATATTTTGCCACGACATCAAGAAATGATTTATAAAGCCGGGGATACGCTTGAAGAGGCAATAAATTGGTTATGTTCATCCGGAATTTTGACAGAGGCATTTTCTGAAAGAGAATTTGAGCCTTTTAATCCGGAAGATTTGAATAATAGTTAATTGGTAAAAATAAGGGATCAAGTTCAAAAATTGTGGGATAATTTTTATAAATTTCCTTTTGTTAGAAGTAGTAGATCTTATGCTTTTTTTAAGTACCTATTTCCCAACTTCTCGCTTTGACAATCTCGCAAAGACGCAAAGACGCAAAGTTTTTTTATTTTTAAGTTCCGCCTTTCTGTTTTCTTCTTTCTTACTTTGGGTTTTTTAAAATGTCATGGAGTCTCAAAGTTTTTCTGCTTTTTCATTAAAACTTTGCGATTTTGCGACTCTGCGATATTTTTACTTCCCATAATTTTCGAACTTGATCCAAAATAAGGTGTACTTTTATTTGACATAAAAAAAAGCGGGAATTCTTATTAGATTCCCGCTTTTTTATACTTTAATATTCTGGTGCTAATTCCAGTTCTAATCCTTCAAGATCTGTAGTGATTGGTATCTGACAGCCTAAACGACTATTTGACTTAACATAAAATGCTTCCGAAAGCATGGCTTCTTCTTCATCTCCCATTTCCGGTAATGCAACATCATTCAGAACATAACACTGGCAGGAAGCACACATTGCCATTCCCCCACAGGTTCCTTCAACAGGAAGTTCGTATGCTTTGCATAACTCCATTATATTCATTGCCATATCAGTTGGAGCCTGTAATTCGTGTATAACTCCTTCTCGATCTTTAATCTTTATTAATACATCCATTTTAATTGTTGGAATTTTTCTTACTTCGGATTTGAAAACGTGAACAGATCCTGATGTTTACTATTAACTGTTAGGTTTTAAACTAAAAGCATATTCTCTTGCGTTGTTGTCTTTTAAATGCATTTTTACTCCCAGCATATTTCCTTCTTTCTCCAATAGAGTAACTACAGCAATTACGGAATAATAATCTTTATCAGCTTGAAAGATTAAAGTTCCTTCATAAGTTGAATTTACAACTCCTTGTTTGTCTGTCGTTACAGAAACTTTTCTTGGATGAGCAAATTCTGCTGCGCTATATGTTGCTTTGTTGGCAAATTTAGCTTTTCCTTCGCAGATATCATATAAAAAATCATAATTGCCAATTCTTAATGTTCCTTCTTCGTTGCTTGCATTGGTTGAGAATACAATTTGCCCCGCATATTTAAAATCCGACCATTCTTCAGAGTCATTTACCCAGGCTTTGTCAACTACTAAGGTTTTTTGGCTTTGTTGTGCATGGCTTACTGAAACAAAAAATAACAATAAAATTAGAGCGTAATAATTTCTCATAAGATTTGTGATTTAAGGGTTATGTCACAAATTTAAGTTAATTATGTAACAATAACGCAATGAAATCTCTTAAATCTTTGTGTTGTTTTTTGATAAAACCGCAAAAACAAGCGTTTTTCTGAATGTTTTTTTGATTTATTCAAATAAAAACAGCTTAAGGCCTATTATTCTTGTTAATTTGTTGAAACTGAAAAACTTGCAAAAACAATGTTTTGATTACATGATGTTTACTACAGTTTCAATCTGTGGTGCGTATTTTTTTATTGTCGTTTCAACGCCAGCTTTTAAAGTCATCTGATTCACGCTACAGCTAATGCATGCTCCTTCAAGACGAACTTTGACATGTTTGTCATCGTCAATAGAGATAAGTGTAATGTCTCCTCCATCAGAATTTAAAAATGGTCTGATCTCGTCAAGAGCCAATAATACGTTGCTTGTTAATTCTTCTGTTGTCATAATTTAATGTGTCAATTAGAAAATGTGTCAATTAGAGAATGTGTTAATTAGAAGAGGTGTCAATTAGAAAATGTGCCTATTAGAAAATGTGTGAATTAGTGATGATACCAATTATTTCATTATCGAATTATCTCATTGCCGAATTGTCTCATTATCGAATTATTTCATTGTCCAATAATAGCATAGTCTAAATTATCTAATTTTTCTTTACTGCTGAACAACCTGCCATAGTTGTAATTTTAATGGCTTCTGTAGCAGGTAAACTATCGTTTCTGTTTACTGTTTCTTGTACAACATTTCGAGTAATCTCTTCAAAAACAGTCTCTATTACTGAAGCTGTTTGCAAAGCTGCCGGACGACCATAGTCACCTGCTTCACGAATAGATTGTACAATTGGCACTTCACCTAAGAAAGGAACATTTAGATCTTCAGCCAGGTTTTTAGCCCCTTCTTGTCCAAAGATATAATATTTATTGTCAGGTAATTCTTCTGGTGTAAAGTACGCCATATTTTCTATAATTCCCAAAACAGGGACATTTATATTATCCTGCATAAACATCGCTACTCCTTTTTTAGCATCAGCAAGAGCTACAGCTTGTGGTGTACTTACCACTACAGCTCCTGTAATTGGTAACGATTGCATGATCGAAAGGTGAATGTCACCTGTTCCCGGAGGTAAGTCGATTAACATAAAATCTAATTCTCCCCAGTCTGCATCAAATATCATTTGATTTAATGCTTTTGAAGCCATTGGACCTCTCCAGATTACCGCCTGACTTGGAGCGGTGAAAAAGCCAATAGAAAGTATTTTGATCTCATAGCTTTCAACCGGTTTCATTTTCGATTTCCCGTCAACAGTAGTCGAAACTGGTTTCTCATTCTCTACATCAAACATAATTGGCATCGATGGTCCATAAATATCGGCATCCAAAATACCAACTGCAAAGCCCATTTTTGCTAATGTTACAGCTAAATTTGCAGTAACAGTAGATTTTCCAACACCACCTTTACCGGATGCAACGGCGATTATATTTTTAATTCCCGGAATGGCACGACCTTTAATTTCGTTTTTCTCAGGAGTTTCTACTTTAATATTTACTTTAATTTTTGCTTCAGGTGATATTAATTCATGAATTGTTTTTTTAATATCATCTTCAGCTCTTTTTTTGATGTGCATAGCAGGCGTATGAATCACTAAATCGACTACAACTTCATCGCCAAAAGTAATTACATTGGCAACAGCTCCGCTTTCAACCATATTTTTTCCTTCTCCCGCTATAGTAATTGTTTCTAGAGCTTTAAGAATTTCTTTTCTGTCTAATTTCATTTTTAACGTCGTGTTTTTCTATTGAGTGAAATTAATTTAAAAACTGTTTTTATTTAAACTGATTTCAGAGTGCAAAGATAACGGATTATGTTCGAATTTTAACTTTTTTTAGATTGGATTTGTTGATAGCGAGATTGTTCAAAATGATTCTAGGTAACTTGAAGTTCTCGTCTTCAAGAACTCAAAAAAAACAGTTGTTTTTTTACAGATTGTTTTAGGGACTGTTTTTTTAAATTAAGCAGAAAAAGCCGCACACTAATTTAGAAGATTTTATGCGTTAATTGTCAATAATCTTGGCTATATTTGAGTATCCCAAATTGATGATTTCCAAGTAATTCCGAAAATGTTAAAAACTTGTATTTCAGAAGTTTTTATAGCTTTTTAATGTTTTTGTAATTAAACAAAGTTCTAAAAATTTAATCCGTAAAAGTATGCGAAATTTTACTTCTTTCACTGTAATTATTGCGATGAGTTTTTTAGTGTTTTCTTTTACATCATTGGATGTTGATGAAATAAAAGCGAAGAATACATCAGTCAATATTGAAAATGGGATTGTTTCTAAAAAGAGTCTTCAGTCAGTTTCTCTTGACGACGCTTCTATAGAGCAGTTTTTTAAAAAATATTCCAAACTAAAGAAATACAAGAAGGATGTTTTGGATATTTATACCAAAAGAAATTACAAATCGATTTGGTATGATGAGAAAAACATCACTGAATTTGGGAATTTGCTCTATCAGAAAGTAAACGTATTACAAGATCAGGGTATAGAAAATAAAATGCCCTATAAAGACGAGATTGATGAGGCTTTTAATGAAAGTTCGGAAGAAAAACCAACGGAGCTCGACACCGAATTACTGCTTACCAATATGTACGTTTTTTACGCCAGTAACGTTTATTCGGGTGTAGATCCGGCAACACTCAAGAAAATTGGGTGGTATCTTCCGGCCAAAACTATTTCGTATCCCAAAATTCTGGACTCGCTTATTGTAGATTCCAATCGTCTGAATAAAGATGATAATTTGTTATTCGGTCAGTATTACAAACTTCAAGAAGCATTAAAAAAATACCGAAAAATTGAAACTGATAATTTGTGGCAGCCCATTTCGATTAATGCGGCGACGTATAAAGATCTAAAACCTTTTGACATCTCCAATACGATAAAAGATGTGCGACAACGTCTTTTTGTGGTTGGAGATCTTGCTCAGGATTCTAAAAGTGATGTTTATGACGAAGAGCTTATGGCGGGAGTGTTGAACTACAAAAAAAGATACGGCCTGAAGTTAAACTATGCTTTAACGAAAGAGCATATTGATCAGCTGAATGAACCGATCTCTAAACGTATAAAAACCATTATGCTTAATATGGAGCGTTGCAGATGGATTCCTACTAAACTGTCCAAGGCCAGCGAATATATTATGGTAAACATTCCTTCTTTCAGACTGATTTATGTGAAGGATGGAAAATATGATCTGGTATCGGATATTTTTGTGGGTACCCGAATGACCGAAACAGTAATTTTTAGCGGTAATATGGATCGAATTGTTTTCAGTCCGTATTGGTATGTGCCAACCAGTATTATTAAAAACGAATTAAAACTTCAGATGGCCAGTGATAAAAATTATCTGGCAGATCATAATATGGAGTGGAACGGTGGTCGCGTAAGACAAAAACCAGGGCCTAAAAATTCGTTGGGACTGGTTAAATTTATGTTTCCAAATCCAAATGATATTTACCTGCATGACACGCCTGCAAAAAGTTTATTTGAGTTCGAAAAACGTACGTTCAGTCATGGTTGTATCAATGTAAAAGAAGCAAAAAATCTGGCACTTGCGATTTTAAAAGACGATCCGGATTGGCCCGTTGATAAAATTGATACTGCGATGAGCGGGGAAAAAGAAACGACTTGTATGCTTAAAAGAAAAATCCCGATTTACATAGGCTATTTTACCTCTTGGGTAAATGATAATGGTGAAATAAGTTTTTTTCCTGACGTTTACGGAAGAGACGAAAGTTTAGATAAATTACTGTATTCAGATTCAGTTACGATGAAATAAATTTTTACGACGTTAAAAAAACAAACCCAACAGGTTTTTGAAACCTGTTGGGTTTAGATAAAAAAAATGGTAATGGTCTACAAGTGTCAGTCTCAGTCTCAGTCTTAGTTTTGAACTGAAGACTGAGACTGAGACTGAAAACTTTAAAAAAAAAAACAGAAAGTCTATTCGTATTTTAAATACTTCAATATATCTATTTTGGTGACTTGATAGGCTTTGGTTAAAACAATCAGGAGTGTTAAAACCAACAAAGAAAGTAAGGCAATACTAAAGGGAACAAATGAAATTCCGATTCGGAAAGCGAAATCTTCCAGCCACTTTTGCAATAAAATATAGGCAGGAACAATTCCAATTGCAAAACCTAATAAACAGTAAAAAATATATTGTTTGGATAATTCTTTCAGTAAAATGTCAGTTTCAGCTCCTAATGTTTTTCTGATGGCAATTTCTTTTAATCTTCTCTCCATTGAAAAGGATGCTAAAGCGAACAATCCGAAGATCGCAATTATAATTACAACCATATTTAGAATAAAGAAAAGATTTTTTTGTTTTACATGTTCCTCAAATGTTTTAGCAAATCCTTTGTTTACAAATTCATAATCAAAAGGATAATCCGGGTTTACATTTTTATTCCAATACGTTCTTAGTTGGTCTAATGTTTCGGTCATATTATTTGGAGAAACTCTTACCAGAATATTATTAAAATTATTCCATTTTAAAGTTTTAAGGTTGATAAAGACCATTGGCGGAATTTTATTTTGTAAGCCGCTTACATTAAAATCTTTTACAACTCCAACAATTTTAAACTTCAGATTGCCTTTTTCATTTCCCCAACCCGATGTTATAATTGTATTTATAGGATCTTTTATATTTAAAGCTTTAACCAATGTTTCATTCATAAGCATATTGCTTACAGTGTCAGAGGCAAATTGAGGAGATAAATCACGTCCTTTTACGATTTTAATTTTCATCATATCCAGGAAGCCAAAATCCATTTCGACATTTCGTGGCTGTACAAAAATACCATTGTGTTTAAATCCTGAACTGGAGCTTGTGCTTCCTCCAAAAGAACCGGCAAATGTGGAAACATCTATAACGCCGGGTATTTTTTTGATTTCCTGCTTTGCTGTCAAATACTGCTCTGTTCTTCTCAAGCGATCAGGTTTGTTAAACGGAATGGAAATTATCTGATCACCACTAAATCCAAGATCTTTGTTTGTCATATAATCAACTTGTGCATTGACAATTAAGGCACCAATGATGAAAAATGTTGCAATTCCGAATTGAAAAATAAGCATCGAATTTCGAACCCAGATACCACTTTTGCTTCTTGAAAAATTCCCTTTTAAAACTTTTAGGGTTTCAAAATTTGAAATATAAATGGCGGGAAAAATACCTGCACAGACAATTACTAATCCAAAAATAAAAATGAGTTGCAGATAAAATTCGCTACCATTCATAGTCAAATTTTTGTTTAAAAAGGTATTATAGTAAGGTAGTGAAAGTTCTACAATGGCCAGGGCAAACAAAATGGCTAAAAGAACAATGATTGCCGTTTCAAATATAAATTGCCTCATGATCTGACTTTTTGAAGCCCCGACAATTTTACGTACACCTACTTCTTTAGCACGTTTGATTGCTGATGCGGTTGCTAAATTGATATAATTTACCAATGATAAAACCAGAATCAAAAGAGACAAACCTCCCATGATATAAAGTAATTTCAGATTACCGATACCTTCAGGATAGTTTTGGCCTGCTGCGCTTTTTGTGCCATATAATCGAGACGTTTTTAACTGATCGAGTATTACTTTTATTTCACCATTTTCTTTTAGATACTGCTCAGGAGTTTGTCCGTTTTCCTTTGCATCTTTTAAAGTTCGGTTTACATAATTTACGTTTTGCATTTTCTTCAAAACAAGAGATGCGTCCGCGGTTTTTTTAATTTTGATCAGTAATCCATAATTAAAATTCCCCCAGCTGTTTAGATCACCTTCTCTTTTTACACCACTAAACACATAATTTGGTTCCATTGAAGAGGGTGTGGTAATGCGGTATATAGATTTTACAGTATAATTTGCGCCTCCATATGTGATAGATTTACCGATAGGATCTTCCTCCTTAAAAAGCAGTTTGGCCTGATCCTCTGAAACAGCAACACTGTTTTTCTCTTTTAGAATATTTTGTTTAGCACCTTTTAAGATTTCGAAAGGAAAAAAATCAAAAAAATTCTCATCACTGGCAGTAATTTTTTTAACCAATAATTTTTGACTCTTGTACTTAATAATATCCTCATCGTACCAAGTATTAAAAAAACATACTTTTTCAATTTCGGGAATTGTGGCTTTACAGGTTTCTCCAAACGGAATGGAGTTTGAACCCCAGGTATCGCCTGTTCTGCCAATCTTGTTCAGTACCATGTAAGCGTTTTCTTTTTCGGGATTCCATTGATCATAAGAATGTTCATTATTCCAATATAAAATGGCGAAAATAATGCTCGCAATTCCAATGCTTAACCCTAAAACATTCAAAAACGAAAACAATTTGTTTTGCTTTAAATGATAAATAAATATTTTGAACCAGTTAGAAATCATTGTTTATCCTTTTATAATTAGCTCAGTTAAAGCCGAAACCGAAACTGTATTTTTATTTTCTATAGTCATCACTTTGCAGATAAATCCTACCAGGATTAAAATTGCAGTTACAATAAATTTGATCATTTTGATTTTTATTTAGCGTCCATAAAAACGTCAACATTTCTCTGATTTAATTTTTCAGAGAAGATAACCCCATCCTTCATGTGAATTGTTTTTTGCGAAAAAGAAGCATCATAATCAGAGTGGGTAACCATCAGAATTGTAGCGCCTTTAGCGTGCAAATCTGTTAAAAGTTCCATTACTTCATTACCGTTTTTACTGTCCAAATTTCCCGTTGGCTCATCGGCAAGAATAATTTTAGGGTCGTTTACCAAGGCTCTTGCCACGGCAACCCTTTGTTGTTGACCTCCTGAAAGTTGTTGCGGAAAGTGTTTTAAACGGTGCGAGATGTTTAGTTTTTCTGCAATGGCTTCAATCTTTGGTTTTCTGTCAGCAGCTTTTACATTGTTGTAAAGCAA
Source organism: Flavobacterium sp. ABG (assembly GCF_001027725.1). Classification (NCBI taxonomy): domain Bacteria; kingdom Pseudomonadati; phylum Bacteroidota; class Flavobacteriia; order Flavobacteriales; family Flavobacteriaceae; genus Flavobacterium; species Flavobacterium sp. ABG. The sequence continues at coordinate 63,065 of NZ_LEKS01000013.1, forward strand.
AGGCAATTCGATATTGTCGTAAACCGAAAGCTCATCAATTAAGTTGAAATTTTGAAAAATAAAACCAATATTTTCTTTGCGAACCTGCGCTCTTCCTTTTTCTTTTAAGCCGATCATTTCCTGATCCAGTAATTTATAACTTCCTTCAGAGGCGCTGTCCAGTAATCCTATTATATTTAGTAAAGTCGATTTCCCACAACCTGAAGGCCCCATAATAGTTAAAAAATCTCCTTTTTTAATGGTTAAGTTAATGCCGCTTAAAGCAGAGGTTTCTACTTCTTCGGTTCTAAAAACTTTGGTTAAATTTTCAATAGTTATCATATTTTTAAGGTGTAAGTTGTTGTTAAAAAACGTTTTTTGATTGATGATTGGTGGTTATTTGTTATTTGTGAAATGTTATCTGTAAAATGTGACTGCGACTGTGACTGTGACTGAAAACTAACTACTCAGTGCTAATCGATAATTCCTCAACATCTTTATAATCTGTATAAGAAGAAGTAATCACAGATTCGCCTTCTTTTAAGCCTTCCAGAACTTCATAATAAGAAGGGTTTTCGCGTCCTAGTTTAATATTTCTTCTTTCGGCTTTGTTTCCTTTGACTACAAAAATCCATTTTCCGGCTGTTTCCTGATTAAAGCTTCCTTTTGAGATGACCAGAGTTTTGTTTTTCTCGGATAAAATTAGTTTTACGCCAAAACTTAAGCCGTCTTGTAATGTGATTTTTTCTTTAGAAGTGAAAGCTAATTCTACTGTAAAATGACCGCTTTTTACTTCCGGAATAACTTTGGTTACCAAGACCTCAAGATTTTTTCCTTTAAATTCGACTTGACCTTTTAAACCTTCACGAACTTTTTCCAGATAAAACTCATCCACATCAGCAATAAGTTTGTATCCTTTTTTAGAATCTATTTTTCCGATGCTGGCACCAGCTTGAAATGTTTTCCCCAGAACAGGTTCGAATGAAGTCAGTCTTCCGGACTCAGAAGCTGTGATCAAAAAGTTCTTTTTGTTGTTTCGCAAAATATCCAGACTTCTTTCCATAGTTTGTATCGAAAGGTTGATTTGTGAAATCTGAACCTGATTGCTTGCCTTTTCTTTTTGAATACTTTGCTGAATCGTCTTTTTTCGTTCCTCCTGAAAACGCAAGCCCTCTTTAAAGGTATTCCAGTCATTTTTCGAAATCACATCTTTGGCAAACAATTTGGAGTTCATGTCGTATAATCTTTTGGCGTCATTATAATCATGTTCAATTAAAACCAAATCCTTGGTTAAGTTCAATTCCTGATTTCTAATATTCAGTTTACCTGTATTCAGATTGTTGATTTGCTCAATAATGGCTGTTTCCTGAGTCAGATAGTTCAGTTCTGTATTTGGATTGTACAAGCGGGCCAAAGATTGTCCTTTGGTAACCATAGCGCCATTTTCTACAAAAATTTCTTTTACCGATCCTCCCTCGGTTACATTTACAAGCATCACATTCAAAGGTTCTACTTTGGCCTGAAAAACAACGAAGTCTTCAAAAAAAGCTTTTTCAACTTGTTGCACAGTCAGTTCATTTGCTTTTACGTTTAGACTTCTTTTAGTGCTAAACGAATAAAAGAAGAGTGCTGCCAAAACTAAAAAAACACCAATTAGTATTGTGAGGTTTCTAAATTTTCTATTTTTACGAGGGATTACTGTGTCCATTTCTTTAAATAATTTACTGATAGTCAATAGGTAAATATTGTGCCACAAAAAGTATTATTTGTAAAGCCTTGATTTTAAAGAGACTTTAAAAGCGATCAAAAAAAGGACTGTTCGAAAATGGACAGTTGACCGTTCGAAATCGAACAAAAATAAATACCATGCGAAAAAAATTAGCTCAAATATTAATCGTTGACGATCAGGAAGAAATTCTTTTTTCGGCGAAAATGATTCTCAAAAAACATTTTGAAACCATTTTTACGACAAACAGCCCCAAAAAAATCATTTCAATTTTAAGTGAAAATGAAATCAATGTGGTTTTATTGGACATGAATTATCGAATTGGTTTTGAAGACGGACGCGAAGGAATTCACTGGCTCAAAGAAATTAAAACACTTTCGCCACAAACTGTTGTTATTTTAATGACGGCCTTTGGTAAAATTGATACCGCTGTTGAAGGGATAAAAATTGGTGCTTTCGATTATGTTTTAAAACCCTGGCACAATGATAAATTACTCGAAATTATTGATAATGCAGTTGTTGAAAGTAGAAAAAATAATAAGAAAACGCCGAGTGAAATAATAGAGAAAAGATACTTTGTGGGGACTTCGGTTAAAATAAAACAAGCGTATTCTATTGCTGAAAAAGTAGCCAGAACAGATGCTAACGTTTTGATTCTGGGAGAAAATGGAACCGGAAAATATGTTTTCGCCGATTTTATTCATCAGAATTCAGAGCGAAAAAAAGAACCTTTTGTACATGTTGATTTAGGCTCCCTAAGCGATAGTTTGTTCGAAAGTGAACTTTTCGGATACGCCAAAGGAGCTTTTACCGATGCAAAGACTGACACTCCCGGAAGATTTGAAATGGCTTCGGAAGGAACTATTTTTCTGGACGAAATCGGGAATATTCCGCTGCATCTTCAGGCTAAATTATTACATGTTTTACAAACCAAAACCGTAACTCGTTTGGGTGAAAGTAAAGCGAGGCCTTTAAATGTGAGAATTATTGCGGCAACAAACAGTGATATTAAGGCGGAAGTAAAGAACAAAACCTTTAGAGAAGATTTATTGTATCGAATCAATACAATGGAAATTCATTTACCATCGCTCCGGGAACGAAAAGATGATATTGTTCCGATGGCTGATTTTATTTTAGATAAGATTGCTGAGAAGTACCAACAGGAGAATTGGCGTTTTGAAAACAATGTAGCGCCTTATTTAGAAAAATACCCATGGAAAGGAAATATCCGTGAAATGGAAAACAAGATTGAACGTGCTTTGATTTTAGCCGAAAACAATACCATTTCTGTAACTGATTTGGATATTCTTGACTTTGATGAACCAGATGAACCAGATGACAATCCATTGTTTGAAATGGAAAAAAATGCAATTGAAAAAGCATTATTTAAACATAACGGAAACATTAGTAAAACAGCTGAAGAATTGGGTTTATCCAGAGCCGCTTTATACAGGAGGATTGAAAAATACGATTTAAAGAATTTGTAAGCTGCGGTGAGAATAATTTGGCCACAGATTAGAGGATTAAAAGGATTAAAAATCTGTGGCGAAAAAAAATAGACACGAATTACACAAATTACACTAATTCGTTCGTGGTAAAAAAATAATTCGTGACAAGAAAATCAATTCAATCCTTTTAATCTGTAGCATAAAAAAAGATAAAATAATGAAAAATTGGAAGTTCTATAATGTTTTGTTTATAAGGGTTTTGTTGGTTATGACGCTCTTTTTTCTTTGCGTTTTTTTAATTTATAAGACGTTTTACTACAATGCAATTTTAGTTGGTGCTTTTATGGTCATAGCATTATTTGAGATGTATTTCTATATCAAAAATGAATCGTTGTTTTATGACAAAACATTGCTTTCGATCTTGCAAAATGATTTTTCGACCAATTTTCCGGAAGAGAATAAAAAGGGCAATTTCAAAAACCTGTACATGTTGTACGATACTTTAAAAGTGCAGAAACAGGAGCAGACCTCCAAAGAACTTGTTTACCGTTCGATTTTGAATAGTATAGACACGGCCACTTTGATTCTAGAAAAAGAGAATGAAGAATGGGATATTTTTTTGATGAACGATTGTTTCTCTAATCTCTTTAAAGTTCCAAAAGTCAGTCATTGGAAATACCTTAAAAATTATCTGCCGTCACTTTGTGATGAAATTGAAAAAGTAGAGTTTGCCGAGTTAAAAACAGCGATTTCGATTAAAATAGAAGCACAGGACTTGCAGACTTTTATGTTGCAAACTTCCCATACCAAAACCTACAACAAAGAGTATTTTATTATTTTACTGGATAGTATTCAGCGTGTAATAGAAAAGAAAGAGAAGGAGGCGTGGATTAATTTAATGAAAATTATTTCGCATGAATTAATGAATTCCTTGACGCCAATTCGGGCACTTTCACAGAATTTACTCCACATTGTCGATCAGGAAGCACTCGAAGAAGAAGATTTTGATGATATCAAAAGCAGTATTTCAACCATTATAAACAGAAGTGATCATTTACAGGTTTTTGTCGAAAATTATCGAAAACTAGCGATGTTGCCAACGCCAAATAAAGTAATGACCCCTATAAATGCGCTTTTTGATGATTGTATGAGAATTATGACCCCCATTCTGAAGGCGGAAAATATCGAATTGATCAATGAAATTAATAGTTCACGTTCTATTCTGATTGATAAAAATCAAATGGAGCAAGTGATTATTAATCTAATTACCAACAGTGTTTATGCGTTGAAAGATAAAAGTGAAAAGAAGATGTTTTTATCCAGTTATTCCGAGAACAATCGTTTTTTTATCATTATTTCAGATAACGGAAAAGGGATTGATCCGGCTATAAAAGACAAAGTTTTTCTGCCGTTTTTCACCACCAGAAAAGACGGCGCCGGAATTGGTTTAACGCTTTCTAAAAACATTATAGAAGCACATGGCGGTTATTTAAGCTACCAGACAGATGAAGATAAAACCAACTTTGTTATTTGTCTTATTTAAAAAAGGTTTAAACCATATAAGTGATGTAAGTTCATTTAAACTTTGCGAACTCTTTGCGTAAAGTTTAAGGCAAAGCTTAGTTTTAGCGTAACGTTAATATGAACTTACATCACTTATATGGTGAAAAAAACACACTATAAGTCTATCTCAGGTTGCCAAAAATGCTTCTCAAAATCTATTATCTGATGGTTGACGACTTTAATCCCTTCGCTTTCGAGTAGTTGTTGCATTAGATTAGTTCCGTCAAAATGATGTTTTCCGGTCAGAAGGCCTTTTCGGTTAACCACCCGATGTGCGGGAATATCATCCATATCATGACAGGCATTCATTGCCCAACCCACCATTCGTGCAGAACGAGCAGTTCCTAAAGCTTTTGCAATAGCGCCATAAGAAGTTACTTTTCCGTAAGGAATTTGTCTGGCAATAGTATAAACTCTTTCGAAAAAATTCTCTTCAGCCATAAGTTGATTTTTTGTTACAGATTAAAAGATTTGCACAAATTATATAGTCTTTATAATCCTATCTAACTCTTTTTTATGTTGCTTGTAAATTGTTGCACTAAATGTGTTTTGATTATCATGATCTTTTTGCTACTAATTTTACCAATTGGCACGAATTATTTTTTTTGCCACAGATTAAAAAGATTTCAATGATTTTAATGGGTGTGAATTTTTTTAATTCTATATAAATAAATTTACACGACTGATAAATAAAACGTTAGCTTAATTAAGTTTTGATTATTCTTATCTTTTCGCCGCGAATTAAACGAATTAATTAGTGTAATTAGTGCAATTCGTGTTAGCTTTTTTTGCACTACAGATATTAATCATTCTTATTTTGCACCGTGAATTATACGAATTAATTAGTACAATTCGTGGCAACTTTTTTTTGCACTACAGATCATTAATCATTTTAATCCTTTAATCTGTGGCCTGTATTTTTTAACTAAAATAGTAATTTAGAATATTAAAAAGCGTGGCAATAGAGATCAGTCCGGTGATACTCCCAATGATGGTATTCATGTTTCGCATCATATAATCTGTTTTCTTTTCGATCCTTCCAAAGAAAGCAATATAGCTGTATAAAGCCATAAAGGAACCCAAAACAGAACCTAAAACAAAAGTAAAGATAATGTTGTTTTCAAAGGCAAAAAGGTGGTAAGAGGCCAAAGTGACGCTCACAACCACATAATAAGGAATCGGAAAGAAATTTAAACCCGAAAGAAGCATGCCTAAAAAGAAGCGGCTTCTTTTGCTGCTCTTTTTAATTTTTGATTTTTTGGCTTTAGGTTCTTTTGCTATAAACAGAAAATAAATCGTTAGTATAGAAAAAATACCAAAACCAACTTCACGTAATAAAGTCACAACATCCGGACGGTTATCAATTACACGCGCAAACAAAACAGCGAGCGAAACCTGAAATAAAATAACCAGAACGGCCCCGACAGTAAACCATAAAGCATTCTTTTTTCCTTCTTTTAGGTTTATTTTAGCGGCTGTCATGTTGATTAATCCGGGCGGAATAATTCCGATGAAAGCAGCTATGAAACCAGAAATTAAAGGAGTAAGTAATGCCATTCAGTTGATTGATGGGTTATAAAAAGTTGATTTTAAAATTAAATTAGTCTTTAATTTTAAAACGAATATACGTAATTGCCTTATTAATTTCTAAATATTGTTTTTCATAGAAAGTTTGAAAAGCAGTAACTTCTTCCGGACTTCCTTCGTTTTTGTATACATTGTGATTCGCATATAGAACCTCGTGTCCTTCACCGTGTAATAATCCAAGGGTATACCCGTGCATAAATTCGCTATCGGTTTTAAGGTTTACAACACCGTCTTTTTTAAGGATTTTTTTATACAACTGCAAAAACTCAGAGTTTGTCATTCTGTGTTTCGTTCTTTTGTATTTGATTTGCGGATCCGGAAAAGTAATCCAGATTTCATCTACTTCATTATCAGCAAAAATATGATTGATCAATTCAATTTGCGTTCGGACAAAAGCAACGTTATGTAAACCGTTCTCTACAGCGGTTTTAGCCCCTCTCCAGAAACGAGCGCCTTTGATATCAATTCCGACAAAATTTTTGTTGGGATATTTTTCTGCTAATCCAACAGAATATTCACCCTTTCCACATCCCAATTCTAAAACTAATGGATTGTCATTTTTAAAGAAATCAGAATTCCATTTTCCTCTTAAGGGCATTAAATTGCCTACAACTTCTTCTCTGGTTGGTTGAAAAACGTTTTGAAATGTTTCGTTTTCTCTGAATCTTTTTAGTTTATTTTTACTTCCCACTTTTACAAAAATTTTCAGCAAAATTAAGGAATATAAACGAATGAATTACCTGTAACGGTTTAAAAACGATTAGTAGGATTGATTTTTTTGCCACAGATTAGAAGATTAAAGTGATTTTCTTGTTTTAATAAAGTATTCGAAATGAAAAATCAGTTTAATCCCTTAATCTGTGGCCTGTTTTTAATCTGTTTTTAGTTTTTTCGCCACTATTACAAGAATTAATTTTATCGCATAAAGTTTAAGGACAAAGAAATTAGTGAAAATTAGTGTAATTCGTGTTCGTTTTTTTTAAGTGTTAAAGCATAAAAAATTAGTGAAAATCAGTGTAATTCGTGTTACTCTTTTTAATGATATTCTACTTCCGCAACCGCTAATAATTTTGGATCGAGTGTTTCGTCATGTTGCGATAAATCCAAACCAATATGTTCGTTTTCTTCAGAAACACGCAATGGAATAATGAAATTGGTTACTTTGAATAGGAAATACGCCCCGAAGAAAGTAAAGATCGAAACCAAAACCAATGCCATCATGTGATGCCCAAAGACATTCCAGCCACCGTGTAATAAACTGGCATTTTCGCCATGAGCAAAGATAGCAGTCAGAATCATTCCCATAATACCACCAACACCGTGACAGGCAAAAACATCTAGCGTATCATCAAATCTTCTGGAAAGACTACAATTGACTACAGAATTAGAAACCAAAGCCGTAATAAACCCAAAAAACATACTCTCAGGAACCGAAACATAACCCGCAGCAGGTGTTATAGAAACCAATCCGACAACCGCTCCGATACAAGCTCCCAAAGCCGAAACTTTTCTGCCGTTCATTCTGTCAAAGAAAACCCAGGTCAACATTGCTGCTGCCGATGCAGTAGTGGTAGTCGCAAATGCCATTGCAGCCGTTCCGTTGGCAGCAAGAGCAGAACCGGCGTTGAATCCGAACCAGCCAAACCACAACATACCCGTTCCTAACAATACAAAAGGAATATTGGTGGGGATATGTAAACTGTTTTTTCTTTTTCCCAAAACCAAAACTCCGGCCAGTGCTGCAAAACCCGAACTCATGTGTACTACAGTTCCTCCGGCGAAATCTTTCACACCAAAATAACTTCCCAAAATACCGGTCGGATACCAAACCACGTGGCATAAAGGGGCGTAGATGAAAATAGTAAATAAGCTGATAAAAATTAAATAGGAAATAAAACGAACGCGTTCTGCAAATGAACCCGTAATAATCGCCGGAGCAATTATGGCAAACTTCATTTGAAACAAAGCAAATAACATAAACGGAATCGTACTGGCCAGTTTTTTATGTGGAAGAACGCCCACATAATCCATAAAAGCAAAAGTGGTCGGATTGCCAAAGAAACTGTAAAAATGGTCTCCTGAGCCAAAACCGACAGGATCACCAAAAGCCAGACTGAAACCAACTGTTACCCATAAAAGTGTTACAACCCCCAAACAGATAAAACTCTGTAACATAGTCGAAATAACGTTTTTCTTACCGACCATTCCACCATAAAAGAAAGACAATCCCGGAGTCATAATCAAAACCAGACAACAGGATGTCAACATCCAGGCAACATCGGCAGGTACGATATGATCGGTGGTGCCAAATTCAGACAATACATAATTGTTTTCTGTAACAGTTGGCCAAAAGGCTCCCGTGATACAAACAATACTGATAATAATAAAGGAAATGATCCAGCGTTTTTCTATTTTCATTTTTCAAATACTTTGTGTGAACCCTATTTTTTTTTAGGGTTAAAGTTATGAAAAAATAAATATTAAGGATTTAATGGCTTGAAAAACAGGGGCTATTGTCTAATTTTAGTTAATTTTTCAAAACAAGGCTCATTTTTTTGATAGTATTCTATTTTGACTATCAAAAAAAGAGCCCTAATTGATAAATGTGTTACAAGTATATGAGAGATTACTTCTATAAGAGGTTCGAAAAGTTATAATTGTAATAAGAAAACGGAGAAATGTTTATTTTTTCTGAAGTTTTGCGATTAATACGTCTTCAATTGGAGCTTTTATTTTAATGGCAGCATCAACTTCGTCATTCGGAACAGTCATGGATAAAACGTAATGTTGAATTTTCCATTCTTTCCCAACTTTTACCAAAACACCCGATCCGCGGCAGATTTTCATTTGTGTATTCAGTAATTCATCAAACCAAGCTGTTTTTCCGGATTTATCAAAAAAGATATGACGTTCTAAGGTGGTGAAATTCCAAGTTGTTCCTTTGTCAAAGAAGGGTTTTGCCCATGTTTTAAAGTCTGGTTTTACCCAGTTTTCGGTGGCGTCTGTGCCAATAAAAATGGCATCTTCGGCCATTAAATCAAAATAAGCATCGAACTTTACATCGGCAGCAGCCTTGTGCCAACTGTTCAGTATTTGATTGATTTTGTCTTTTTCGGCATTTTGGGCATTCGCAAAAGTGGTGATGAAGAGTAGGAGTAACAGTGCTTTTTTCATAAGTGAGATTATTTGGTTTTAGAGTTAAGAAATATAGTAAAAGTTTTTTAAATCCTATAAGTGATATAAGTTCATATAAACTTTGTGGTTCTGTGTGAGGGTTAACCGCAAGGTGCGCAAAGAATTTTTATTGCTGTGTTTATTTAAACGCTAAGTCCGCAAAGCTTTGTGAAAAAAACTTTGCGCACCTTGCGTAGACCTTTGCGCACCTTGCGGTTAAATCAAGACAAAGATTTCAAACCCATTAAAGTTTAGCATACTATTAATATGAACTTACATCACTTATATGGTTTCAATTTTTTTTAATAAAATACAAATTAGAAATCAATCAAAAACCAGTATATTTGATTACTTTAAAATACCACTGTTATGAACCCGAAAATCTTTATAAGTTCCCTGATTATCTCTTCTCTAGTTTTAGTGTCTTGTAAAAAAGAACTGGAACCACAGGAGAATACTCCAACATCAGAATTGATAAAATTAGGATTGATGAAAGATACGACGAAAGTCAATCCGGTAGTTCAGGCACCCGTTGCCAATCAAAATACGGTTATGAATGCAACAGGAGGGATAAATCCGGCACACGGAAAACCCGGACATCGTTGCGATATTGCCGTTGGGGCACCTTTAAATTCAGCTCCGACACAAGCACAGCAAACGCAGCAAACAACTGCGGGACAACCGGTACAAACCGTACAGGTAAAACCGAATCAGCCCGTAGTTACAACGACAACAACGGCGGCAGCTCCTGTAAAAGTTGCTAAAGGAATGAATCCATCACATGGACAACCCGGACACAGATGTGATATTCCGGTCGGATCACCGTTGAACTCTCCGGTAGGCACTAAGCCAGTGGCGACTTCGCAAGCAGGAACTCCTTCACAAAGCGGAACTTCTACACAGAAATTTACGGTAACACCACCAGCTGCAAACAATGCAGTTCCGGCCTTATTAAGTACAGAAACCGAAACAAAAGTAGCCGAAGGAATGAATCCCGCACACGGTCAACCCGGACATCGTTGTGATGTTGCCGTTGGTGCGCCTTTACCAAAATCGTAAAACATTATTTCATATAAATAGAAACCCGAATACAGAAGTTTGTATTCGGGTTTTTTATTTTGTCATAGGTTTTTAAGCCTGCTTGCTTTTGGGTTCTCGCAAAGTAGCAAAGTTTTTTCTGTCTCCCCCTCCAAATGTCAGGCTGAGCGAAGTCGAAGCCCCTTTTAACCTCTAAAAGTTTGGAATTTAGAATTTAAAAAATTTGGAATTTCCAACCCCTTACTCGATTTCAAAAACCGCCTGAATCTCCACAGCCGAATTGATCGGTAGCGAAAAAGCCCCAATTGTAGCTCTGGCATGTTTACCTTTCTCTCCAAAAACCAAAGCAGTAAGATTCGAAGCTGAGTTCATGATAGCCGCATGTTGCGTATATTCCGGAGTAGTGTTAAAATAACCCGTTAATTGTACACATTGTTTTACTTTGTTTAAATCACCACCGCAAGCTTCTTTTAGCACCGCAATTACATTTAGCATCGTTTGATAAGTAGCTTCCTTGGCTTGTTCATCTGTAACGGTTGCGCCAATTTTACCTGGATTTAGAATTTTACCGTCTTTTAAAGCTACTTGATTGATGTAAACTTTATGATCTGAAATGGTAAACGGCACATAATTCCCAACCGGTTTTGGAGCTTCGGGAAGTGTAATGTTGTTGTCTTTTAATGTTTTATTGATGTCAAAACCAACTTTAGATTCTACCGAAGTTGTTTTTATAATTTTAGCGCTTTCGGTATTTTTCAATCCTGAAGCAGCTCTGGCCAAAGCTTTTCCTTGTTCCTTCGCGAGATTCAATTCACTTGCAGAAGGTCTTGTTCCGGTTGATCCTGCCAATGACGTGGCTCCGAAAGGTGTATTTCCCTGTGGAACGGTTTTGTCTAAAGTTGCAGTTCCCATAATCCCTGTTGGCACAATAATCATCCCGTGTGAGGCAAGGATATTCCAAAAAGATAAAATGGCGGCTTCTTTTCCTGCTCCCGATCCTGCGGACATGAATACGGTTGCCGGTTTCCCTTCTAAAGCTCTTGATGTCCAAAGTGGGATGCTCTGACTGAAAAAAGAATTCATCTCTGCACTGATGTTAGCAAAATGAACGGGGCTTCCAAAAGCGATTCCATCATAATTGACTAATTCTTCTATCGTTGCAACAGGTAGTTTTTCTACATCAGCGTTTAATTTTTCTTTTGAATTTATCGAGGGAACTCTTTTAAGTATTGCTTTTGAGTTCGGATAATCCTGAATTCCTTCGGCGATTGCTTTTGCCATTTTATAGGTTCCTCCGTTTTGAGAATGAATCAGAACCAGTACCGTTGTTTCGGTTGTTTTTACTTGCGCATTTACACCAAAGCCAATAAAAATTGCTGTTAGTAATACGAGTAGTTGCTTTTTCATGGATGTATTTTAAATGATTTGTTATTGAAAAACCTAAAACAGTAATCAATTCATGTAAGGTAAAAAAGACGCTCTTTAGGGGCTGCAAATTTACTTCATGCAATACCGAAAACCGTTATTATTATCTTAATTGATTGATAAATTTTGAGAGCAGGAAAAACAGCTGAAAACTAAAAAATGGCATTATCCCGTAAGACAATGCCATTTTTTAGTTGTTAATATGTAGATTAATACGCTTTCATTTTTTCGAAAGTAGTAGTAAGTGATTTTTTAATTTTAGCAGAGGCACCCTGAAAGGCTTTTTCGATACTCTCGGCATGTTCTGTAACCGTAACCGGTTGCAATTTTGCGGTACGAACTTCAATAACACATTTCTTGTCGTGCAGACTGAATTTCTCACCATTTTCGTCTCCGAAATGTACTTCTATGCGTGTAATTTTGTCTTCAAAACGAGCCAGTGTTTTTTCTAATTCACCAGAAAAATAAGCCTCTAATCTTTCGTGTCCCTCAATGTTTTTGTCGGTGTTAATTTGAATTTTCATATTACTTATTGTTTATATGTTTAATACTTGATTGGTTTAGATCTTGTTTCTCAAAGCTATTATTTTATCAATTAAAAAACAATTGAGTTAATAAAACATTAAGATTTTTTTTTGAGATTTTACGCCTCGTTTGTCAATTCCAACGCAGGAGTGAATTATACAAATAGTTTGGAGATAAATTAATGCATTTTCTAATATGTGTATTTAATATAATAAGGATATAAAACTTATTTTTACTTGAAATTAAGACCAAAAATGACCAAGCCAAAAAATACCACATTTTATTGGGCTTTGAAATCAGTTGCGGATAAAGACGTCACTTATAAAAGCACTAATGGATATAAAGATGAGATTGAAACAAAATATGTATATGATGATGCAGTTGCAAATCATAAGCAAATTAAGTCGGGTGATATTGCAGTTATTATAGATAAAAAGAAAGTTCTAGGTTTAGCGAAGATATTAGAAGTAGTGGAGTTTAAAGGTAAAAAAGAAAGACGAAGATGTCCTGTTTGTAGAAGTACGAACTATGAAGCTAGAATAACCAAAACTCCAGAATATCGTTGTAATAAGGGGCATGAATTTGCAGCTCCCGATTCTGAGGAAATTGAGGTAAAGAAATACGAAGCATATTATTCCTCGAGTTTCATTTTGCCAAAAGAACTTGTTACTATCGATAAGCTAAAACCTTTTTATCATAATGGATATAATAGAAATATGTCTATGCAGAATATTAGCGAAGATTTTTTCGCAAAGTATTATGAGGTAGAAATGAATGTTTTAAAAGAAAATTTTATTTATCCTTCGGCAGAGGAATCCGAAAATTATTTGGGTGATGTTATTGAAGATAATTACGTTCCCACAAATAAAGATGAAAGGCCTAAAATATTTCAAGCCATATATGCAAGAAGGGGACAACAAAAATTCAGAGATTCTTTACGTGAATTATATGGAGATAAATGCATGATTACGGGTTGTGAAATATTGGATGTGATAGAAGCGGCACATATTAATCCTTATCGAGGAGAAAAAGATAATGATGCAACAAATGGATTGCTTTTGCGATCGGATATTCATACCCTTTTTGATTTGGACTTAATAGGTATTGAGCCGAAAGAAATGAAAGTGCATTTGAACGAAGCGATTAAAAAAGAAGGTTATGAAATTTTACAAAACAAATTCTTAATTGTTGGGGGTAAAAAACCTAGTCAAGATGCTTTAGAAATTCGTTGGCAAAAGTTTTTAAAAAAATAATCTTACTTCCCCCTCTTCCCCCACTTAATCTTCATCTTCCCCTCATCATCCAGCGCAATCAAATGCAGCACAATCCCGCGTTCCCGAACCGCATCACGCTCAGCTTTGCTGGCGAGTTTTACATCGTTTTTGGAATTTCGTAAAGGAATGGTGAGGGCCAGATTGGTACCACGGCCAAAGGAATAAATCCCTTCGACATCAAAATTTAAAACACTCGAACTGATGGTTAAATTATGAACGTCGATTCTTTCTCCGCGTAGATTTACATTACCGGACAAATCGCTGAAAGTGATGTTTTTGACGTCACGAAACGGAAACGCAAACTTGCCAATCCTTACAATGGGTTCAAAGTCCAATAAGGCACCCTGATTGACAGTAAAGCCCAGATTTCCGGTCATAGAATTGGTGATGAGTTCGCCTTTGTCGTTGATTAAACCGGTAACATTGGCATGAGAACTGAGTTTTCCTTTGATGTCTTTTGGACTAAAAGAATGGATTCCGAAATTGTTGAACGAACGTAGAAAACTCGCAATATCAACCCGATTAACCTGTGCATTAGATTGAAAGGTGTAATTGTTCCCTCTTGGCTCAATTGACCCGCTAAAAGCAATTGATCCGCCGGAAGTTTGTAACGAACCGTTTTTTAGCGACAGCTTCGAATTAATCATCTGGATTGTAGCTGAGGTGTTGGTGGCGGTTAGTTTTCCGTAATTGATTTTGTCGGCTTTGAGGTTGATAACAACGGCACATTTCTCGATTACGGAGCGCATTTGATTCGAAAAATTGACATTTTTAACCGGTTTTTGCGCTACTTTTTTGGCTTGAGAGTTTTTTAGAATTCCCAGAAATTGTTTGACGTCGATATTCGGACAATAGATATTCCAGTTGATTACCATTTTTTCGGGAGCATCGTAATAGAGATTGAGGAAATTATCGATTTTTCCGTCTATGCGAAAACTGTTGTTTTTATGTTTGTAGGTAATTTGTTTGATGAGCAGTGCTTCTTGAGTAAAGTTGAGCTGAATGTTGGTTTCTTTAGCATGAATCTTTTTAGGAATATAATCAAAAGAAGCGTTACTGATATTGACATCACCGGTAAATCGGGGTTTGGTGATGTACAAATCGACAATATTAAATTGAAATTTCAAACCCGCATGCGCATGACCACTTGTAAAATTAATCCATTTGTCACTGCACATTTCGTTAATATTCTGAATATCAAAATCGGAACTCATGTTTCCTGTAGCAATGGGATTTTCTAAATTATTGATGACAACCTGCGGAATTTTAATGGGCATTTTTTGATATTTTCCAAAGAAATGACTCAGAACAATAGCCGAATTGGCATCATTAAACCCCTCTTTTGGTTTGAAATTGTTGGTAAAAATCCCCTTGAAATTACAATCGGTAAAAAGTCCGTCGGGAATAGTGAGCTCGTTGTTGGCGATTTCGGCCTGAACGACAATTCTGGGGTCGCCCTGATCATTAAAATCCCCTTTGATGTCACAATTGACCTTGATTTCTTTTTTTAGATTAAATCGGTTAAGCTTAGAACTGATGTTATCCGATAATAAGTTCGACGCATTTTGCCATAAAATGGTAGTTCCGATATTGATTCCGAACGGAGAATTTGTTTTTCCGACCGTAAAAAAAGCAATGATGTCAAAAGAGTCCGTTCCGATTTTTAAGCCTTTGGTGTCTACGTTTATTTTTTGGTTTTCAGACGAGTACGAAATGTCAAATGTACCTTGAAGTATTTTTTGCTTGGCAAAACTCCCATGAACGGTATTGAACGCTAAACTTTTAACAGTAGTCTTTAAAAACAAATCCGTTTGCCAGTCGTCAGCATCGTAATCTACCTTTGATTTTAAACTCGCAACATCAAAATCAAAAAGTTTATGACCAACACGATTGTCCAGAATAAAATGAACGTTGTTGAGGTTGATTTGACCAATTGTGGTTTCTGTTTCAGATTTGTTTTCCGGTGATTTTTTCTTTTTAGATTTAAAAATATCAGAATTGGAATAACCGTTTGCGGCTTTGTAGAGATAAATGTCGGCTTCGTTGATCAGGATTTTACGAATGTTGATTTCGTGTTGCAGCAAACTCCAGACATTCAAACGGACTTCAATTTCTTTTGCTTTTAATAGGGTATGGTGGTGCGTTTTCCATTGTTTGTCTTTGAGTTCGACTTCTTTTAAGGCTAGCGTAAAGTTCGGAAAACCAGTTAAAAACTTGTATTGAAAATCGCCAATATGAAATTCTCCATTGATATTTTCGTTGATTTTAGCATTGATTTTGGCTATAATTTCCGGTTTATTCCGATTGAAATAAAAAGACAAAGCGCCCGAAGCAATAAGAAGGAGCGTTATACATCCTAAGACAAAAAGGCCAAAGCGTTTCGCATATTTTTTAAAATGCACTGATTGCAAAAAATCTTTTATTTGAAGTAAAGTTGCTTTCATCTGAACGAATTTTCCGAATTATTAAAGATACATTAAAAAAGGAAAGTATTTTTAAAAAGATGTCTTTTAATGACTTGTAATTCAGGGTGTGGGAATAAATAATTTACTATTGGTATAATTAATGACAATGCATTTATAATGAAAACTAATTTACGAATGGCGCTTGATTGGTTTTAAATTTCTAAATTTGTACCCAAGTTAAAGAACTAATTAGAAAATGTTCCCGGAGAATTATCAAAGGGATGAACTTTAAATGAAATTATTATGGCATTAGCAATCACAGATGCTACTTTTGATGAAGTAGTTTTGAAATCAGATAAACCGGTAATGGTAGATTTTTGGGCAGCATGGTGCGGTCCTTGTCGTATGGTTGGTCCAATCATTGACCAATTAAGTGACGAATACGCAGGAAAAGTAGTTGTTGGGAAAGTAGATGTAGATGCAAACCAGGAATTTGCTGCAAAATATGGTGTGCGTAACATACCAACTGTTTTGGTTTTTCATAACGGTGAAGTAGTAGGGAAACAAGTAGGAGTTGCTCCGAAACAAACCTATGCAGATAGTTTAGACGCTTTGTTGTAATCGTAAGATTATAATTTATACTCAAAGGTTTGGCGAAAGTCAAACCTTTTTTTATTGAAATAGAATGGTGAAAGTTGTTCCGGAACCAAGGGCTGTCACCACTTCGATTTTGCAATTAATGGCATTTGCCAGATCACGAATCAAATGCAATCCTAAACCATTTTTAATTCCGATTACTTCAGAATGATCGTATAAGGCTTTAAATTCTTCCCGAGTTCCGCCTGAACCATTGTCGGTTATAGAAAGAAAATAGTTGTTGTTTTCTTGGTGGGCTTTCCAGATTATTACCCCGTCCGAAGTTTTATTAAGCGCTTGAATAGCATTTCCGGTCAGATTCCGAATGATTGTTTTGAGGTAATTTTCATCGGTTTCAAGGATGATATTTTCGGGATTTTCAAATACAAATGTTACATTTTCTACACTCGAAAAATGTTTCTGTGTTTCTTCGAATAAAAGCGCTACAGTAACCTTCTTTTGCAACGGTTTAAAGTTTTCCATTTGTCCCTTACTCCACAATAATATATCCTCCATAGACGATAATAAATTCTCAGCTCCGGTAATAATTTTGTTTTGCATACGCAAAGCTGTTGCCTCATCGAGTAGCTCCGGACTCTCTTTTTGTAGGTGTAAAAAGTGAATTAAATTCGAAATCGGACTTCTTAAGTCATGGTTTAGAATGCCAAAAAAGCGTGCTTTTATTTTATTGGCTTCGTCGAGTTCTTTGTTTAAAAGCTGCAGTTTCTGATTCGTTTTTTTGCGATTCCGACTCTGATTAAACAACAACAATCCAATAATGGCAACCAGACTAAGTCCGCCAATTAAAAAGAGACGTTGTCTCTCCGACTCTTTAATCTGAATGTTTTTTATGGTATTCTCAATCGAAAGATTCTTTATTTTCTGCCCTTTCGTTTTGTTTTGATAGTGGGCTTCAGCGTTGGCAATACTTTGTTTGGCTGATTCCTGCAGCATTTCGTCATTGTATTTGCTGTAGATTTTATTGTATCGGTAGGCTTCTTTCCAATTCCCCAGAGCAGCATAACTTTCAGAAAGTTTTTTATTGATGGTTACAAAGGACTCTTTGTCATAAGTAAGGGCGCTTTTAGAAGCCAGAGTCAGCGTTTCGATTGCTTTTTTATAATTGCCTTTTTCATACCATACTTTTCCCATTATGGTGTTGGCCTCCATGAGAATTTCATCATCATTTGATTTTTTTCCAAATAAAACGGCTTTTTGGGCGTATTTATAAGCGGTGTTCGACTGATGATTCCCGATGTAATATTCAGACATGCTTCGGTTGGCAAAACTTAAATTAAGAAATAAGGAATCGTTTACCGATGGGTAGGTATGGATTAAATTGTAGTATTTCTTAATGCTGTCAAGGTTGTTTAATGCAACAAAAGATTGCATATAGTAGTTGCAGGAGAAAGCACTTATATAGGGAGAAGTTTTGATATAAGGTTTGGCATCATTTAAGTATTCAATGGCTTTATGGTACTGTTTCATTTTTACATACGCACTGGCAATCTGGCTATAAGAAACCCCAATGTTCTCGGTATTAGCAACGCTTTTTTCAAGAAGTTTTTTATAATTGATTGCTTTTAACTGATACTGAATGAAAGGCTCGTATTCTGAATAATTCAGATAATATTCTCCAAGACTTCCGTAGAGAACGGCCTTCATATAATTGCTTTTTGTGGTATCCAGTACTTTTTTGATGTAAAGAATCAGCTCTTTGTTTTTGGCTGTTTCATTAAGCGCATAATACGTATAATTGAGGCGCATTAAAGCCGATGTCTCGGTTTTAATTTGTTTGCTGCTTTTGGCATACTGTAACGCGAGTTCGTAATTTGTTAAAGCTTTTTGATATTGATTGTTGCTGAATTCATAACTAATCCCTCGATAAAGGTAAAACCGACCAAGATAAGCAGGATGGTTTTTGGCGAGATCAATTCCTTTCTCTGTAATTAATAACAGTTTGGGATAATTTTCTGAATCTAAAGCAGTATCGGCATATTTTAGCCAGACTTTAAGTTTTTGTTCTGTAGACTTGTATGGGGTTAAATCGGGCTCTTGTTGCGGATAAGCAGCAATCGCAAATAAGAGAAAAAATAAAAAACCTATTTTTCTCATGAGAACAGATTTAGGTTTTCTTTGTAACTTCTTCCAACAGGAATAGCGATGTTGTTGTTTAGTACAATTTCAGTCGCATTTATTTTTTGAATAAATTGTTTCTGAACGGCAAAACTCCTGTGGATTCGAATAAAAGATTGAAAATGATCTTCTTTTAATAAATTTCCGATACTCGATAAAACACAATGCCTCTTTTTGTTTGTGATCAGCAGTGTGTAATCTTTAAGGGCTTCGAGGTATAGGATTTCATGGAGTTTAACCTTGGTTTGTTCATGACCTTCTTTGATATAAATGGTATCACCGCCAATACTTGCTTCAAAAAGCGAGGCTTTGAGTTTGATTTCCATAAACTCTTCGATACGATTTATCGTTTGTGTGAAACGTTCCTGTTTTAAAGGTTTTACGATGAAATCTAATGTTTCGATCTGAAAACTCTCTACGGCATGCTCGGGATGTGCTGTTATAAAAATGCAAACCGGAATAGCCAAGGCTTGTTTTCTAAAATCGATTCCGTTTAACCCCGGCATATCGATGTCTAGAAATAAGATGTCAACTTTTTCTTTTTCTATAAAAGGAAGCGCCTTTTCTGCCGATTCAAAAATACCTAGAATATCAAGCACAGGGAACTTCTTTGCATAAGAAAGAACCGTTAATCTGTCTATTTCGTCATCGTCGATAATAATGCAGGTGTATTTTTTTATCATAAAACAGAATTTAGTAAATGCAAAAAACGATAAGAACAACTAAAAAAACAGTCGTCTGTCTATTTAAAATGTTGTTCGTCTATTAGCTGTTTTTGCGTCGGTTTTAATCGTGCAAATTTGTTTTGGAATTAATTCATTAGAAAAAGGAACTGTTGTTTGTCCCGTTTTGACTTTTACAAAATTAAGGCTATTGAATTAAATAAGAGCTATTTACTAAGATTTAAAACTAAAATGACTATGAAAACTATAAAAATATTTTTCACCGTTTTATCGGCTGTTCTCTTTAGTATCTCCTGCAGCAGCGACAATGATAAAGAAACTGTCACAAATTATGAAGTGGAGAACCCGTTAAACTCAGTTGTTGCTCAAGTCGGATTAAAGAGGTACGATTATATGAATAATCCATCAGAAGAGTTGGGATTGGTTTTTACCCCTACTGTAAAAGGAAACATCAAAGCAATTACGGTAAAATTGCCTGGCGCAAGTCCGGGGTTGCGGGTAACGATTTGGGATTTTGATTCAAGAGCCGTTCTGCGTACCGAAATAATAAATGTAAAAGAGGCAAATATTCAGGTATGGAAAAAAATAGAAGATCTAAACCTGATAAAAGACAAAAAGTACTTGATAAGTATGAACAATAAGGATTTTTATCAGTACGGAGGCTTGTTTTCTGTGGTTAAATACCCAATTGTTGCAGCCAATATCACATTTAATGAATTCAGGTGGACGAAAGGAGCAGCGCAGACTTTTCCTGATACTTCAACAAAAGAGCTCATCGGCGATTTAAGTTTCGATTTTCAACAAACGGAATAATTCTTTTTTGAAAATTTTGATTCAGAATATTTTAGAATGCAAGGACGTCTATTAAGGAAGTCGTTGGCCTATAGGTGTTGTTTTTATTTGAAAAAGCATCACAAGTTTGATTATTAATAATTTAAAAAACAGAAAAAATGAAAAAGAATTTTTTAATGCTGGGAATTATGATCTTAACCATGTTGTCTTCTTGTTCTAAACCAGATGACGGAGCGGATGGAGCAGATGGAAAGGATGGAACTAACGGAACCAATGGTACCAACGGAGCAACCGGTTCTGCAAATGTTATTTATAGCGATTGGAAAACCTCTCCTTATGTAAGTCGTGATACAACGGTTGACGGAACTTGTTTGAGAGTAAGACATTTAAATGTACCGGAGCTTAGTGCTGACATTTTAAAAAGTGGTGTAATCCTGACGTATTTTCGTATTGGTTCTCTTGGTCCTTACAATCTACCTTATATCAGTGATGCAGGAGGAGCTTCCAATCAAATAAGTTCTATTTACAATTTAAACAAGATCTTGATATACAGACATACGTTTGATTCTTGTCGATTTACAGCAGCCGTAGCAGAGGCTTTTCCGGGTCAGCCTGTAATGTTAACTCTGCCTCAGAGTTTAGAATATCGTTATATTATTATTCCGGGAGGCGTAAAAGCAGCAAAGAAAGTACTGCCGAATTATTCAAAAATGTCCTATTCGGAAGTGTGTGAGTCTTTGAATATTAAGGAATAATTTAATTCCAATAAGAAATTAAGTTTACCAATAGGTTGTTGTTATATTTTAACAGCAACCTATTTCTATTTGATTAAATCGAATAAAAAGTCAGGATCTATAGTAAAAGCTAAGGAAGTCTTCTTTAATTTTAGCAAATCTTAATATCCTTAAAAATGAAAATTTTCTACAGCTTTCTTCTCTGTTTTACAATCGCAACAATTGCGTGCTCACAAACGAAACAAAAAGGAACTCTTATTTTAGACAACGGTGTCTCGGAGCAATTGGCCCGTTTTCGGAAACAACAAATTTCAGAGGTGTCTTACGGATTGTCATTTGAGATTCCAAATCAAAAAGAGCAGGATATCAACTCCAATCTGGTTTTGAATCTTACCTTATCTACTTTAAAAGAGCCTTTGTATTTAGACTTTAAAGAGAAAGCGCAGAACCTAAAAACAATCGAAATAAACGGAAAAAGCAGTGTCATTTTGCAGGAGAAAGGGCATGTCGTTATTCCGACTGAAAATTTAATTTTAGGTAAAAATACAGTTGTAATTTCCTTTATTGCCGGGAATTTATCCTTAAACCGCAACGATGATTTTCTGTATACTTTATTAGTCCCGGATCGAGCGAGTACTTTATTTCCGTGTTTTGATCAGCCTGATATTAAAGCAACATATAAATTGAGTCTTACGGTTCCAAAAGAATGGTCGGTTTTGGCAGGTGGCTTTGTAAAGGACAAACAAGAACAAGGTGATTTTGTGAAATATACTTTTGGGGAATCGGATAAGATGAGTACCTACTTGTTTTCATTTGTTGCCGGAAAATTTAAAAGCGTTACTCAAAAACCGGGTAATAGGCAGATGACGATGTTGTATCGGGAAAACAATCCCGAAAAACTGCAAACCAGTACCGATACTATTTTTAAATTACACCAACAATCGTTGGACTTCTTAGAAAAATATACGAATTGTAAATTTCCATTTCAAAAGCTGGATTACGCTTCGATTCCTGTTTTTCAATATGGCGGAATGGAGCATGTTGGCGCCATTCAATACAAAGAATCAACTTTGTTTTTGGATAATACAGCAACCGATAGCGAGAAACTGGACCGTGCTAAATTAATCGCTCACGAAACATCGCACATGTGGTTTGGAGATTTGGTGACGATGAAATGGTTCAATGATGTCTGGATGAAAGAGGTATTTGCAAATTTTATGGCAGATAAAATTATGAATCCGATTTTTCCGAAGGTCAATCACAATCTGCAGTTTTTTACAGCCCACTATGCTAATGCCTACGCCGAAGACCGATCATTAGGAACACATCCGATAAGGCAAAACTTAGCAAATCTAAAAGATGCAGGTTCTCTTTACGGAAGTATTATTTACAACAAAGCACCTATAATGATGCGTCAATTAGAAGCTTCGATGGGGAAAGTAGCTTTTCAGAAAGGAATCGAAAAATACATTAAAAAATACGCCAATGATAATGCGGATTGGAATAATCTGGTTGAAATTCTAGATGCCGAAACGCCACTAGATATGCAAAAATGGAGTACGGTATGGGTGAATAAATCAGGAAGACCCTTATTGAAAGACAAAATAGAATACGATGCCCAAAACCGAATCTCGAAGTTTGAAATTTTACAAGAAGCAGAAGATAAATCGGCAAATGTATGGCCTCAGATTTTTGAAATTGGTTTGGTTTATCCTGATAAAGTGCAAGTGGTAAGTATTAATCTAAAAGGTAAAAGCCTTCTTTTAAAAGAGTTAACCGGACTCCCAAAACCGATTAGTGTGGTTTACAATTACAACGGTTTTGGATATGGTGTTTTTCCGCTTGATGGGAAGAATCTGGAAACTGTTTTGACTTTAAAAGATGAGGTTGCAAGAGCTTCAACCTATAGCAATATGTATGAAAATACCTTAACGGGAACTGTTTTACCCGTTAAAGCGTTTGATTGTTTTGTGAAAGGAATTCAAAGCGAACAAAATGAATTGGTTCTAAAAATAATCGCCAATCAGACCAGTTCGGTTTTTTGGAAATTCCTTACCGAAAAACAACAAAATGCAAAGCAAAAACAATTGGAAGATATCGTTTACGAACGTTTGCAGGCTAATTTACCGGGAAATATCAAAAAGACGTTGTTTAATTTGTTTAGTTCAATGGCCTATTCAGATTCAGGGAAAGAAAAGTTATATAAGATCTGGACTAAAGAAACGGTTGTTTCAGGTTTGAAATTAAACGAAGACGATTATACCAATATCGCTATGAATTTGGCTATATTTAAGCATGAAAAAGCAGCTGAGATTTTAGAGAAAACCAGAACAACAATTTCAAACCCGGACAAGCAAAAACGTTTTGAGTTTCTGCTTCCCTCTTTATCTGAAGAAGAATCCGTTCGAAATGCTTTTGTAGAGTCTTTAAAAGACGATGAAAACAGAGAGAAAGAATCGTGGGTTTCTGTTGGTTTGGCTAATATACATCATCCGTTACGTCAGGAAAGTGCGCAAAAGTATATTAGATTTTCATTAGATTTGACAGACGAAATTCAACGTACAGGAGATATTTTCTTTCCAAAGGACTGGTTGAATAATACCATTGGTAAATATTCTTCAAAGTATGCTTTTGACGAAGTACAGCGATTTTTAAAAGAGAATCCGGAGTTTAGTCCAATTCTTAAAAGAAAAGTATTGCAGGCAACAGACGGTTTATATCGTGCTCAAAAAATTAAAAAAGAAACCGAATGAAAATCGAATCGGAAATAGAGAAAGTTTCAAGTTTTCAGCATCTCGAAATGCTGGCCAATCAGGTGGTAGAAGGTTTTATATCCGGAATGCATAAAAGTCCGTTCCATGGATTTTCGGCTGAATTTGCCGAACATAAAGTGTATAATGCCGGAGAAAGTACCAAACACATCGATTGGAAATTATTTGCCAAAACAGACCGTTTGTATACCAAACGATTTGAAGAAGAAACCAATTTGCGTTGTCATATTATTGTCGATAATTCGTCGTCGATGCATTATCCGGAACTAAAATCAAATCAGCCTTTTTATGAAAAGAAGATTGGCTTTTCGGTTCTGGCCTCAGCGGTTTTGATGAACATCCTTAAGAAACAGCGTGATGCCGTTGGTTTGAGTGTTTTCTCCGATACCTATGAATATTACGCTCCCGAAAAAGGAAGTGACCGTCATCATAGAATGCTGCTCAACAAATTAGAGCAATTGTTAGAGCAACCAAAAATCAAAAAAAGCACCGATACGATTACTTATTTACATCAGATCGCTGAAAAAATACACCGCCGCTCGATGATTATCCTGTTTACAGATATGTTGCAGACAGAAGAAGATGAAAAACTGTTTAATGCACTGCAGCATTTGAAGCACAATAAACACAAAGTGGTTTTGTTTCATGTGATCGATGATAAAACAGAGCTTAAATTTGACTTTGACAACACCCCTCGTAAGTTTATAGATGTAGAGACAGGGGAGGAAGTGTCGATTTTTGCCGATAATGTAAAAGAAGAATATGAAAAAAGAGCAGAAGAGTACTTTAAAAAATTGTCTTTGACCTGTGCAAAGAACCAAATTAAGTACGTTCCGGTAAATGTTGGCGATAATTTTGAAAAAATACTCACGACATATTTAGTTGAAAAACAAAACTTTGGCTAATATTTTGAAAATTTATTTTATTTTTTTTACAAAAACGCTTGCAGAAACGAAATTCTATACTATCTTTGCAACCGCAATAACGCAGAGGTTTGGTAGTTCAGTTGGTTAGAATACATGCCTGTCACGCATGGGGTCGCGGGTTCGAGTCCCGTCCAGACCGCAATATTGGGGAAAGCCTTTCTTAACGGAAAGGCTTTTTTGCCCAAATACGGTATCTAAGATTAGTTGTGTTGTTTTGCTACGAATTTGTAACTCGTAGCTGGTTTAGTAGTTAGACCAATGAAAAGCTTTCCACTTTTGTGGATGGCTTTTTTGATTTATACCAATTGGTGTTTTTGTAAATTCCAATTTTTTAAAATCCCAAATTCCAAATTGTGGGATCAAGTCTATAAAGTTATGGGGGAATAAAAATTTCACAGAGTTTTTAATTTTAAATAGTTGTGCGTTTTGTTTGTCCTTTCGACGAAGGAGAAATCTCCGCAAGAAACTCCGCAAAAACAAGCTCAGCAAACGCAGATTTATTCCTTTCAAGTTTCTATTGCGTAATTTGGATTAAATGAACTTACATCACTTATATGGTGAAGAGAATTATTTATCTTAGAAATTCCAATCTTTTAAAATTCCAAAACCCAAAATTGTGTCGAAATTTTAACCGCAAGGTTCGCAAAGTTTAATTGTAGCAATATGAATCCTTTTAATTTTATGACTAATTTTTTGCACGCAGATTTAGTTTATCTAAAGAACACACACACGGTTTGTCCTTTCGACGAAGGAGAAATCTCCGCAAGAAACTCCGTAAAAACAAGCTCAGCAAACGCAGATTTATTCCTTTGAAGTTTCTATTGCGTAATTTGGGTTAAATGAACTTACATCACTTATGTGGTGAAGAGAATTATTTGCTTCTATAAATTCCAATCTTTTGAAATCCCAAATTCCAAAATTGTGTCGAAATCTTAACCGCTAGGTTCGCAAAGTTTAATTGTAGCAATATGAATCCTTTTAATTTTATGACTAATTTTTGCACGCAGATTTAGTTTATCTAAAGAACACACACACGGTTTGTCCTTTCGACGAAGGAGAAATCTCCGCAAGAAACTCCGTAAAAACAAGCTCAGCAAACGCAGATTTATTCCTTTGAAGTTTCTATTGCGTAATTTGGGTTAAATGAACTTACATCACTTATATGGTGAAAAAAAATATTTACAGCGTAAAAAAGAAGACTTTTCATCCCCAAAATTGGAATTTGGAATTTTAAAAGATTAGAATTTTAATTTCAACGAATCTAATTATCAGGGTGTTCGAAAAATTAACATTTTTATTTGTTTAAAAAACGTGAAAAAGCTTGTGAAATCAGAACTTCTGTCGTAGTTTTGCACCCACAATAACGCAGTTGGTTTGGTAGTTCAGTTGGTTAGAATACATGCCTGTCACGCATGGGGTCGCGGGTTCGAGTCCCGTCCAGACCGCAATATTGGAAGAAGCCTTTCTTAACGGAAAGGCTTTTTTATTTTTAGTACTTTCGATCGTCTCATTTTCTTCCTTATATTTAGTAGGTAATAAATTAAACTGCAAAAAGCGTTTGGATTTAAACAAGTTTGTAAAGCTGTAATGGTTGTATTTTGTAAACCTTGCGATTTTCCTTTTGCACTCCTTGCGGTTGAAATCTTTATTTTTCGATGGAACAAACAAATCATAAAGTAGATAAGTATTACATCAAAAAAGTAGATGCCGATCAAAAAAGCATTTACTGTCATCATGATGTAATGGGCGAATTATTTGTTCCGACGCATAAACATGACAAAGCACAGTTGCTTTATGCCGAAGGTGATGTCGTGTTTGTTACGACCGAAACCAAAACCTATTTTTTACCAGCACGACATTTTATATGGATTCCGGGTGGAGTAGAACACAGCATTCATCCAAAATCTGAAAATGTGATGATGCGAAATCTGTATTTTCCTGTTGAAAAGAATGAAAATGATTTTTATCAAAATGAAGGAATCTATCCGGTAAATAATCTGCTGCTTCAAATGATGCTTTTTACGAATCAATGGAACGGTGATCTTAAGGATGGAAGTCCGAATTTTGTAATTGCCAAAGCGATAAAAGCGATTCTTCCTCAAATCTGTCTGATCAATTTACCTTTAGAATTGCCTTTACCGAAAGACCCAAGATTGGGTAAAATTCTGCGACACATAGAAAACAATCTGGGAGAAACGATTTTGTTTGCTGAGGTTGCGCACGAATTCGGGTATAGCGAACGCTCTTTGTATCGCTTGTTTCAAAAGGATCTTAAAATGTCATTCATTCAATATTATACCATCAGGAGAATCTTAAAAGCAATTGAGCTATTATTAGAAAGAAAACTTTCTGTAAAAGAAGTGGCTCAGGAAGTGGGCTATAATAGTGTTCCTACGTTTAGCAATACTTTTTTTAAGATTTTAGGACAACGCCCGTCTGATTATTTGGGAGGTGAGGAGATTTTGGTACGAACTAGATAAAGATTGTTTCACGCAGATTTAGCGGATTAGGCGGATTTTGGTTGTTTTGACGAAGGAAGAATCTTAGTTGGTTATTCACGTTGCAAAGTTCCATCTTTATTAAAAAAAAATCTGCTAAATCTGCGAGAGAAGTTTCACGCAGATTTAGCAGATTGGGCGGATTTTTATTGTTTCGACGAAGGAGAAATCGCATCTGAATATTTGGAATAGGAAGAATCCTGGTTGGTTACTAACATATCACACCGCAAAGTTCCGCTTTTAGTAAGATTAAAAAAATCTGCTAAATCTGCGAGAGAAGTTTCACGCAGATTTAGCAGATTGTGCGGATTTTTATTGTTTTGACGAAGGAGAAATCGCATCTGAATATTTGGAAGAGGAAGAATCCTGGTTGGTTACTAACATCTCACGCCGCAAAGTTCCGCCTTTAGTAAGATTAAAAAAAAACTGCTTAATCTGCAAAATCTGCGTGAGAATTTAGCGCATTATTTTCAATAGTTTAAAACGGTTTCGCTTAAAATAAGAATTTTTGGAAATGTCCGAAATGAATATGTTATTGACTTTCTAGAAGTATCAGTCATTAAAAAAATGCAGGAACTTTGCATCATAATTTATTTTATGTATTCATGTTCCTTATAAAACCGATTTCCACACCGGAAAAATTCCTTAAAAGATTGACTTTGTTTCTTTTTTTTATAGGATTTACCACTTCATACGCTCAGCAGGTTGCTACGATTTCATTAAAAGAAGCAATTAAAATAGCCAGAGAGCACAACAGAAATATTCTCAAATCCAATCTTGAAGTTACGCTTTCAAAAGAAAATATTAAAGAAAACAAAGAACTTCGTTTGCCTGAAGTTGAATTGAACGGAATGTATTCGCGAATCACCAATTTGACAGAATTCAAAGGAGGATTCCTGAAAGACAAAGAAGTTACCAATACAATTCCTGAAATCTATCAGGTTGGTACCGCTGTTAAAATGCCAATTTATGTTGGGAATAAAATCAACAATGCTATTAAGATTGCCAATCAGGAAAGTAAAATCGCCCTTATAAAAAAGGAGAAATCAGAAAATGATATTCAATTGGAAGTCATTGGAACCTATTTGGGGATTTACAAAATGATGCAACTTCAGAAAATCATTGAAGAGAATATCAAAGAAGAATACAACCGACTCAAAGAAGTTCAATCGCTGCAAAAGCACGGTACGGTAACTAAAAACGAAGTGATTCGTGCTGAGTTGCAACTCTCGGATCGGGAATTGAATGCGCTGACAAATTCGAAAAATATCAAAATTGCACTTCATGATTTCAAAACGCTGCTTCAAGTATCCGAAGAGCAAGAGATAGCTATTGATACAACGGCAGATATTGATGAAATGAATAGTATTGATCCGTATGACTCTTATATGACTCATGCTTTGCAAAACGAAGAAATGAGAATTTCCAGTCAGGAACTTGCAGTCAAAAAAACAGAATTGAATTTGGTAAAAGGGAATTATTACCCAAGTATTCATTTCTTTGGAAATTACAGTTTAAACTATCCGAATTATAAGTTCTTCCCGCCAGATCCGTATCTGTATTCATTGGGACAAGTTGGTATCGCAGCCAGTTTTGATCTTTCGGGTTTGTATAAAAACAGAACCAAAGTAGAGATCGCGAACACCAAAATTCAGTGGCAGGTCCTGCAATCCGAAATTGTAAAAGACAAGGTAAAAGACGAATTGTATAGAAACCATACCCAATATCAGGAAATCCTCGAAAGATTTAAAGTGGTCGATAAGGCTTTGGAACTGGCTAATGAGAATTACCGCATTGTAAAACTGAAATACTTCAATCAGTTGGTTTTGGTGACCGAAATGGTCGATGCAGATAATGCTTTATTGCAAGCTAAATTCAATAAAATTTCAACCCGTATTGACGCGGCAATGAAACATTACGAATTGTTGCGCACGGCAGGAATGCTAAAAGAAGAGTTTAAAATTCAATAAAAATTAGGAATAGAATTTATGGCAAATAAAGGAAAAAAGACCGGTGCGTTTTTTCATGTTTTTGTAAAATTAGTAGCAATTGTGCTTATTGTGAGCGGAATTAGTTTGGGAATCTGGTTTTATGTTTTTACTAAAAACCACGAAGAAACCAACGATGCGCAAATAGAGCAATATGTTACTCCGATTATGTCCCGAATTACGGGTTATGTTCAGGAAGTTCGTTACGAAGAAAATCAGTTGGTACATAAAGGCGATACGCTGGTTGTGGTAGATAACAGAGAATATAAATCAAAGTTGGATGTGGCTTTGGCCGATGTTCAAAATGCGAAACAAAATAGTGTTGTTGCTGAAAAAAATGTAAAAACAACATCTGGGACTTCGGCGATTAGTGAATCGCAATTATTGGCTGCGAAAACCGATTTATGGAAGGCAAAATCAGAGTACGATCGATACAGAGCTTTGGTAAAAGAAGAAGCGGCAACGCAACAACAATTAGAAAAAGTGAAAGCAGATTACGAATTGGCTCAGGCGCATTGTCAGGAGATCAAAAACCGAATTCAATTGGCAAGTTTAAGTACTTCTCAGGCAGCGGCAAATGTTCCTACTGCGACAACAGTAATTCATTCGAAGCAAGCGATCGCAGACAATGCGGCTTTGTATTTGTCTTATACGGTTGTTACGGCGCCTTATGACGGTTGGGTTGGAAAAAGAACTATTCAGCCTGGACAACTAATTAAAGAAGGGCAATCGTTGGTTGCTATTGTAAGTAAAGAAAAATGGGTGACAGCAAATTTTAAAGAAACACAACTGCAATACTTAAAAGTAGGGCAGCAAGTAACTGTTAAAGCAGATGCGGTAAAAGGGAGAGATTTTGTTGGCGTGATTACCTCGTTGTCACCTGCAAGTGGCGCCCGATTTTCATTATTGCCACCGGATAATGCTACCGGAAATTTTGTGAAAATTGAACAAAGAATTCCGGTAAAAATAAAACTTCAGGAGAATGATGCGCAGACAGATTTTCTAAGAGCTGGAATGAATACAACCGTTATTGCTCAACACGATTAAAATGAATGACCAAGACATTTTTAAATCCTGGGTTCCCAATTGGGCAATTGTAATTATTCTGTTTGTTTGTTTACTGCATTCTATGATTTTGCTTGGAGTATATACTTCAAACGTAACCTATGCGGCAAGTTTTTTGGATATTGAACCCGAAGATTTGCAGTTCGCAATGTGTGTGACCTACGGAACTTTACTGGCAACAATTTTGATTGAAGCTCGATTTTATAGTTTTTTTCCGACAAAAAACTACCTTATGGCGGTTTATTCCCTGGTGGGAATTACGATAGTTTCGTCAGCATACGTTACTAATTTTACTGTTTTTTTGCTACTCAGGGTCTTCGAAGGAATTCTAATGGCGTTACCCGTAATTACTATTAGACAATTGTTGATAGGACGTTTTAATTCTAAAAATGCAATTGTAATTGGATTCTCCTTTTATTATGGGGCATTATTATTGTCAACGCCATTTATTATGAATATTGCTGTTTGGTTTCTGGATCATTACGACTGGAAATACATGTTATACGTTTCGGGAATGCTGCAGGTTTTGAATGTCTTTTTGATATGGATTACGTTTAAAGGTCATCGGATTACAAAGAAAATTCCGTTATATCAGATCGATTGGATAAGTTATGTTTTGGTGTTGACAGCAATTCTCACAGGAGCTTATTTTTTTGTGTATGCCGAGAAAAAATACTGGTTCGAATCGTCTCAAATGATTCTTATGTTGATGATTGCTTTGATTACGGCGGGTTTGTTTGTTTTTAAAGAGCTTTCGGTAAAACGACCGAGTTTTAACTTCGAAGTTTTTAAATATGCCAATCTTCGAATCGGATTTTTATTGTTTTTTCTTTTTTATATCAGCAGAGCAACGCTTAATCTTTGTCATGCTGCTATGTTCCAGATTTGGAATTGGGATCCGTCCCGCGTGGCCGGAGTGCAATACATTAATGGACTGGGAAATGTGATCGGATTAATTCTGGCGGCTTTCTTTTTGATAAAATCAATATCCACAAAGTATATTTTTCTGATTGGTTTTTCGCTTATAGCCTTGTTTCATTTTTGGTTTACGTTTCTTTTTGTGCCCGACGTTGCTTTGAGTGATATTATAATTCCGTACGTTTTGCAGGGAATCGGAGTGGGACTTTTGTTTGTGCCTTTGATTTTGTTCACCACATCATCAGTGCCGCCTAAAATGGCTGCGTCATCAGGAATTATTGGAGTTTCAGGACGTTTCTGGGGCAGCACTATTGGTTTTTGTATTATGCAGAATGCGATGGCATTTTTAAGCAAAAAACACTTCTTGAAATTAAGTCAGTTTGTAACCGATAATAGCACCGAAACACAGGAGGTAATTGCCAAAACAACACAAAGTTTTATAGCAAAAGGATATACGGCAGAAAATGCCAATACATTAGCTATAAAAAAGATTTTTGGTACTGTAGCTAAACAATCGACTTTACTGGCAGATATGGAAATTTATACAATTGTGGGGTATGGTCTGTTGGTTTTGATCGTTTTGATTGCATTCAATCAGCATCTGAAACAGACAGTGAATTTGGTTAAGAGTAAGATTTGGATCGGATAGGGTTGGAAATTCCAAATTCCAAGATCAGAAGAATGATGAGCGTGTAAGTTGGTTGGGGATTTATAGATTGTCAATTTGTTTTTTCGGTGTGAGAATTGTGTTTGGGTTACAATAACTGTGATAGAATGTTGCTGTTATTTCATCCAGCTAATTCTGTAATAATACCCAATTTCAGGATTCAGTAAATGATATTCATAACTTTTAGTGGTGCTGTCAAAGGAAATTTCTTTTATTTTTTCGAAAGAAGCATTTATTGCGGAGGTTATTTTTCTTTTTTCTAAAATTGCATTTTTCGAAAATTCTAAAGGTTTGTTCTTAAGGATTATTCTATAATGTATAATGTCAACTTCACTGGTTACTCTTGTTTCAACATGTGGTAATGAAACTTTGTCTACATCATCCAGTATGGCTTTAAAATGCAGTACACAACTTTGATTATAGTATATTGGTTTTTTAAACTTTAATAAGGCTCTGTCGTACTTTGTTGGGTCATGTTCATCTACAATGTTGATGACCTCTTGCAGGTCAGATGTTATTTTTGGTAAATGAGTGCCTGTCCATTTAAAATTGTAATCCATTTCTGTGAGTACAGGTTTTTTTACTTGTATTAGTTTATAGGTTTCGTATGTTATACTATTTCCGTCAAGTGTTTCGTATTTAATGAATGTAGATCTATTCTCATGATCAGTCTGTTTTATGTCTAAGACTTTGTAGAGTGTATAGATAAGATAAATCGTAAAAGTTAAAAGCATTAAGCAGAAGAATGTCAATGCAATGAATAGTGCCAGTTTATCGGCAATAAATAGAAAAACGAGCCCTAATATTGATGCCAAAGAAGCAAAAAAGGCAAATTTCCCTGAAAAAAGGCTACAGATAGTTGTAGTGAAGTTTTTAGAACTCATAAATGCAGTCTCTTACAGGACTACAGTTTTTTCTCATATTTACGCGTCTCCTCCCATGATATTCAATAGATTAATTATTTGATACAAATGTAAGATAAATTTTACTTATAAAGTTTTTTCTTTCTGATTTTCTGTTTTTTAACGTTTTGTTGGGGTGTTGTCATTGTAAACTTAGACGGTATTGTCTTGGGATTTACATGTGTTTCTGTGTTGTTGAAAACTTCGTAAGTTCTGCAGGTCAATCATCTTAAAGATGTTTTATGCGAAAAAATAAAATAAAGTTGGACTCATATGTGTGTCCAATTAAAAAATAAATCTTGTGAATTTTGGTGTATAGATATTATTCAAACTAAAATTTAAAATTATGACTACAAGTAACATTTCAGAAGTCGAGACCAGACTAACAGATTTTTTTGCAAACAAAATAGATCCGAAAGATATGGCAAAGACCATACGACGATTTAATTATTTAATTGCTTTGAGCGTAATGGAGGAAAGTGAAGTCTTTCCATTTGAAAAAACCAGCCTCAAAGACGATTTTTATTGGCTTAATGAATTGACAGAAGTTTTAGATCCTTATTTGGAGATTGAGTAAAGTAACAGAGGTTTTGCACACCGTGTCATTTCGACGAAGGAGAAATCACACAAGGAATTCCGTATAGTAAGTCGCTAATCTTTGTCGAGTTGCGAACGTGATTTCTCGTTCCTCATATAAAATCATTTTCTCCGTTTTCCTGAAGTAAATCTGACAGGTTTCAAAAACCTGTCAGATTTATTTTTAGAGTATTTAGGAGTATTGGAAGTTTACGAAAAACCAAAACCTCCATAAATCAAAAAAGCTTCTGATTTCTCAGAAGCTTTTTCAGTGCGGATAATTGTCTATGGTAAAACATAAAAAAGTCGATTTAGAGAGCTAAATCGACTTTTTTCTATTTCACTTTGATTGTTTGTATTAAATAGGTAGCGACTTTAAATCGCTTAAGTTTTTCTTTGCTAATTCTATTTTATCTGTAAACAATTCTTTTCCTTTAAGAGTGTTGGCAGCTTCAGCAATTTTTTCTTTAGTTGTGGCAGATGCAACAATAACTTTAGAAGCTTTTAAGGTTGTTTTAATTGTTTTCATGATTGTTTAGTTATTAGTATTTGGTTAAAAAAGAGCACTTTAACTACAGGTAAAATTAGATTATTTTTTCTTATAAACCAAAATGTCGTCGTAATCTTGGTTTGGAATATATTGTACAAATAGGTTTTCTTTGGTTTTGTTACGTCCAAAAAAAGTAAAACTTTCAGAGAGTTCATCGAAATTTTTGTCTACATAGTATCGATATGTTTTTATTCTTCTTTGATGGTTTTTGCATTTATCTGTACATTTTTTTGTGCACTTCGGAAGACAATCATTTATAAAATTCTCATGACTGTCACTACCACTTACTATAATTACTGCGTCAGGATTAGTTTCGAAAAAACTTGGAATAGTACTTAAGACCGTATTAAATACAATATAGATATCTCCATTATTGCTATTAATATTGTCAATAATTGTACCCTTGTCTTCATCATAATCTCCGAATCCCAGATTATAAACAGTTTTTGAGTCTATAATAGTTACGGGCGAGTATTCAATTGCTTTAACAATGGTTTTTTCGCCAACACTGGCAAATAAATATCTAATTTTTATTTCAGCTTCAGTTCGTTCAGTGGCATATATTGGAAGAGTATTCAAAGTGTTTAAACCTTTTAAAATGAGTTTGGTATAATGGCATAAAGATAGATAGTTCTATTTTTAAAAACATTTTTTACTTGTTAATTTATTTTAAATTCTTACATTTTTAACAAATAGAAGTAGTCGGTTTTGAATATAGTTGTTTGGCTTAATGAATTGACAGAAGTTTTAGATCCTTATTTAGAGATTGAGTAAAGTAACAGAGGTTTTGCGCATCGTGTCATTTCGACGAAGGAGAAATCACACAAGGAATTCCGTATAGTAAGTCGCCAATCCTTGTCGAGTTGCGGACGTGATTTCTCGTTCCTTATATAAAATCATTTCCTCCGTTTTCCTGAAGTAAATCTGACAGGTTTTTGAAACCTGTCAGATTTATTTTTAGAGTATTTTAGAGTATTGGAAGTTGACGAAAAACCAAAACCTCCATAAAATAAAAAAGCTTCTGATTTCTCAGAAGCTTTTTCAGTGCGGATAATAGGACTCGAACCTACACGCCTTGCGGCACCAGATCCTAAGTCTGGCATGTCTACCAATTTCACCATATCCGCTCAATTGTGGGTGCAAAGATAGACATAACTTCGAATATTCAAAGCCTTTTTTCAAAAAAAAATAATCTTTTTTTTTTGCTACTTTTGAATTTCTATAAAAATCATTTAAATGGAAAATATTAAGGCTTACGTTCAACAACATAAGGATCGCTTTATCAATGAGTTGATCGAATTATTGAAAATTCCGTCGGTAAGTGCCGACACTGCATATTCGCAAGATGTTATCGATACGGCGGAAGCTGTTAAGGAAAGTTTAACAAAAGCAGGCTGTGATTTAGTCGAAATTTGCGACACTCCGGGTTATCCAATCATTTATGGGGAGAAAATAATCGATCCTAATCTGCCTACTGTTTTAGTGTACGGACATTATGATGTTCAACCACCGGATCCAATTGAGTTATGGACGTCTCCTCCTTTCGAACCTGTTATTAAAACTACCGAAATTCACCCTGAGGGAGCAATTTTCGCACGTGGAGCTTGTGATGACAAAGGTCAGATGTACATGCACGTAAAAGCGCTTGAATATATGGTACAAACCAATACCTTGCCTTGTAACGTAAAATTCATGATCGAAGGTGAAGAAGAAGTAGGATCTAAGAGTTTAGGTTGGTTCGTAGAACGCAATCAGGAAAAACTAAAAAACGATGTGATTCTGATTTCGGACACAGGAATGATTTCTAACCAACAACCATCTATTACTACAGGCTTACGTGGTTTGAGTTATGTAGAGGTTGAAGTTACGGGACCAAACCGTGATTTACACTCAGGATTGTATGGTGGAGCAGTAGCAAACCCAATTAACGTTTTGGCAAAAATGATTGCTTCACTTCATGATGAGAACAATCATATTACCATTCCGGGATTCTATGATAAAGTAGAAGAATTATCTCTTGAGGAAAGAGCTGAAATGGCAAAAGCGCCTTTCAGTTTAGAAAATTATAAAAAAGCATTAGACCTAAATGATGTTTACGGAGAAAAAGGATATGTAACGAATGAACGCAATTCGATTCGTCCGACTTTAGACGTAAACGGAATCTGGGGAGGTTACCAAGGTGAAGGAGCAAAAACGGTTATTGCAAGCAAAGCTTTCGCAAAAATCTCAATGCGTTTAGTGCCAAACCAGGATTGGGAAGAAATCACAGAACTTTTTGCTAAACATTTCACGAACATTGCTCCGGCTGGAGTTACTGTAAAAGTATCGCCGCATCACGGTGGTCAAGGATATGTTACACCAATCGATAGTATTGGTTATAAAGCAGCAAATATGGCTTACACAGAAACTTTTGGAGTTCCTGCAATTCCGGTTCGCTCAGGTGGAAGTATTCCAATTGTAGCTTTGTTTGAAAAAGAACTAAAAAGCAAAACCATCTTAATGGGATTCGGATTGGATAGTGACGCAATTCACTCGCCAAACGAGCATTTTGGAATTTTCAATTACTTGAAAGGAATCGAAACGATCCCGTTGTTTTACAAGTATTTCGTAGAGCTGTCTAAGTAATTTTAGATTTTAGACTTCATTTTTAGATTTTTACTCTTTGTCAAACTTAGATAAAGATAAATTCAATAGAATCCGTTCAGAAATGAGCGGATTTTTTTTGTTGCCTAACCTCAGTTTTGGAATTTGGAATTTGAGTTTTGGAATTTCATTTCGATAGCTTTCCGCAGCAAGAATTTTTAGGGTCTTACTTAGATCTAAGTATTTCAGAAACTTAGCGCCTCAGTATCTTTTTCAAAAGAAAACTTGCGCAATTAAATTTTATTTCTACATTTGTAGAGCAACATCTATAAATGTAGAGCAAAAATGAACAAGAAAACACTTTTTATATTATTCCTGTTTGCATTTCTCGGATGCAAAACCGCACCAATTAATCAGAAAATTGATAAAAAGAAGGAAGGGAAGTGGATGGATGTTTATGTTCAGGATAATGTTGAATATAAGTCTATAGAATATTACAAGCATGATGAGCCTGTAAAAAAGTGGAAGACCTATATAAATGGAAAAATTTATAAAACGGAGAAATACAAAAACGGAATCTGTGTAGTGAAAAACTACTATGAAAACGGAAAACTAGAGTCCAAAGGAAATACAAAATTGGAAATAACGACTTTGCAATCACATTGGTTTTATTTTGGAGATTGGAAATTCTATTCGGATAAAGGAAAGTTAAAAGGGATTAAAAAGTATGAAAACGGAGAATTAGTATCGGAGCAAAAAATTAATAAGTAAGTATTCAGGTTATGAAAAAAAGGTTTGTTTTTATTTTAGTTGTATTCAATAGTATTTTGCTTCAAGCGCAAACTTATAGCGATTTTGTTCGTAAAGGCGATTCGTGTTATGCTGGTGGAGCATATAAAATTTCGGTAGGGTTTTATGAAAAAGCATTCAAAAAAGAAGCTGTAAAGTCTGCTCATTTGTACAACGGAGCCTGTTCTGCTGCATTAGCAAATGAGTCAAAAAGTGCCTTTAAATGGTTGAATCTGGCAATCGATAACGGTTATGAGAATTTGGGTCATTTAAAAAAAGACAGAGATTTAACGGTATTGCATTCACAAAAAGAATGGAAGGAGCTAATTGAGAAGTTTCAAAAGAAAATGGATGGTATTGAGGCGAATTATGACAAACCGTTACAGAAAGAGCTGCTTGCGATCTATGATGAAGATCAGGATATTCGAAAAGACTTTATGGCTGTTTATAAAGATAAAAAGTCTGACAAGAAAAAGATAGACAGTATTGGTACGATAATGATTTATAAAGACAGTCTGAATTTGATTAAAGTAGCAAAGATTCTGGACGAAAGAGGATGGGTAGGGAAGAACACGGTTGGTGAACAAGCGAATCAAACCTTGTTTTTGGTTATTCAGCACGCACCTTTGAAAACCCAACAAAAATACCTTCCGATGATGCGGGATGCGGTTAAAAAAGGAGATGCAAAAGCCGGCTCATTGGCTTTGCTTGAAGATCGTGTGGCATTAAGAGAAGGAAGAAAGCAAATTTACGGAAGTCAGACTTCAATGGACAGGACAACGAGAAAGCCTCATATTTCGCCAATGATTGATCCTGATAATGTAGATAAGAGACGTGCCGAAGTCGGGCTTGGAACTATGGCGGAATATGCACCAAAAGTCGGTCTCGTTTGGAATTTAGAAGCTTATAAAAAAGAATTACCTGAATTGGAAAAACTAGAAAATCTTAAATAATTATGCAACTATCAAACTCAGAAGAACAATTAATGGAGCATCTTTGGAAGCTCGAAAAGGCTTTCATGAAAGATTTGTTGGAAGCTTATCCGGAACCAAAACCGGCCACAACAACAGTAGCAACTTTGCTGAAGCGAATGATTGATAAAAAATTCATCGCTTATAATGAATTTGGAAATTCGAGAGAGTACTACCCGTTGGTTAAAAAAACAGCTTATTTCTCGAAACATGTCAACGGTCTGATTAGTAATTTCTTTAATAATTCGGCCTCGCAATTTGCTTCGTTTTTTACGACAGAAACCGATTTGTCCACTTCGGAATTGGAGGAGCTTAAAAAAATAATCGATTCACAAATTCAAAAGAAGAAAAAATGACAGCCTTTCTTATAAAATCGACGATCGCATTATGTGTGCTTCTGGGCGTATATTATTTGCTTTTGGAAAAAGAGAAATTTAATCAGTTTAACAGGTTTTTCTTGTTGGGGAGTCTTCTCATTTCGTTTGTTATTCCGTTTGTAACTATCGAGATAATAGGAGAAGTTTCGAGTGTTGCGACTAATAATGTTGCGGTTCCCGGGCAGATCACGGCAGAAATAGTAGAAGAGAAAACGCCTGTTTACGAGATTATAGGTTGGCTTTTGTATGGAATAATTACAGCCGCTTTGTTTTTTCGATTTGTAAAAAACTTGTATAAATTAATTCAAAAGACAAATGCAGTTTCGGTATTAAAATATCAAAATGTAAGATTGGTTTTGTTGAAAGAACAAACACTGCCTTATACTTTTTTGAATACAATTTTTGTGAATGAAGAAGACTATCAAAACAAAAAAATAGAAAGCGAATTGTTTACCCATGAACTGATTCATGTAAATCAAAAACACTCTGTGGATGTTTTGTTGATTGAATTAATTAAAACGATTTTTTGGTTCAACCCTATTTTTATTTTCTACAAAAAAGCAATACAACTCAATCACGAATTTCTTGCTGATAGTAAAGTTGTCAAATCACATAACAATGTTTCGTTTTATCAGCATTTATTGCTATCTAAAGCGAATCAAAGTCCGATATATTACCTGGCCAGTAATTTGAACTATTCTATAACCAAAAAAAGATTAATTATGATGACAACTACAACGTCAGTTTCAAGAGGATTGTTTAAAAAGACGCTTCTTTTACCATTACTAACCGGGCTCGTGTATCTTTTGTGTACCAAAACAGTAGCGCAGGAAGTAAAAGAAAAAGTAGCTTCAGGCAAAGAAACCACTAAAAAGGCAAGTCTTTTTGCTACTTATTATGATAATACAACTTTTAAAATTAAAGATGACAAAGGAACTGTAGTAGCAGAGAAAAAATACAAAGAACTTACTCCCGCAGAGAAAAAGGTGGTTCCGAATGTGTTTGAAGGATCGAAATTCCCGCCGAATAATGAGGAATTGGAGAAAAAGCTAGAAAAAGGAGGGCCAGAATCTGTTGAAATTGATTTGTACGAGCCAAAGAATCAAAAAGTAAAAAAAGAAGAAGGAACTGTTTATAAAACGTCTGATTTAACA
This sequence comes from Flavobacterium sp. ABG, assembly GCF_001027725.1. NCBI lineage: Bacteria > Pseudomonadati > Bacteroidota > Flavobacteriia > Flavobacteriales > Flavobacteriaceae > Flavobacterium > Flavobacterium sp. ABG. Next base: position 102,925 of record NZ_LEKS01000013.1, read on the forward strand.
GAGAATCCTGTTTATCCTGATGGGGTGTTGGCATTTTATAAATTTGTAGGTCAGAATTATAAAATGCCAACAACGCCGGCAGATGTAAAATTGAAGGGTAGGGTTTATGTCACTTTTGTGGTAGAAAAAGACGGGACTTTGGCTGATTTTAAATTGCTGAGAGATGTTGGGTACGGAAGTGGAGAAGAAGCAATAAGAGTGCTTAAATTATGCCCGAAATGGATACCCGGAAAAGTTAACGGGGAGCCGGTGGCAGTCATGTACAGTTTACCAATTACCGTTCAGTCGGCAGAGTAAGAATAAAAAAATCCGCTTCTTGAAAAAGAGAAGCGGATAAAATTAAAAACTAAAAAAAAAATCTCGAAAAAAAAATAAACCAGAAACTAGAATAGGTCCGGGTTATATCCAAAATAAGGCATGGTTTGCTCGTTAAAAACGACACCATACTCTTCTAATTCTTTTAAAATTGGCAAATAAACTTCTTTGTTTATAGGAAGTTGTACGCCCGGTGTTGTGATTTTTCCATTCAAAATTAACAAGGTGGCCATAGCTACCGGCAGGCCAACTGTTTTTGCCATAGCCGTATAAGTCTGATCGTCTCCAATACAAACCATTTTAGAGTCAATTTGTTTTTTCTCTCCATTAAGTTCGTATCCAAATTTGTGATACATTACAATCATATCTTTATCATCAGGCTCTAAAGTCCAACTATCAGAAAGTATTTTTTCTAAGATTTGCGCAGGAGTAGCATTGGGCAGGTTTATTTTTTTGTTCGGATTGAATAAATCCAATTCCAAAAGTTTGTCCCACATGATATCGTCCTGATCAATTTTTAAGATCAGTCGTGTTTTAATTTCAACAGAATCGGTTGGGTGATACGGCAAGAAAGAATTCACAAACTGACGGTAACTCATATTTTCAGAATCTTCCATCACATAACTGTCATCCGTCATGCCCAGTTGTACAAACATGTTCCAGGCTTTAGAAAAACCAACTCTTCTGATGGTTCCTCTGTACAAAGTCAGGATATCGTCTAAACCGTAAATAGAACGGTATTTTAGAGAATCACGGTTAGAGTAAGCTTCAAATTTTCCGTATTCCTCCACTTCAAGAAATTCAGTTCTTCTAAATAAATTACAATACGGAATATATTTATAAGTGCCTTCTTGTACAAATTTGGCAGCGCCACCCTGACCTGCTAAAACTACATTTCTTGGTGCCCAGGTAAATTTGTAATTCCATAAATTATTGTCGGATTCAGGTGCTACTAATCCGCCGCAAAAAGATTCAAAAAGTAACATATTGCCGCCTTTCAATCTGATTTCATCAATTACTTTCATGGCGCTCATATGGTCGACTCCCGGATCAAGACCAATTTCGTTCATGAAAATTAAATTGTTCTTTTTTGCTTCTTCGTCCAAAGCCTGCATGGCATCGCTGATATAAGAAGCAGTAACAAGATGTTTTTTAAATTGAAGACAATCTTTTGCGATCTCAATATGCAAATGAGCCGGCAACATCGATATTACAATAGATGCCTTTTCTATTGCCGCTTTTCTTTCTGCAGTATTAAATATATCTAAAGCCATTGGAGTGGCATTCGGGTGTTTCTGTGTCTTCTTTTCGGCCAAAGCCAAAGATAAGTCTGCTACAATAAGATGTAACTTTTCGCTTTCAGATTTTGCCAGTAAATAACGGATCAGGGAAGAGGCAGATCGACCGGCTCCAATAATTAAAATGCTTCTCATAATTTATATTTATAACACAAATATATTAAAATGTTATAAATATAACAATATAAAGAGTTGAAAAAAATCATTTATTTTTAATTTTAAGAGTAAAACAGTCGAATTCCTTTTATTGAAAAAGATTTTAAAAAAGTGAAAAGCTTTTCAGATTGTTTGCAGTATTTTTGTTTGAATATTGAAAAACATAGAAAAAATGAAAAGAAAAATTGTTTTGACAGGTGCTTTTTTAGGGATGGTAGCTATTATTTTAGGTGCTTTTGGAGCTCATCTGTTAAAAAAATGGTTATCGGTTGATCAATTAAATACGTTTGAAGTTGGAGTTCGTTATCAAATGTATCATGCTTTTTTTCTGTTTTTTCTTTCAACCAGAAAAGAGATTGCCGAGAAGACTTTAAAAACAATCTACAACCTTACTGTCGCTGGTGTCCTACTGTTTAGTGGGTCTATCTATTTATTAGTTACAAAAGACTACACTGTTTTTGACTCGAAAATTATAGTATTCGCAACACCTTTGGGAGGATTTTTATTAATTATAGCCTGGCTGGTGTTATTTGCTACTATTTTGAAGAAAAAATCATAAAATTCAGAATAAAAAATTCTATCTAAAAATTAATCTTTAATTTTGTCTCATAAATAACATATGATATTGCTTATGTGAATTTTTATTGGTTTTTATCTGTATTGGTAAAAAATATAACAATTCGAATTTCAAAAGTATAACTGCTTAAGAATCAAAGTAAAAATTATGTTTGTTCACTAAAAAAAGAAACATACACAACAACAAAATTTATGGACGCTAACACACTTTACACGCAATCGATTTCGTTAAAGGAACTAGGAATTGAAAATGCAAAAGTTCGCTATCAATTATCAGCTGATGAATTGCATGCGATTACTTTGCAGTCAGGCCAAGGTGTTGAGAGCTCTACTGGAGCATTGGCAATTAATACAGGCGAGTTCACAGGTCGATCTCCTCAGGATCGTTTTATCGTAAAGGACAGTATTACCGAAGATCAGGTATGGTGGGGAAAAGTAAATATCCCATTTTCTTCTGAAGCTTTCGAAAAACTATATAATAAAGTAACACAGTTTTTATCTAATAAAGAAATTTTTGTTAGAGACTCTTATGTTTGTTCTGATGCAAATTATAGATTAAATGTTCGTGTAGTAACAGAAACGGCTTGGTCTAACTTGTTTTGTTACAATATGTTTTTAAGACCGGAAGAATCAGAATTAGCTAACTTTAGCCCGGAATGGACTGTAGTTTGTGCGCCAAGTTTTATGGCAGATCCTGCTGTAGACGGTACACGTCAGTCTAATTTTGCTATTTTAGATTTTACTAAAAAAATAGCACTTATTGGTGGTACAGGATACACAGGAGAAATGAAAAAGGGAATCTTCTCTGCTTTAAATTTCATTTTACCGGTTTTTAAAAATACATTACCAATGCACTGTAGCGCCAATGTTGGTGAAGCAGGAGATACAGCAATTTTCTTCGGATTGTCCGGAACAGGAAAAACAACTTTATCAGCAGATCCGCAACGTAAGTTAATCGGAGATGATGAGCACGGTTGGACTGGCGAAAATTCTGTTTTTAACTTTGAAGGAGGTTGTTATGCTAAAGTTATTAATTTAACAGAAGAAAACGAACCGGATATCTTTAGAGCAATTAAAAAAGGAGCGCTTTTAGAAAATGTAGTTTTCAAAGCGGGAACTAATGAGGTGGATTTTGATGATGTTTCAATTACTCAAAATACACGTGTAAGTTATCCAATCACACACATCGATAACATTCAACCGGGATCTATAGGACATAATCCTAAAAATATATTCTTTTTGACGGCAGATTCTTTCGGAATTTTGCCTCCAATCTCAAAATTAACTCCAGGTCAGGCTGCTTACCACTTTATTTCAGGATATACGGCTAAAGTTGCCGGAACTGAAGCAGGAGTTACAGAGCCACAACCTAATTTCTCAGCTTGTTTTGGAGCGCCATTTATGCCGTTACACCCAACACGTTATGCAGAAATGTTAACTAAAAAAATGAAAGACGCAGACGTAAAAGTTTGGTTGATCAATACAGGTTGGACAGGTGGAGCATACGGAACAGGAAGCCGTATGAAATTAAAATACACTCGTGCAATGATCACTGCAGCATTAAACGGTGAATTAGACAACGTTGCTTTTGAGAATCATGAGATTTTTGGAATTGCAAAACCGCAAACTTGTCCAAATGTTCCAAATGAAATCCTTAACCCTAGAAACACTTGGGAAGACAAAGATTTATACGATAAAAAAGCAATTGAATTAGCTCAGAAATTCAAAGCTAATTTTGCCAAATTTGAAGAATTTGCCAATGCCGAAATTTTGGCTGGTGCACCGATTACAGAATAAGGAAAATTACTAATTCAAATTTTAAAAAAGCTGTTCGTTATGAACAGCTTTTTTGTTTTTGTCTCAGTTTTCAGTCACAGTTTTCGGTCTCAGTTTTCAGTCTCAGTTTTCAGTTCCGGGTAAAAACTGAAAACTGCGACTGCGACTGAAAACTATTTCCTGTCTTTGTCAATACGTTGTTGCATCAAATCCCAAGTATAGTAATGAAAGGTCATTCCGTTGCTCATGGCTACCAGGAGACCGTTTTTGAATTTCCCTCCTAAGTTTGCACTGGTGGCATCTGCTCCGTCGCATTCAATTGTTGAGGTTGGGATTTCTGCTAATAAAGGATATTCGTTTGGATTTCCGTTGACACCTTCTCTTGGATAAACCATAAAAGTATTTGCTTGTTGGTTGGATACTAAAATGTAACCTGTCGAGTCTGTTTTTTTATAAATTGCGATTCCTTCATTATCTGCTTTGAATCCGGTTTTCCCAAAAAGAGCCAGTTCTTTATTGTCCTTTAAGGCAGGATCTGCTTTGTACTTTCTGATTCCGAATTGTTCATCACAGTATAAAATAGTTCCTAATTCGTTGTCAATTGCGATAGCTTCAATTTCTTTTTTTCCACTGTAGGCTCCAAATTTTCGAACTACTTTGGCAGTTGCTGTTTTTCCGGAAGCAGAAAGTTCATATTGCCATAAATAACTTCCTGATGGTCCTGATTTTCTTCCTACAACAGCAAAAATCTTCTTGTCGCTTGGGCGTGTGTATAACGCAACTCCCATTGGATCTCTTAGAGTTTCGCCTTCAAAAACAGGGATTCCACCATTATCAATTGGTTCTAAATTTGGTAAACTAAAGATTCTTATTTTGTTACTTTCACGTTCTGTAGTAACGGCAATATCTACTTTTTTACCATCAATTAATAAACCGTAAGCGATATCAACATTGTTTGGCCTTTTTAAAGGAATTGATTTTTTTAGAATTTTTCCATTCAAATCAAAAGCATACAAAGCGCCATCAGTGTCTTTATCTGTTCCTATAATAATACTTTTTGAAGAATCTGTGGGGTGAATCCAAATAGAAGGGTCATCTGTGTCATGTGGTAAAGCTTCTGTCGTAATGGTTGGTTTTACTGCATTTTTAGCGACAGGCGCTAATTTGTCGTCTTTGCAAGCGATGCATAAAAGCGTAAAAAGTAAAAAAGTCAGTGCTGATATATTTTTCATTTTGTTTGTTTTTTTAAATGCAATTAGACAGAGCGGTTAAACTCTGTCTAATTTAAGAATTATATATATGGATTATTACAAGTCTAACTTCAAACCAAAATTATATCTGGCCTGATAGTACTCTACTTGTTTGGTATGCGCTTCAATTCCTTGATAATAGCGCAATGGTTGGTTAGTTAAATTGTTGGCTTCGGCAAAAAGACGCAGTTTAGGTGTAATTTTGAAAGAAGCATTAGCATCAACAAAAAGTTGCTTGTCATAATAACTGTCTTTGTACGATTCTGAACCCAGCTCGTCTAAATAATCCGATGTAAAGTTGGTGGAAACTCTGGCAGAAAAACGTTTGTTTTCCCAAGATAATGACCCGTTAAACATATGTGGAGTTGTTCCCGGAAGGCTAATGTTGTTTCTTTCGTTTCCATCTTCGTCAGCAATTCCTTTTGCTTTAGATTTGGTGTAGGTATAGTTCAAATAGATACCAAAACCTTTAAGGAATTTTCCAGGCAAGAAATCTAACTGACGTTGAAAAGCAACTTCAAAACCATAAACATCCACATTGTCTCCGTTTCGGGATTGTACAAATGACCAGTTTTCGCCAACCGGAATTGGGTTTATTTGATTCGGGAAATCATTTGCGAATTTTGCAGCTGTATATTGATTGTCGCTGTAGTTGTAAATGAAATCATTTAGCTTTTTGTAGAAAACACCTCCCGAAATTAATCCCACAGATTTGAAATAATTCTCTGCCATGAAATCATAGTTATAGGAGTAAGTGACATCAAGATCCGGATTTCCGGCTGTAATTGCTTTGTCGGCAGCAATATTGTTCACATAAGGAGCTAAGGCATAATAATTAGGTCTTGCCAAAGCCGTTGTAGCAGCTGCTCTTAAAACCAAATCTTTAGTGGCATTGTACTGAAAAGAAATACTTGGCAATACGTTTGTGTAGGAATTGGTATTGTTGATTTTGCTTTCTAATTCTTCTTCGTCAAGAACACGATTTCCGGTATAATCGATGTGCGTATTCTCTACACGGAAACCTAAAACCATTGATAATTTATCATTAAAATCCTGATCCCATCTTACGTAAGCGGCATAAATATTTTCTTTAGCATTATAGTTAACTGCCAGATATTCTGCGGCGTCAGCTTCTTTGTCGAATAAAGATGGATTGTTTAAATCAAGACTTCCTAAAAAGTTTGCCGATGCAAAAGTTCCCGGAACATATTTGCTCCCCGGATTGAAGTTCTTACCATCAAAAGAACTTGTTGGGATTCCGGATAGTAATTCCATTTCGTCACCTGTAGGTTCGTAGGAGAAGAAAATATTATCTCTTTTTTTCTCTTTTAAACGTAGTCGAAGTCCGGTCCTAAGTCTTCCTTTTTGTGAAGGAATAATCGTAAAAGGAAAACGAATGTTTACTTTGGCACCAAATTCACTTTCGCTGGTATCGTCTGTGTTTTCTGTAACCGAATCAAATTTGAATTTATCTAGCGCTTCTCCGCTTGTTGTGATTAAAGGAAATCTCAAATCCGATAAATCTTCGGTCATTTCAAGACCTTTCTGGCGGTATTCGATATAACGTTCACCCGGACGATATTCTCTCGCTTTGGCATAATTGGCAGACCAATCCAAATCTAATTTAGAATTGATTAAATGCTCTCCGCGAATAGAATAATTCTGTACACGTTGGTCTTCTAATCGTGTGTTTTTATTTCTGTTGTTGTCAACTCCGCCTTTTGTCTGACGTTTTACACGGCCTTCAAAACCAGTAATTTGTTCTCCATTGTAAATAGGTTCAATATCATCGTAAGTAGTTCTGAAACGGTTTTCACGATCGTCTCTCCAGTTGTAAATGGCATTGGCAAAAATGGTGTTGTTTTCATCAAATTTGTAATCTAAAGCAACAGATCCGCTGCGACGAATACGTTGTACATCGTACTTTCTAATTTCAGATGCCTGTAAATATTGATTTCCGAAATCATCTTTTACCCATTCGTTTTCGATATTATCAGAACCATAATCTACATTATTATAAGAACCACTAAAAACGAGACCAAGTTTATTATCGAAAAGTCTGTTTCCGTATACTAAACCTGCTGTATAACTTGCGTGCTCGCGTATTGGTAGATAGCCGCCGGCAAGAGTTGCAGAGATTCTTTCACCGTTTGGAGTGGCTCTTGTAATTAAATTTACCGAACCTCCGATAGCATCTGCATCCATATCAGAAGTTAGTGTTTTGTTGACTTCAATCGTAGAAATCATATCAGACGGAATCAAATCCATTTGTACGTTTCTGTTGTCTCCTTCGGCTGATGGAATTCGGTCACCGTTTAATGTTACCGAGTTCAGTGATGGAGCTAGGCCTCTAATGATAATATTACGGGCTTCACCCTGATCATTTTGCATGGTGATACCGGGAACACGTTTTAAAGCGTCTCCTACGTTGGCATCGGGAAAACGACCCATTTGATCTGAGGAGATTACGTTTCCTATATTTTTGTTATTTTTTTGCTGATTTAAGGCTTTGGCCTGACCTTTTAAAATGTCTCCCACAACCACTTCATTCAATTCTGTTCCCGAAGTTTTAAGGGTGAAATCAAGTACGTTGTTTTTTCCTTGTTGTACTGTAATTTCATGAGTAATGGAAGTATATCCAATGTATTTTACTAAAACCTGATAAGTACCTGCATTTATATTAAGTAATTCAAAACGACCATTGTAATCAGAAACGGTGTATTTGTTTTCGCCTACAATTTGAATCATTGCTCCGGGCAAGGGAAGTTTGTCATCAGCATCTAATACCTTTCCGGATATTATCGCTTTCTGAGCATAACCTGCTAGGGTTAATAGAAAGAGTGTTACTACTAAATAGAAGTTTTTCATTGTGTTTTTTTTGGTTTGATTTTAGTTGCGAAACTAAAACCTTAGTATTATTAAACACATGGAAAAAAATTAACATAGTGTTATGATTTCCAGTAAAAAGGAAAAACCTATTAAAGTTAAAATAACATTTCATTTGTAGGATTTAGAAGCGAATCAGACAAAAACAAATAGACTATTTACATGAGAATCAAAAAATTGGCGCTAAATTTGCCGTATCAATCACAATCAAAAATCATCAATCATGTTAAAGCAATTTTTTATCCTTTGTTCAGGAGTCGACCGAGACCTTCTGGATGGTTGTTCAGAAGGTGAACAAACCAAATATGTAGGTATTGGAGCTACCGTTTTTTTTACCGCAGTTATGGCTTTTCTGGCCAGTGCCTATGCACTTTTTACCGTTTTTGACTCTATTTATCCGGCCCTAATTTTTGGATTTGTCTGGAGTTTACTAATTTTCAATTTAGACCGTTTTATTGTTTCGACCATCAAAAAGAGAGATCGTTTCTTAGACGAATTTCTACAGGCGACACCTCGAATTATGTTGGCGGTTATTATTGCAATTGTAATTTCGAAACCATTGGAGATTAAAATTTTCGAAAAAGAAATCAATACAGTTTTATTGAAGGAAAAAAATGAAATGGAATTAGCCAATAAAAAACAAATTGGAACTTATTTCAAATCAGATTTAGATAAAAATAAAGCAGAGATTGCAGCTTTGAAAGCAGATATTGTAAAGAAAGAGAAGGAAGTAAACGCCTTATATTCAACCTACATTACCGAAGCCGAAGGAACTACAGGAACTAAGAAGTTAGGCAAAGGTCCGGTTTATAAGGAAAAACGAGAGAAACACGATGCTTCTTTAAAAGAATTTGCAGACCTAAAAGCAGTTAACGAAGCTAAGATTGCGGAGAAAGAAAAAGCCGGAAAACAACTGCAGGCAGATTTAGATAAAAAGGTTTCACAAACACAGCCAATCATCGAAGGTTTTGATGGTTTAATGGCGCGTATCAACGCTTTGAATAAATTACCTTGGCTACCGTCATTTTTTATAATGTTGCTGTTCCTGGCGATCGAAACTTCACCGATTATAGCTAAATTATTATCTCCAAAAGGAGAATTTGATTTTAAACAAGAAGAAGCCGAAACAGCGATCAAAGCCACTTTATCACAGAATAAATACCAACGCGATTTATTGGTTAAAACCAGTGCTCAAATGCACGATAAGGTGTATGCCGACATTGCAGAAGACAAACAACTTTACGACCTGCAAAGAAAAAAAGCCACAGAATTGTTAGAACTGCAAGCGCATAATTTTGTTGAGAAGCAGAAGGCAACTCTTTAGCGTGGTTTAACCGCAAGGTTCGCGAAGATTTACGCAAGGTTCGCAAAGGTTTATTCAAATCTGTTAAACTAAGAACTATGATCTTTGTTACTATGAGCTTTTAAAAAAACTAGCTACAATTTTTTGCCACAGATTAGAGGATTAACACAGATTAAAAAAATCATTTTAATCCTGTAATCGGTGGCAATTTTTTTTGAGTATTGATCTCACATTAATACGGTATAAATGAAAAATAAAAAGCCCAACATAATATAATGTTGGGCTTTCCCTTTTTTTAACCTTTTGCGAGCCTTGCGTAAATCTTTGCGTCCTTTGCGGTTAAGCAAATGTGCTACATATAACTCAAAATTTCTTTCTTAAACGTATCGTATTCCCCTTGCATGATTAATCCGTTGTCTAATAATTTTTTATAATTCTGTAATTTATCGAAAAGTTCTTCCTTAGACAATTCACTTAATTTACGATCTCCCGTTGGTGCCTGAGGCTGAATTGGCTCAAAAGTTTCTGTAAAGGAGGGAGTAGTAGCAGGCATAATTTCTGCAAAACTAGTTACTTCTTCCGTTTCAATTTCTTCGATTTCTTCTTCAACTTCAACTTCTTCTGTTTGAATAGTTTCAGCTACCGGAGTTGCTACAACCGGATTTTTTAACAGATCCAATTGCTCTTTAGCGTAAGTAAAGATTTTTCGAGCTTGAATTTTAGGAATATAATCGATCGAAACCTGAATATCTGTTTTAGTAGAAAAAGAAAACTCTGAACCCAGAATATTTTCTTTTACAAAAGTTCCAACAATATCATCCCAGGTATAATCTGTAAAATCCATAGAAAGACCTAAGTTTTTAGGTTTACAGATAATGATTCTCTTGTTTGTTAATACAATACTATCAGGAAAAACAGTAATTGCCGGTTTTTTCTGAACAGCAATATAGCCTACTTCTTCGCCTCTCATCATTAAATCGTTAAGCTTAGAAGTGATTTTTTCAATCGCCTTAGGGTCTTGTTCTTCGTTTAAAAACTTTTTAAATTGTTCTTTCATGTGTTATAAGTTGCTAAGTTACAAAGTAACTGAGTTGCTAAGTTTTTTTTCTTACGCTGCAAATGTAATGCCTAATTTTCTAATTCAGTAATTTCGTTTTGAATTTTCTTGGTCAAACTTTTGAAAACCAATTCATAGGAATGATCTATTAATTCTTTTACAAAAGCTGTTGGTAAGTTCCCGTTTAAGGTAATCGTATTCCAATGCGCTTTATTCATGTGAAACCCGGGATTTATCTCGTCATATTCCGCTCTTAGCTCCTGTGCGCGCTCAGGATCACATTTTAAATTTGCAGCTGGTTCGTTTTTTTCCCATCGTTGTAAAGAGGTTAAAGCAAATACTTTATCGCCTACTTTAAAGACTAAAGTATCTTCATCAAAAGGAAAATGTTCCGTTACTCCTTTTTTAGAAAGACAATATTCATAATAAGTTTCCAGGTTCATATTTTTATAGTTTTATTTTTTCTTCAATCTTTTTTGCCGGTTTTGCTATAAAATTGGGAGCGTCAAAACGATATCCAAAATACAACAGGCCATATATTTTGCTGTTCTCAATGCTATTTTTTCGATCTTCTTTGTACCAGTTAACATTAAAATTAAAACTGGCTCCAAAAAGAATATGGTTCGAATTATAGCCCATTTTTATGCCACCTTCAAGGAACTGTGTAAAATACGTCTCTTTCTCAATTGTATTTCCGTCTGTATCTGCAGATTTATTTTTCGAAAACCGAACTCCGACTGAAGGAGTTAAATTGGGCGCAATATAAAACTTCTCATGAACTATAAAATTATAAAAATAACTCAATCCCAGTCTTATATTATAGTTGTCTTCTTTGCTTTTATTTCCGTTTTGATCGAATGAAAAACGGTTGTAATCGTATGTTAAAGTAGGAATAAAACTTCCGGCGCTTTGCTTTTGCCATTCTGTAAAGGAAGTAATGCTTTTGAGTGAAAACTTCGGATTAAAAACATAAGAAGTTGACATGCCAAAAGTTTCATTTTTGAGATTTGGAAATTGCAGATACGGATCTTTTCCTTCTGTCCAATCCGGCACGAAGTCGGCTGTATTCTCTACATAGTACCCTCGGACTTTACTGTATTGAAAGTTTTGCAGCCAATGTCCTAGAAACAAACGGAAGTTGTAATCAGAAAAGGAAGATTTGCCTTTTAGACTATTGTCATTATTTACTCCGAAAAACTTCGGGAAAAATCCATAACTGAAACCAATAAACTTATAATCGACAGTAAGGAATAATTTGTAGTCATTATTTGGGACAATTTTAAGATTCTGACTTTCTTTGGCGGTATAAAAATACGTATCGGTTTGCGTACTCAAATTGGCACGGACCATTATTTTGTCAGGATAATAAATGAAATTTGTAGTGTCCTTTTTAGAATTATTTTGTGCAAACCCGAAGTTGAAGAGGAAAAAAATAAATAACAGACTGCCGTAAGATTGGAATAAACTTAAAGGATTAATTTTAGTATTTAATTTTTCAGCTATTCTCATTTTGGAAAAATGATGTATTAAAGAACAGTCTAAATATAGTATTTTATTACCAAAAGACAATTCGATAGAAGAAAGTTAATAGATTTTTAAAGTTTAGTTTTTACCAATTTCTCCTAAATGGGTGTTTTTAAAACCGGTTTCGTACTTTAAACCGTAACCAAAAAAGCGATCCATTGCAGCGTGAGAAAATAGAATTACTCCGATTAGTTGGGCCAGTTCAATCTTTAGATAACAACCTGAAATATAAAACAAGACAGCAATTCCACGATGATGAAATAAATTGTATAAAAAAGCTCCTGTTTTAGCATTAACCGTATAACCCAACATGGATAAGTCGGGAGCTAAAATCAGTATTAAAAACCACCACCATTCATAACTCAGAAGGCTGAATAAATAGATACCGAGGATAAATAAACCTAATTCTTCTAATTTGATAACTGTTTTCATTTGATCACTTTTTCCATCATTTTTTCGGGATGGTCTAATGCTTTAAATCCAAATTTCTCGTATAAAAAATGGGCATCGGTTGTGGCCAATCTCCAGATTTTAATTTCGTTCAGTTGTGGTTCATTCATCATATTCTCAATTAAAATAGACGAATAACCTTTCCCCTGATGTTCTTCAGTAATAAAAACATCCATGACATAAGCAAAAACCACGTAATCGGTTATCACACGTGCAAAACCAATTTGTTTGTCGTCAAGATAAATTCCAAAACAAACAGAAGCATCTATAGTTCGTTGTACTTCCTCGATTGTGCGCCCCGCAGCCCAATAAATGTCTTTTAAAAAGTGCTGAATAAACGGAACGTCAAGTTTGCTTTTATCGGTTGAAACTGTAATCATAATTAATTGTTGATTTTAGATTTTAGACTTCAGATTTGAAATTAGCAATCTAAAGTCTAAAATCTGAAATCTGAAATAGAATTGGTTTAGACGGACTTGCGTCATTCTCAAACGAAGCGATTTGTAAATTTAGTATATAATCTCCGTCTTTAACTTCATCAGAAACATAAATCATTTCTGTAATGGTAGCTTTTAGTCGGGCATCAGGATTTAAATGAAGTGTATCTTTTACATTCCAGAATGCTTTATGGGCTAATAGTTTCCCTTCATCATGCTCTCGGTCAACACTTGGTAAGTCGATTAATAAATGCTGGATTTCGCTTTCACGAATAAAAACAGCAGCGTCTTCAGCTAAATAAGGGGGATTGGTATTAGAATATTTTCTTGATTTTTTATCCTTTTGATTGGGTAGTGTTCTGATAATTAATGCCTCCGTTGTCAAATGGAGTGAAGTCGAAAGGTTCATTGCTTTTTGGACTTGCTCTTTCGTAATTACCAAATCTTCTCCAATTGTTTCAGGTTCAATAGTGATCAATTTTGCCGAAAAGAAAAATTGGGTCAGGGATTGATTGATGCTGTAAAAATCAGTTGTAATGTGTCCCAAACATTCGGTGTGTGTACCGTGTCCGTGTGGGTTGAAGAAAATATTATTGAAATTAGTTGATGATTTTCCTTCCGAAACTTTGCCGATCCAGTCTCCAAAAACTACGGGTTCAATAGCCGGTTTTTCGATGTACCAGGCAATCGGGTTTTCATCGGTATTTGTTAATGGGATTGAGATGTCTATGGGTTTAGATAAGTCAATTTCGAAGTTGTTTATTTTAGCTTTCATAGTTTTTTTAACTGCAAGGGGTGCATTTTTTACTGTTGTGTGTATTTAACCGCAAGGTGCGCTAAGAATTTTATTGTTGTGTTTATTTAAGCGCAAAGAGTTCGCAAAGCTTTGTAAATAATCTTTGCACCCCTTGCGTAAATCTACGCGTACCTTGCCTCTAAATAAACGCAAAGTTGCATAAATTTTTGTAGAAAAACTTTTGCGCCCCTTGCGTAAACCCTCGTACTCTTTGCGGTTAAATAAATTCAAAGATTATTAACAATTCGTTGAATTCCATTCTTAATTAATACAACATTAAAATTAATTAATAAACCCAACTTACAATCTGTTAATTTTAAATAAGTTAAAAGTTGAGCAAAATGAACATCATTTAAAGCTTCAACAGATTTGATTTCTAAAATTAGTTTATTTTCTATTATAATATCGAGTCTGTAACCAATATCTAATTTTACGTCTTCATAAATTAAAGGAAGAGTTTTTTGTTTTTGAACGTCTAAATCACTTTTTTTTAATTCATAGTATAAACACTCTTCATAAGCACTTTCCAATAATCCGGGACCGAGAACCTTATGTACTTTTAATGCTGAGTCAAAAACAATTCTCGCCAATTGATTTTCTGTCATTTATATTAAATTTTAAAAGAATAGATAAATCTGGTGTTTCTTTTTCAAATCTAATAAAATATTGGTAGTAAAGAGAATTTTTTGTAAGATTTAACTTTCGTGTAATTTAATCGCAAGGTGCAAAAGGATTTACGCAAGGGTCGCAGATCTTTCTCACAAAGCTTTGCGACCCTTGCGTTAAAAGAAGCAAAAAACCTTCGCGTACCTTGCGGTTAAACCCTTATTCCAAGCTTAAATAAAATAAATCCGATGCTATCCCATCCGTCAAAAATTTTCCTTTTTGGGTTGGTCTTAAAATGTTGTCAGCAATATAAAGCAATTCATCATTTAAGAATTTCTGTGCTTGTTGCTTCAGATAATCTAAATATTCAGTACCAAATTCATCTTTAATTCTTTCGAGAGAAACACCCCATATGGTTCGTAATCCCGTCATGATGTATTCGTTGTAGCGATCTGATTTTGACAGAGTTTCAGTCTCTATCGGTAGAGTATTATCTTGAATAGCTTTGAGATACAGCGCATTATTCGCTACATTCCAGCCCCTCTTTTCACCATCATAACTATGTGCCGAAGGTCCGACGCCAATGTATTTTTTACCCAGCCAATAAGCCGAATTGTTTTTGGAGAAGTAATTTTCTTTCCCAAAATTGGATAATTCGTAATGAATGAAATTGTTTTTCTGAAGCATTTCAACCAAAATCATAAAGTGATTGGAAGCGACTTCATCCTGGGGTTCAGCAATTTTTCCGGTATCGATAAGTTTTTTTAAAGCAGTTTTAGGTTCTACCGTAAGAGCATAACTTGAAATATGCGGAATGCCGAAACTTAAGGCAGTTTCAATATTTTGTTTCCACATTTCGTCTGTCATTCCCGGAATACCATAAATTAAATCGAGGGAAATGTTATCGAAATATTTAGTTGCCTCGGTTAAACAATTCTTGGCTTCCGCCGAATTGTGAGCGCGATTCATCAGTTTTAAATCCTCTTCAAAAAAAGACTGAATACCAATGCTAAGGCGGTTTATAGGGCTTTTAGATAACTCAAAAATTCGTTCTTTAGACAAGTCATCCGGATTAGCTTCGAGTGTGATTTCCGGATTTTCAGCAACTTTATAATTCTCGTAAACGGTGTCAATCAAAAGTTGTAATTCTGAGTTCTCTAAGACAGATGGAGTTCCCCCACCGAAATAAATAGTTTCTACAATTTCATTGTCACTTCGAGCGGAGTCGAGAAGATTAAACTCATTTTTGCGTATCCGGATTTCTTTGGCAATAGCCAAAACCATTTCCTCTTTCTTCTTCATCGAAGTCGAAAAATGAAAATCGCAATAATGGCAAGCCTGTTTGCAGAAAGGTATGTGGATGTAGATGCCGCTCATTTTTTTAGTTTGCAGTCCCAGTCTCAGTTTTCAGTTCTGAGACTGAAAACTGAGACTGAAAACTATTTCTTAACTCGTTCTTCATTCTGTTTCACAAAAGCATCCCAACCCGAATAGCTTTGTCCGGCAACAATTTTTCCGGAATTAAAAAAATGACAGACCGCAGCCGCCAAACCATCAGTTGAATCGAGGTTTTTAGGTAATTCTTTTAAGCCTAAAAGCTGTTGGAGCATTTTGGCAACTTGTTCTTTGCTGGCGTTTCCGTTTCCGGTAATTGCCATTTTTATCTTTTTGGGTTCGTATTCTGTAATCGGAATATCCCTTGAAAGTCCCGCCGCCATTGCAACGCCTTGCGCACGACCTAATTTTAGCATCGATTGTACGTTTTTGCCAAAGAAAGGTGCTTCGATCGCAATTTCGTCCGGATTATGTGTTTCGATTAATTCTATGGTACGCTCAAAAATGATTTTAAGTTTCTGGTAATGATTGTCATATTTGGAAAGTTGCAATTCGTTAAGCTGCAGGAATTCCATTTTTTTATTAATGACTTTAATCAATCCAAAACCCATAATCGTTGTTCCGGGGTCAATACCTAATATGATGCGTTCTTTTGTCAAGAGTGTTTTTGTTTCAAGTTTTTTGTTTGTTTCGCCAATTTGGCTTCCAGTCTCATGTCACGTTTCAAGTTTCAAGTTTCACGTTGAAAATGGATAAGGACACATTTCCTCATTGTCTCATTTTCAAATTGACACATTTTCTAATTTTCAAATGGTCACATTCTCTAATTGCTTACTTTTGCGCTATGATTTCAATTCCCCACAAAGCTAAACAATTCCTTGTTCTTCTGGCCAAACTTTTGATTGTAGGCGGTGCATTTTATTTTATTTACGATCAGTTGGCGCATAACGACAAACTCGATTGGCAGAAGTTCATTACTTTATTTCGTAAAAACCAATCCGTTTTAGGAATAGCTTTTATTTTGCTTTTGAGTATTCTGAATCGTTATTTTGAGATTCTAAAATGGCAGAACCTGGCTAAAGTATTGCATGAAATTTCATTAGGACAAGCCACCAAAGAAGTTTTGGCGGCCTTAACCGCCGGAATTTTTACACCAAACGGGGTAGGGGAATATGCCGGAAAAGCCTTGTTTTACTCGAAATCGGAAGCCAAAAAAGTGGTTTTTCTGAATCTGATCTGTAATGGAATTCAAATGGTTCTGACCGTGATTTTTGGCGTTTTTGGCTTGTTGTATTTCAATGCCAAATACAATGTAATTACGACCAAAACGGTGGCAATACTGTTTGCGGTTTTCTTTTTCTTTTTTATTGTTTTGTTTTCGTTGAAGAAAATAAAAATCAAAGGATACTCCATCGAGAAATTGCTTCATAAGATTAACGAGCTCCCGAAGTCCGTTCATCAAAAAAATATACTTTTAGGGATTTGTCGTTATTTGGTTTTCTCGCATCAGTATTATTTTTTATTTCTGGCTTTTGATGTTGAACTGCCTTATTTCACGCTCATTGCAACCATTGCTGTGGTTTACTTTTTAGCTTCTTCTTTACCCACTTTTCAGTTTTTGGATTTCGCGGTAAAAGGAAGTGTTGCCATTTATTTCTTCGGAATTTTAGGCGTAAACGAATGGATTGTTGTTTTTATCTCGACTTTAATGTGGTTTTTAAATGTGGTTTTGCCGGTTATTTTAGGCAGCTATTATGTGTTGAATTTTAAAACTAAAACCGCAGAATGAGCCTGGCTTTGTTGGTCATATTAGCAATTTATGTGCTAACAATTGGGTGGCTTATTTATGGTTATACCAAAGTAAAGAAGTACAAAGAGAATAATTTAAAGCCTCAAACGGGTTTTACAATTATAGTACCTTTTAGAAACGAAGCAGATAATTTGCCACATCTTTTAGCAAGCTTTTCTAAGCTCAATTACCCGACTGATTTGTTTGAGGTTATTTTGGTGGATGATCAGTCCAGTGATCATTTTGAGGTTTTAGGTTTTAGGTTTCAGGTTTCGGTGGTCGACACGATCAGGGTTTCGGAGTCTCCTAAAAAGGACGCTATTTCTACGGCAATGCAACATGTAAAAAACGATTGGGTTATTACTACCGATGCAGATTGTATCGTTTCGGAAAACTGGTTGCTGACTTTTGATAATTATATTCAGGAGAATAGGGTTTCGATGTTAGCGGGCGCGGTTACCTACGATTGTGAGGATTCATTTTTGCATCATTTTCAGCAGTTGGATCTTACCAGTTTGCAAGGAGCAACCATTGGAAGTTTTGGACTAGAAAGAGCCTTTATGTGTAACGGTGCTAATTTTGCATACACAAAAGTTTTGTTTGAAAAATTAAATGGTTTTGATGGTAATAATAAAATTGCGAGTGGCGATGATGTTTTTTTACTTCAAAAAGGGGTAGAATTATGTTCTGACGAGGTTCGTTATTTAAAAGCGGAAGCTGCAATTGTACACACGCAACCCACGCAGGACTGGAAATCATTGTTTTATCAGAGAGTACGCTGGGCAGCCAAAACAAGTTCGTATCAGAGTGTTTTTGGAAAGGCGCTGGGATTGATTGTTTTCTTCGGAAATCTGAGTTTTGTAATCGGAACTGTACTTTTTGTCTTTGGAATCTGGTCGTGGAAGCTTTTTGTCTTGTTTGTCTTTTCAAAGTTCACAATTGATTTTGTACTGCTTTATACCACAAATCAATTTTTAAGAAAGACCAGAATAAAAAACCTAATTCTGAGCAGTATCTTATATCCCTTTTTTAGCTCGACGGTGGCTTTGTACAGTTTATTCGGTTCTTACGAATGGAAAGAGAGACGGTTTAAAGTGTAGCATTTAAAGGACAAACATTTAAATCTTAAATGAAGCTGTGTGTAATTTGAACCATGTAAGTAATATAAGTTCATTTAAAGCAATCTTATATTTTCTTAAATGACTTATATGGTTAGAATGTCGTCTTTAAAACAAACAGAGTCTGATTTGAACCATGTAAGTGATATAGGTTCATTAAAGACAAACTTATATTTTCTTACATAACTTATATGGTTTAAACCAATTTACTTAGCGTCTTTTGCTTTAATAATTACAGGTAGGATAAACTGGGTTTTTACCGGAATTCCGCGTTTGATGGCAGGATTTACTTTAGGGAAATCGACTAAACGCGCGTGGAGGATACTGTCAATTTTGATCGTGTCGTACGCAACAGAATCTTTTGGGAATTGAGGCTCAAATTGCATTGTAGCATTTGGGAAAACGGTCACTTTTACTTCGATCGTATCAAGCTCGGGATAAAGGATAGAAAGGGAATCGATGTCTAATTTTTCCTGAATAAGTTGTGCCATTTTTTCGAAGAAACATTGTTGACGCAGTTTTTTATCCGCTATTTTTTCGCAATCGACTACAGAGGGGAATTCATCTACTTCTTTCCAGTTAATAGATTTTAGTTCTTTTTGCAGCAATTCTTTTTCAGACGGAACCTGCTTCTCAAAATATTGACAAGAATTGAAAAGTAAAACGACTATAAAAAGAAGAAGTTGTCTCAAGATTTTGATGTTGAATGAAACTGATTTGATTCGGTTGTAAAAATACGATTATTTTTTTTGGGATGCTTTGTATTGGAGATATTCTTCATAGCTTTTTGAAAGCCATTCTTCTTTGTTTTGCGCTGCAACTTCTTTCTGTTCAGGATATAAAGCCGAAAGGCGATCTGAAAAAGTAGCAATCTGAACGGTATAGTTATAAAATTCTGTTTTGCTTAATACAATATTTGGATCACTCCTGCGATTAAAATACTCGAGGAAAAGCGCATTAAAATCTTTCATAGAAAAATTTAATACTTTTTTCTTATTACTTTTATAAATACTGTCTTGAATTAATTGGTCATCTATTGAAAGTTTTTTGGCCTGTGCGTGTATATTTACATTGCTCATAAAGATCAAAAAACAAAATAAAGATAAGGGCAAAAGTCTTGACATTGTTATAGTTGATTAAATTGCTTGTAAGAACGAATTTACAAAAAAAATATGGATTTAATATTGGTGTTACTTGGTTTTGTATGTGTAATAGTTGGAATTTTTGGTAGTTTTTTACCGGTTTTACCCGGATTATCCAGTTGTTGGGTGGGTTTGTTGTTGTTGTACTTAACCAAGGCTGTCGAAAATAATTATTGGCTCTTGGGAATTACACTTTTGATAACCGTAATTATTACCATTTTGGATTATGTTATTCCTGCCAAGGGAACAAAGAAGTTTGGCGGAAGCTCCTACGGAATTTGGGGTACTAATATTGGATTAATAGTCGGGATTCTCTCTCCAATTCCTTTTGGAGTAATTTTAGGGCCTTTTTTTGGTGCTTTAATCGGGGAGCTTATTTATGATTCCAAAAACCATCGTCGCGCCTTAAAAGCAGCAACAGGATCCTTGTTGGGATTCCTTGCTTCGGGATTTATTAACTTCTTGTTTTGCATCATTTTTATGGGGATTTTCATAAGTATAGTATGGCAGAATCGAAGTTTATTGTTTTAAATCTTCATTCAGGATTTAAGCTTTTTCTTATTTTTTTGATTTCCTCAAAAAATATTTTAATTTTCTTTCCTTCTTTTTTTCCTTTGTTTTGATAACGAAAGGGTTATGTTTATTGAGGCTTTTTGCTTTCGATGTTAAATAAGCAGTAAATCCTTTAGTGAATTTTAAACATATTTTTTGAAAATGTTAAAATATTTTATATTTTTATCCAGATAAACGATTAAAAGCCCCACTTTGTCGATTATTTTGAATGGATTTAAATAATTCTAAAAATAATAAATAGTATGACTCCGAACCTACAAATTGAACTTAGACGTTTCATATCTTCTAATGTTGTCTCAAAGTTGAATAAGTTTTATTTTGAAAATGATGCTCTTTTAATAAAGGGAATTGATGTTTCAATAGGTACAGTTCTGATGGGATTGTATAATAAAGCGGAGGATTCGGGTTTCTATAAACAAATAGTGTCATCGATAGAGGAGGATTCAACATTTTACGGAGAGGTTGATTTTGCCTCCGGTAGAATTTTATCAGTTGACGATTGTTATCGCTTAGAAGGAAATGGTTTATTGAAAGAGATTTTTGCTAACAAAAAAGGACGGATCTCTGAAATGATTTCTAATGAAGTCGGAATCAAAAGTGAAACCGCCAGAGAAATTCTTAATTTTTCAGCACTACTGGTCGTTTCGTATCTTAAGAATAATGTTCAGCTTTTAGATAGTTTAAAATTACTGTTAGAAGAACAGAAAAGAGATATCTTAAACAGTATTCATCCCGGAATCAAAATAATACTTGGATTCTCCTGTTACGAAACGGTAGATGACAAAAACCAAGCAAGCTTAGGAAGGTCCATTTTTACCCTTTTCGGACATAACTTCTTTTAATATTTCCCTTAGTCAGAATTGTTATAAAATAAAAAATCCCATTTTACAGAAGCAAAATAGGATTTGTATTTTTATTTGAGACGCTAATTAAACGTTTTTCAAATTAATGATTTCTTGATCCGTCAGGAAACGCCAGTTACCTCTTGGTAAATTCTTTTTGGTAAGACCTGCAAATGAAACACGATCGATACGTAAAACGTCATAATCAAAATGTTCAAAAACGGCACGAACCACTTTTACGTTTGAAGAGCGTAATTTAAGTCCAATTTCGCTTTTAGGCTCATTGTCAATATAACTCACTTCTTCTACAAAAACGCGGTGTCCGTCAAGAACTAAACCTTTACTGATTTTTTCTAAATCTTCATATTTAAGATTTTTATCTAAAGAAACCTGATAGATTTTAGATGATTTCTGACTTGGTAAAGTAAATTTACGAATCATGTCAGTATCATTTGTAAACAACAACAAACCGGTTGTGTTTTTGTCCATTCTTCCAATTGGAGCAATTTTAGCTGTAGTAGAACCACGAACTAATTCTAAAACATTACGGTATTCCTGACCTTCGTCAAGAGCAGTGGTAAAGTTTTTAGGTTTATTCAACAAGATGTATTCTTTCTTCTCAGGAGTAAGTGTAACACCGTCAAAGTTTACAACATCATTTAATTTTACTAAATATCCCATTTCAGTAACCGGAACGCCATTTACTTTTACGTTTCCAGACTGAATGTATATGTCGGCATCACGACGTGAGCAAACTCCTGAATTCGAAATATATTTATTCAAACGGATTTCGTCAGCAGCTTTTTGTCTTTTAGGTGCCTGATTTTGTTTTTTAAGTTTTTGTGCCGCTTCTTCCTCCGCTGCTTTCACGGCAGGTTTTACTTTTTTCGGCCCTTGAGCACGCTTTTGCATGGCAGGTTTTGGCTTGTTAGAGTTTGATCTGGAGCTATTTGGTCTAGAACCACCTCTTTTATTATTGCCTTCCTTATTGTTCATAAATTCTGTAATTTGTGCAAAGATAGTTTATTCTTGCTAAATAATCCTAAGTTCAATGTTCTTAGATTGATAGCCTTGTTTTTTTGTTGATTTACCGAGTGTTGTGATTTAGTTTTCAGTCTCGGTCTCCGTTTACAGTTTCATCTTAGATCTTACATGTGACATTTTGCATTCTACATCTTCATATTATAGAAATCAAATCTTAAGCAGCAAACTCTTTCCATGCCATAAAACGCTTGGGTTTATCAAAACAATGCAGAAAACCCCTGATACAATTAAGAATTTTAGCGTGTTGTGAAGCAGTAAAAATTGCTCTTTTGTATTTGATTTCCAAAGATAAAGCAGGAAAAAAAGCAAAAAGATGTAACAGACATAGAAGTAAATGTCCATGTAACCCACATCGTAAATGTTGATTAAAATATAAACGGGTAGTATAGTCAAAAA
Organism: Flavobacterium sp. ABG; assembly: GCF_001027725.1. Taxonomy (NCBI): domain Bacteria; kingdom Pseudomonadati; phylum Bacteroidota; class Flavobacteriia; order Flavobacteriales; family Flavobacteriaceae; genus Flavobacterium; species Flavobacterium sp. ABG. The sequence continues at coordinate 125,594 of NZ_LEKS01000013.1, forward strand.
CGTCAGAGCAGTTATGATTTGTTTTGAAACCTTTTCATTGTATATGATTGGAATAGTTTTGTAATTGTTAGCCAAATCTCCTTTCAGATTTTCTAAATCTTTTATCATTTCGCGAATCAATAATAATAAAAACAGAAACATGGCGTGGGCAGAAATTACCGCAAAGTGGCTCATGTGGTTTTCAATCTCTTCAAAAGATATGGCGTTGTAGAAATAGAGTAAGATGGCAAAAAAGGGAATAACAGCCAGTAAAGCGGCAGTTAAATTCCCGATAATAGGGTATTTTTTTATTTTATGGGAGTAAAACCAAATGAGGAAAATGTAACCGGAAAAGAAGAAAAAAGCCCTCCAGGAAACGATGAGAGCCATTAACGCAGCAATAAAATTCAAAGTAAAATAAACCGATAATTTGGTCTTCTGACTTACCAGCCTGTCCAACATGGATTTATTAGGTCTGTTGATTAAATCTTTCTGACTGTCGTAAAAATTATTGATAATATAACCTGAAGCGATGGTAATAGCAGAAGCAAAAACGATTAAAAATAAGCGAAAATCAAGTAAGATATCCAAAGCCCTTTTTTCGGGAGCCAAAATAAAAATGGCAGATAAATACTGTGCTAAAACAATGATCGGAATGTTGTAACCTCTCACTACAGAGAACAAACTAATAACTTTCATCGCCAAAATTTTATTCTTTCTGCTTAACATTTTTTTGTTAGAGGTTATTGTTTTTTAATTAGCATTAACGGATTTAAATGCTAAAGTACATCTTTTAATAGAGCTGCAGAACCAAATCCAAGTTTTCTTATGCATTGCAGCGCTTCTCTTTGTGAAACCGGTACTTCTTTAATTCGTTCTTTTTCCATAAAATAAACGCCTCCACCCATTGGATTTGGTGCATCCGGAATAAAAACGGTAAAATGATCTTCATTAATTTGTTCGATCAAAAAAGCAAATTGCCAACCATCATCTACACGAGCCAAAATTACCTTTAAATTCTCTTCATCGTTAGTTCCGAATATGTTTTCATTTATGCCTTTCATAAACGAATATCCCGGAATCAGGCTTAAAATTTTATCTTCAAGTTTAATAACCAGATTTTTTGCTGTTTTTGTTTTGGCAATGATACCAGCTAAAAAGCAGATAATTATGATGATTACTAATCCGATTATTTCCTGTAGCGCCAGTCCTAATATTTTTACTTTAGGCAAATGACTCGATAGCGGAAGTGTTACTTTTTGTACAATATGATAAGCTTTTTCAAGGAGAATAAAAAAGATGGCAAGCGGAACCAAAAAAAGAATTCCTCCCACAAGAGTAGTCCTTATAATTCTTAAGATACTTTTCATATTGACATGTTTAGTTTAAATTTTTATAAAAAAATCAGACAAAGCAACAAAATCAAAAAGGCAAATAGAATTGAATTCTACTTATTGGAACGGTAAAATTTTGGAGAAATTATAAATTAGAATTGATAAACAACTTCTAATTTATAATCCTTTAGCGAAACTTTAGCGCGTTCTAAATCTTCAGTAAAACCTAGAATATAACCACCACCGCCAGAACCACAAAGTTTTAAGTAATAATCATTTGTGTCAATTCCGTGTTGCCAGATTCCGTGAAATTGTTCCGGAATCATTGGTTTGAAGTTATTCAAAACAACTTTAGAAAGTTTCTTGGTGTTGGTGAATAACGATTTCATGTCACCATGTAAAAAGTTTTCTACGCAGGCATCGGTATATTTTACAAACTGGTTTTTAAGCATGGTACGGAAACCTTTGTCTTTTAGGTTTTCCATAAAAATATTTACCATTGGAGCCGTTTCGCCTACAATTCCGGAGTCTAATAAAAACACAGCGCCTTTTCCGTCAAAACTTTGAGTCGGAATACCGGTTGCTTCAATATTGTCTTTAGAATTGATTAAGATTGGAATGCTTAGATAACTGTTTAAAGGATCTAAACCGGAGCTTTTTCCGTGGAAAAAACTCTCCATTTGAGAAAATATATTTTTAAGCTGTAACAGTTTTTCGCGAGTTAGATTCTCTAAAACGGTAATTTTATTTGTAGCATATTTATCGTAGATCGCCGCTACAAGAGCACCGCTGCTTCCAACTCCGTATCCTTGTGGAATGCTGGAATCGAAATACATACCTGTTTCAACATCATTTTTTAAAGTAGTCAAATCAAAAGTAACCAATTCCGGTTGTTCTGTTTGTAACGTTTCAAGATAGTCTACGAAACGTTTCAGGCTTGCGTTTGATGCAATAGCTTCCGCCGAAGGTTCTTCGGTTTTCTTTAAAGCACCATTGTAAAAGTTATAAGGAATAGAAAGTCCTTTGGAATCACGGATAATTCCGTATTCTCCAAAAAGTAATATTTTCGAGTAAAATAATGGTCCTTTCATAATTTATTTAATGTCTTTCTTTATTTTATTTGGGTCTTGTCTGGTGTCAAAAATAGTGTGAATCCTAATTTCATTCACGCTAAAACTGTATAATAGGCTCGACTGTTTTGTAACCACACATTTACGATATTTTTTATTTACGGATGATTTCGGAAAAATCTCAGGATTCGTAACTATGATAGAAATTGCTTTTTGGAATTTCACAAGAAACATATCTTTCGACTTTTTAGACCATCTTGTTTCAATAAAATTTAAAACAGTATCTAAATTTTTCTCAGCTGTTTTGGAAAAATTTATTTTAAGATCCATCAGCTGTATTTTTTCATCACCTCTTCGTAACTTGTAAATTCACCTCTTTCAAATTCCAATTCACTTTGAGCGATGTCTGCTTTCTGATTCTCCGTCAACTCCTCCCACCAATCTTTTTTTTCTTTCTTAAAAATTTTGCGGATGGACTGGATGATAGCCGGATCTTCTGTGTCTGCTAACAATTTGATCAACTCGAGTTTTTCTAATTGAATGTCCATAATCTGAATTTTTAATTAAAGATACAAAAATTATAATGCAATTGCACCATCTCCAATTTTGTCGCAAATGTACTGACCATTCTGACAAAATACAACTAATTCGTCCTGAATAAATTGTAACACTTTTTCGCTAACGTTTTCGGGATACAGAACGTGAACATTTGCCCCGGCATCAAGCGTAAAACAAACCGGAATCTGAGTCTCATTTCTGAATTTCCAGATGGCATTTATAATCTGCAAAGTATTCGGTTTCATCAAAATATAGTAGGGCATAGAAGTCATCATCATAGCATGTAAAGTCAAGGCTTCACTTTCTACTACTTTTATGAATTCGTCCAGATTACCGCTTTCGAAAATAGCAATTAACTGATCCAGGTTTTCATGTGCCTGAGCAAAACGTCTTTCGGCATACGGATGGTTGTGCATTAAATCATGTCCAACGGTACTGGAAACCTGCTTTTCGCCTTTATCGACCAATAAAATAGTGTCCTGATAATTCTTGAAATTGTCATGTATGGCGTACGGAAATTCAACTCCAAATAAGTCAGAACTACCTTCAATATTGGCTTGATTTCCCCAAACAACCACTTTTCCTTTTACACTTCTGCAGGCGCTTCCCGAACCTAAACGTGCCAGAAAAGAAGCTTTTTGAAAGAAATAATCGTCTGTCATTTCAGGATTCAGTACTTTTTCGAGACTCATAAAGTTCATTGCCAAAGCCGCCATTCCAGATGCCGAAGAAGCAATTCCTGAACTGTGCGGAAAGGTATTCTGAGTGTCAATCGTAAAATGATAGTGTTTCAAAAAAGGAAGATATACTTCAATTCTTTCTAAAAACTTCTGAATTTTGGGTTTAAAATCTTCTTTTGGCTTTCCTTCAAAAAGCAAATCAAAAGAAAAATCCTTTGCAGTCACACTGAGCGAAGCCGAAGTGTGTTTCTTCTCAAAAGCCAGTTTAGTGATCGTTTTACAATTGTTAAGTGTAAAACTCACAGATGGATTCGCCGGAATCTGATTGTCTTTTTTGCCCCAGTATTTTACTAATGCAATATTGCTGGGAGCGCTCCACTCAAAATTACCTTTTTCGATATCCGAAGTATATTTATTTGGAATAAAATCAGTTGCTGTAAACATGAAATATAAAATTTTGACAAAGATACTTTTTCTTATTTATTTGTCGCTAAAAGCGGAATATTTAAACCATATAAGTGATGTGAGAAAATATAAGTCAGCGCTTGGATTTTACTTTGCTTGTTTGGTTTATAGGGTTCAAAGCTCATTTCTTATTTGTTTGATGCTAAAAGGGGAATATTTAAACCATATAAGTGATGTGAGAAAATATAAGTCAGTGCTTGGATTTTACTTTGCTTGTTTGGTTTATAGGGTTCAAAGCTTATTTTTTATTTGTTTGATGCTAAAAGTGGCAAATTTAAACGATATAAGTGATATGAGACAATATGAGGTAGTGCATAGACTTTCCTGAACTTACATCACTTATATGGTTTAAAGTCCATTTTTGTCTATTTTTGGCTTAAAATTTAATACAATGAATAAAATAGTCCGAATTGTAATTGCTTTAATGGTTTGTTTGTTAGTGGGTTATTCTGCCAGTACGGTTACAAGACCCAGTATTGAGACTTGGTATGTTACGCTTGTAAAACCAGCTTTTAATCCGCCCAATTGGATTTTCATGCCGGTTTGGACGTTTCTTTATGTTTTAATGGCGGTAGCAGCAGGATTGGTTTGGGATAAAATAAAAGAACAAAATCAAGAGGTAAAAACAGCTTTGGGTTTCTTTTTGATTCAATTGACTTTAAATGCGATTTGGTCGTATCTTTTCTTTGGATTGAAAAACCCAATGTTGGCTCTGATTGAGATTGCAGTTTTAGAATTGATGATTTATGAAACGTATTTGAAATTTATTAAAATCAACAAAACTGCAGGGTATTTACTAATTCCGTATATGGTTTGGGTTGCTTTTGCTGCGATTCTGAATGCCAGTATTTGGTGGTTGAATTGATGTTGTTTTTGGGTTCCTGTTTTTTTTGTTTCAAGTTTCAGGTTTAATTTATTGTTCCCTTGATTAGTGTTTCAATAGTGTCTTTGCTTTTATTGATTTGCTCGATTGTATTTTTTATAAAATGGAAGCGTTTGAAAAAAGATGTTTTAGGTTCTTAAACTTTATACTATTAAGGTTTAGAAGACACTTTATTAATTATTTCAATTGCTTCAATTTTCGAAATTCTAAAGGATTAACCCCTTCGTGTCGGCTAAAATATCTCGAAAGATTTTTAATATCCGTGTAACCACAAACATCTGAAATCTCTGTGACAGACAGATCTGTTTCGATCAAAAGTTGTTTGACCTGTTTGATTCTTAGAGTGTTGATTTCGTCCAATATACTTCGTTTTAAAACCAATTGGAATCTTTTTTCTAAAACTCTTCTCGACAATGCGGTGGCCTTCACAACATCATCTACGGCAATTCTTTCTTTATAATTGTAATAGATAAAATGCAGGGCTTTGCTTATTTCTTTATCGTTTACAGCCAGAAAATCGGTTGATCTGCGCGTGATTATTTGTAAATGTTCTACCTGAATATCGTTGTAAATCCCTTCTTTATTTTGCATCATTTTACTAAGAAGCTGTGCCGTTTCGAAACCGGCTTTTTCAGTATTTAAAGAAATGCTCGACAAAGGAGGATCAGACAGATTGCAAATACTCAGGTCATTATCGACTCCAAGCACAGAGACTTGTTCTGGAACGTTGATGCCAATGGCTTTACAAGCTTCGGTGACATGTTGCCCCTGATTATCGTCGCAGGTCATGATGGCGATTGGTTTTGGTAAAGCTTTTAGCCAATCGGCAAGTTGTGATTCTTTGTAGCTCCATAGTGGCGGAGTTTCTTCTTTTTGATGTTGGTAGATGTGAACGTTACAATTGACTTCTTTCACTTTTTCGCAAAACCCTTCACATCGTTCACGTGACCAAACAATATTATCAAAGCCATAAAAAGCAAAATTCTTAAAGCCTTTTTCGATAAAATAGGAAGCGGCCATGTGTCCCGTTTCTTTATAAAGTCCGGTAATGTTTGGAATGCCCGCAAAACGTTCGTTAGTATCCTGCGCAATTATCGGAATGTTTAACGAAAGCAATTTTTCAAATACCTGTTCATTTTCAATTTGCGCTATAATGCCATTAGCACCCCAGGTTCTGGCCCATGCAATGGCATTTTTTAAATCCTTTTTATTTCCACTTACAATTGGAATCCGGCAAAAGTTAAGCGGGCCAAATAGTCTGGAATATTTCGCAATTCCGTTTAAAAGCCCTCGGCCATATTCTTCAGAAAAGTTAACTAACAATAATACTTTGGGTGTCATTTTTATTAGATGTTAATTGGGATACAGTGCTTTACATTAAAATGAAATCTGAAAATAACTACTAGTTTGCTTCGGATTTTTGAATTGTAAATATTCGCAAAATGAAGATTAATTATCGCAAATATACCATTATCAATTCAATTACAAGACTACTTTTGTTTTGTGGTTTTTAATGAAATACTTAAAAATGTTTTAATTATTAGTTTTTTTAACCTTTTTTAGAAGCATTTAATTTGTTTTAGTAAAATATATCCTTTTTTGTTTTGTAGTAAAAAAATGATGAATTTAAATGACTAAGTCAGAAGACCAAAATGTTTCAAATCCTAAATGTTAACCAATAGTAATCTCCCTAATTAGATTAAAAGAAAAATTATGAAGAATATAAATTATACTAATGCTACTTTAATTTCATTTCTTTTTTGGGTAATGAGCAGCATGATGGCTGTAAATGCTCAAAATGTAAAATTCGAACAACAATTAAAAGAAGGCTGGACTATAGCATCATCTGCCCAAATAAACAATTCGGGAGATAAGATTTCTGTAGCCGGTTTTGATGTTTCAAAATGGTATACAACCACAGTTCCGTCAACGGTGATGGCTTCTTTAATTGCCAATAAAGAATACGCTGATATTTTTATGGGAGAAAACATCAGTAAAGTAGATACGACACGATTTAGAGTGCCTTGGTGGTATAGAAATGAATTTGTTATCGAAGACGCCTCAAAAAATACAGAATTGCAATTTGAAGGGATTAATTATCGGGCCAATGTTTGGCTGAATGGCAGTAAGATTGCTGCTGCAGACAGTTTGTTCGGAGGTTTCAGAATATTTGCTTTAAACATTTCAAAACAGATAAAAAAGGGAAAAAATGTGCTTGCTGTTGAAGTTTTTCATCAAAAGCCGGATGAGCCTTCAATTGGTTTTGTCGATTGGGCACCTATGGCACCGGATCGCGAATTGGGACTTTGGAGACCTGTAAAGCTTAAAATTTCAGACAAAACAAGTCTGAATAACATCTTTGTGACCTCAAAAATTGATAAAAAAGAATACAAGAATGCAACATTGGAAATTTCGGCTGAGGCTGTAAACCATACCAACGAAGCGGTAGAAACACTTTTAAAAGGAAAAATTGAAAACATCACTTTCGAAAAGAAAGTAACACTTCAGCCTTTTGAGAAGCGAATCATTGTTTTTAAATCTTCGGAATTTAAACAGTTGAATATTAAAAATCCACGTTTGTGGTGGACGTACGAATTAGGAAAACCAAACTTGTACACGTTAACCCTGTCTATTGAAACCAATAAAAAAGTCTCCTATTCAAAAGCTACTTCTTTCGGAATCCGTGAAGTCGAAGATTATATGACTTCAAAAGGGTACAGAGGTTATAAATTAAATGGCGTTGAAGTTCTGATTAAAGGCGGCGGCTGGGTCGATGGAATGTTCCTAAACGATACCGAAGAAAAAGTAAAAGCCCAATTAGAATACGTAAAACAAACTAACATGAACACGGTTAGGATGGAAGGTTTTTGGGGAAATAGCGAAAGAATTTACGAAATGGCTGATGAAATGGGACTTTTGATGATGGTAGGTTGGAGCTGTCAATGGGAATGGAAAGGGTACCTGGACAAACCGGAAGATGATTTTATGTCGATCAAAACTCCCGAAGACATGAATCTCATTATCAACTACACCCGCGATCATGTCAATTGGCTGCGAAACCATCCGAGTATTTTTGTCTGGGTAATGGGAAGTGATAAATTACCTCGTCCGGAATTGGAAGAAAAATACAACATTTTGTTTAAAGAAATTGATACTTCGAGGCCTCTTTTAATGTCTTGCAAAGGAATGGAAAGTACGATTTCAGGAAAAACCGGAGTAAAAATGAATGGCCCTTATGAATACGTAGCGCCCAATTATTGGTTTGTGGACACGGAAAACGGTGGTGCTTTTGGTTTTAACACCGAGACAGGCCCCGGCCCTCAGGTTCCTTCACTTGAAGTTGTAAAAAGCATGATTCCCGAAGATAAATTATGGCCTATAAATACAACTTGGGATTTTCATTGTGGAAGAAATGAATTTCAAACCCTTGAGCGTTTCACAACGGCTTTCAACAACAGATACGGAATTCAGCATAATGTTGAGGATTTTACTTTTAAAAGTCAGGCCTCAAATTTAGAATCGATGCGTTCGATGTACGAAGCTTTTGCAATAAACAGAAGCAATACGACAGGAATCGTACAATGGATGTTTAACTCGCCGTGGCCCAAACTAATCTGGCAGTTTTGGGATTACAATCTCTTGCCAAATGCCGCTTTTTATGGAGCAAGATTAGGTGCGCGTCAGGTAAATATTGCCTATAATTATGGTGATAACGCGGTTTATGTAAGCAATTTAAATCCGCAGAAAACTAAAAAATTGAAAGCTCAGGTCAAGGTATTTGATTTTAATGGAAAAGTAATTTTCGAAAAGGAAGAAACGGTTTCGGTTAATGGAAATGCTTCATTTAAAACGATCGCTTTACCGGATGATAAAGCATACTCAAAAATCTATTTTCTGAAAATGAATTTATCAGATGAGAATGGAAAATCAATTGCGGATAATTTTTATTGGTTGTCGACTAAAAAAGATGTGTTCGATTTTAAAAAATCAGACTGGATACACACGCCCTTAATGGAATATGCTGACTTTAAAGATTTGGACAAATTACCTAAAGTAAAAATAGCCGCTCAGCATACCATTAAAAAAGAAAAAGATAATTATGAGGTTACGGTGGAACTTAAAAACCCGTCAGCTGCTATCGCGTTTTTAATTGAGTTAAATATCGTTGGTGACCTTTCAGGGAAATCAATAGTTCCGGTTTTGTGGGACGATAACTATATCTCATTAGTACCAAAAGAAAGCAGGACAATAAAAGTCATTTTTCCGGTGGCTGCTTTAAAAGGCGAAAAACCCGTTTTTAGATACAAAGGCTGGAATGTAGATTAAAAACAGCAAGATCATTTCTGTAAATAGTGAAGTACAACTATTTAAAATAAAGCGAATAAGAAATCCAAAATAAGGCTTTTTTATTCAAAGGGAAAACGCATGCCTAAATCTAACTTTTTAATTAATAAACAAATAAATGAAAACGAGTAAGTTAACAGTGGGATTGGTGTTTTTGACCTTTTTTGTTATTTCTTTTCTGACTAACATTATGGGGCCATTGATTCCGGATATTATCAATAGTTACCATTTATCATTGGGTATGGTTGGTTTTCTTCCGTTTTCGTTTTTTGCGGCTTATGGTGTAATGTCAACCTCAGCAGGTGTTTTGCTTGAGAAATACAGAGAGAAAAAAGTAATGGCGTTTTCCTTTTTGATAGCTGCAGTAGGTTCACTCTTATTCGGATTGTTTCCTTATTATGCCATGGCTTTGGTTTCGCTGTTTTTAATAGGAATTGGGATGGCGGCTTTGCAAGTAGCCATTAATCCCTTGTTAAGAGTCTCGGGAGGTGAAGAACATTTTGCTTTCAATTCGGTAATGGCGCAATTGTTTTTTGGATTGGCTTCTTTTTTAAGTCCGCTGGTTTATAGTTATCTGGTGACCAACATCAAACACGACCGAACAAATGCAAACGAGTTTCTGGAAATCCTCTCAAAATTGGTTCCCGATACTCTGAATTGGGTTTCCTTATACTGGATTTTTGCTATAACAGCACTCACTATGGCTGTTATTATTTTGCTTTTTAAATTCCCGAAAGTTGAGTTAGAGGAAGACGAAAAAGCAGGGACCTGGAGCGTTTACAAAGATTTGCTTAAAGACAAAACAGTGCTTCTTTTCTTCTTTGGAACTTTTGCTTACGTAGGCACAGAGCAGGGAATCGCCAATTGGATGTCAAAATTTCTAAGCGATTATCATCAATATTCCCCTCAGACGATTGGTGCCGAAGCGGTGGCTTATTTCTGGGGACTTTTAACGGCAGGCTGCCTTCTGGGATTGCTTTTGCTTAAATTCTTGGACAGTCGTAAAGTGCTTATTTTGTTTGCCACAGGCGCTATTGTAAGTCTGACTCTTGCGCTGTTTGGTACCGCACAGGTTTCGCTTTATGCGTTTCCACTCTCCGGTTTTGCCCTTTCGGTAATGTGGTCAGTCGTTTTTTCATTGGCATTAAATTCTCTTAAAAATAATCATGGAGCCTTCTCGGGTATTTTATGCACCGGTATTGTAGGCGGAGCAGTTATGTCATTACTAATCGGGAAACTGGGCGATATAATTGGGTTGCGTTATGCCATGACGGTTTTGTATGGTACGCTGGGATATATTCTCAGCATTGGTTTTTGGGCTAAACCATTGGTAAATAATGCTATAATAAATGTAAAGAAAACAAAAGAAAATCAATAATTATATAAAGTTGTAAAAATGTCGGAAAGAAAAATTATAGGCGTTGACATGGGAGGAACAAAAATTCACACCAGCCTTATTTTAGGGAATGAAATAATTTCTGAATGTCTGTTAAATACACCCGCCAAAGAATCTGAACAAATAGTTTTAGACCGATTAATAGAAGCCATAGAACAAGTTTATCAGCCCGATTGTGAAGGCATTGGTATTGGAGTGCCAAGTGTAGTAGACTGGAAAGAAGGCATTGTATACGATGTAGTTGCAATACCATCCTGGAAAGAAGTTCACTTGAAAAAAATACTTGAGGATCATTTTAAAATTCCGGTGTATGTCAACAATGATTCGAATTGTTTTGCCTTAGGTGAAAATTTCTTCGGAAAAGGAAGGAACGCTACAAACTTTGTCGGAGTGACTATCGGAACGGGACTTGGCAGCGGAATCATTATCGAAAACAAACTGTATCAAGGAGTAAACACCGGAGCCGGAGAAATAGGAAGCATCTCTTATAAGGATGGAATTATCGAGCAATATTGCGCCAGCGGGTTTTTTACTTCCCGTGGATTAGACGGAGAAAAACTCTATTTGGAAGCCAAAAATGGCGATCAGAAAGCATTGGAAGTTTTTAAGGATTATGGAAAAAACCTGGCTGAGGTTGTCAAAATAGTTTTATACGCCTACGATCCTGAAACCATAATTCTGGGTGGATCCATAAGTAATTCTTATGAGTTTTTTATTGATGCCGTTTGGCAGGGACTTGAGGATTTTATGTTTCCTGTTGAATTAAAGAAACTCAAAATAGAAAAATCACAACTTAAAAACAGCGCCGTTTTAGGGGCTGCTGCACTGGTTTACAATTTTAATAGTGTAACAGTATAAGGACTGCACAAAAACAGTTGAAAACCATTTGAATAGAACTAACAAACAAAGACCAAAATTATTAACTAAAACAGTATTACAATGAAAAATAGTCTACAAAAAGGCTTACTGGTTATTTTAACCATGCTATGTACTAGCTTGATGTATTCGCAGGAAGTGTCAGGGCTGGTTTCGGATTCAAATGGGCCGCTCCCTGGCGTTTCGATTATAGTAAAAGGAAGCAAAAATGAAGCTCAAACCGATTTTGATGGAAGATTTACGATTAAAAACGTAGGGAAAGGCGCAGTCTTAATCTTTAGTTACATAGGTCTTAAAAACCAAGAAGTAAACATAGGGGACAAAACCAAGATAAATGTAACGATGGCGCAAGACCGCAGCGAGTTAAATGAAGTGGTGGTAGTGGGTTACGGAACCGCAAAAAAGAAAGATTTAACAGGGGCGGTGGACGTACTTTCGTCTAAGGATTTTGACGGAGTTTCGAATACTTCACCGGCTTTATTGTTAAGAGGTAAAGTAGCGGGCGTACAAGTTACACAAACGAGTGGAGAGCCGGGTTCTGCCGTTACCATTCGGGTACGAGGTTCTTCTTCTGTACGTTCGGGTAACGGGCCTTTGATTGTGGTAGATGGTGTTCCGTTAAGTGGTGGAGACGTATCGGCAGAAGGGGCTGATTTACTGGGAACCTCTTCGGCGAAAAATCCTTTGAATTTTATAAATGAAGCAGATATCGAGTCTATTTCGGTCTTAAAAGATGCTTCGTCTACCGCCATATACGGTGCTCGTGGCGCAAATGGTGTGATTGTAATTACGACCAAAAAAGGAAAATCTAATGTTCCTGAATTCAACTTTAGTACCTCAACACAGTTCAGTACAAAAGCAGGGAATTTTGGTGTCATGAATGCGAATCAGTTTGTGGCAGCCAGTAAAGCAGCCGGAGTACCTTCTATACCGGCAGATCCTGTGACAGGGACTCCACAAATTAATAATCAGGATTTTGGAGGAAGAAATTACAATTGGCAAGACGCTGTATTGCAGAAAGGAATAGCAATAAACAATACTTTATCTTTCAATTCGGCAAGCGAAAATTCGAGTACGAGAGTTTCTTTTTCTACAAGTAATAATAAAGGAATTGTAAAAAACACCGGTTTGGACAAGTACACCGTTTCGTTTTTCAACTCCAATAATTTTTTCGATAAAATACTAAAAGTAGATACAAAATTGCTTTATGCGAGCATAAACGACGAAACGACTTTAATTACAAACAACGCGAGTTACATCGGGAACGTTATTGGAGCAGCTTTATATTGGAATCCAACGCGACCAATTTACAATGCCGACGGACATTATAATGTGGTAAGCGAAACCTACCTGAATCCGGTACAATTATTAGACTCTTATAAAGATTATACAAACACCAATAAATTATTAGGAAGCATTAATGCGGTACTTCGATTAGGAAGTCACTTTAAATACAATTTCCTATTCGGGGTTGAAACTTCGGGCTCTACCAGAAAAAGTCAAATTTTGCCAACCATGCAAATTCAGGGAGATGCATTCTTCGGAACCGTTCCGGGATCAGATCCTGTTATTACGAAATACGGTACAGCCTCGATTCAGGGAATCACCAATTTCAATAAAACTTTTGAGAACAACTTAAATTATACCAATAAATTTAGTGACAATTTTAATGTGAATGCCTTAGTCGGTTATTCGTATTATTATTACCTCGCCAGTGGTTTTGTAACTTCCGGGAAAGGATATGATTTGGCTCAAACTAATTTAATAGATAATATTGAAGGCGGGCTACAGAATGAGTTTAGATCGAGTTCTTTTAAAAATGTTTCGGAGTTACAATCTTTTTATGCCAGAGCTGATGCTACTTTCTTTAAACAATATGTGCTTACTGCTACAGTTCGTACAGACGGTTCTACTAAATTGGGTGCCAACAATAAATACGGAACATTTCCGTCAATTGGTTTTGCCGATAATTTATTCGAAAATAAAGAAGGACTGCTTAATAATTTAAAAATCAGAGCCAACTGGGGAATCACAGGAAATCAGGAGTTTGCTCCCAATTCAGCAATCGGAAGAGCCAGTTACGGGAATAACGGAAATTTAAATATCGATTCGAATGCTAATGATGATCTAAAATGGGAAACGACAGAATCATGGGGTATCGGAACCGATTTTACGTTGTTAAAAAACAGATTAACAGGTAGTCTGGATTACTTTTACAGAGATACTAAAGATTTAATTTTTCCTGTTCCGCAAGCCTCAACACAACCGGGGCCCAATACACCACGTAACAAAAATTTACCCGGAAATCTAATCAATCAGGGAGTTGAAATTAGTCTGGATTACAAAATAATTGAGACGGAAAATATCTCTTGGGAAATTTCAGCCAATGCTTCATTCCTGAAAAATGAAATGAAAAACTTCAGAGGTACTGTGGGAACCGGTGGTTTAAATGGTCAGGGATTAGACGGTGCTTATACACAAGTAATCACCAATAATAAACCGCTTTATTCCTATTATCTGTACGATTTTAAAGGATATGATGCTACGGGCAATTCTATTTATACCAATGCCGCAGGACAGCCAGTCGGACTTGGAGAGGCCTCCAAACAATTATTGGACAAACAACCATTGCCAAAATTAAATTATGGTTTCTCTTCTACCTTCAGATACAAAGGATTTGATGCCGTAGTTTCCTTTTACGGAGTAGCAGGAAATTATATTTACGACAATACACAAAATGCTTATTTCTTTAAAGGCGCCTTTTTAGGAGGTCGAAATGTTACCGAGAAAGCCGCTTATTCGGAGCAAGCGCAAGGAGATCCAAACTCCCCTTCGACGAAATTTTTGCAAAAAGGAGATTTTTTGAGAATGGGTGAATTAACATTTGGATACACTTTTACCGGAGCTTTAATTGAACGAATGAAATGTAAAAATGTACGCATTTATGCAAACGGTTCTAATTTATTATTGTTTACCAATTACACAGGATTTGATCCCGAAGTAGATATCAATAAACAAGTTAACGGAGTTCCTTCTGCTGGTATGGATTATCTGGCCTACCCAAGATCAAAAGGCATCGCTTTTGGACTTAACGTAACATTTTAATTTTAAAAATTATGAAAACTAAAAATATTATAAAAAGTATCTTTTTCGCCAGTACATTGTTTTTAGGTGTTAGCTGTACGAATTTGAATGAAGAAGTTTTAGACGGAACCCTCACCGGAGGAGATAATACTCCTGTTAATACCGCCGCTTTGTTGCGAACCGCTTATCAGGGGTTAAGAAATTTTCAGGTACAAGAGCAAATGCATACCCTTAACGAAATGTCTACTGATGCCTTAGTCGGTCCCACAAGAGGAGGAGACTGGGACGATAATGGTACCTGGAGACAATTTCATGCACTTACATGGACGCCCGATAACGTCGAAATTAGAAATGCCTGGAACAGTTTGTTGGCAAGTGTGTACGATTGTAATACGATAATCGAAAAGTCTAAGAATCCTTCCGAAATTGTTCAGGCGCGTTTTTTAAGAGCCTTCTTTTATTACAATGTTTTGGATTTATACGGACAAACTCCGTACAGAGAACCGGGATCTCCGCTAACAAATGACCCTAAAGTGTGGACCAGAGCACAGGCAACCGATTTTGTAATTACCGAATTAGAGTCTATTTTGAATGATTTACCGGAACGTGTTGCGGGAGATGCAAGTATAGTCAATAGTGATGCAGGTCATTTTTTATTGGCTAAAATTTATTTGAATATCGGGGTTTTCAAAGCAGCAAATCCAGCTGGTCCATATACTTTTGAAGCCGCAAATATGAATAAGGTTATTGCTCATGTAGAAGCCATAAAAAGTAGTTTAGCCGCTTCATATTGGGATAATTTTGTTCCGGAAAACAACACTTCGCCTGAGATTTTATTCTCTTCAAAAAATGTATTGGGTGATGGAGGAGCGCTTGGCGACTACTGGCGATACGGAATGCATTACAATCAAACACCGGACGGCTACAATGGCTTTTGTACAGTAGGAGAATATTACGATCGTTTTAATGCCGCAGACGAACGTCGCCAGCATTCGACTCCTGAAATTATCGCGCATTTCGGAAACCCAATCGGATTTCAATTTGGACAAATGTATGCTCCTGAGACAACCGATGAGGTTACGGGAGTAATTACACCGGGAGGAACAATTCCTTTAAAAGACAGAAACGGAAACCTTTTGTTTTTTACCAAAGAAGTACAACTAATTCTCTCGGGACCAACGATTGAAACTGCCGGAATCAGAACTCAAAAATACCAACCCGATGTTAATAATTTAGACAATCCTGAAAACGACTTTATCTTAATGCGTTATGCCGATGCTTTGTTAATGGAAGCCGAAGCCATTCTTAGAGGAGGTTCGGTATCAGGCAATGGCTCTGCTCAGGATATTTTGGATAAGCTTGCCGTTCGTACAGGAGTTCCGGCTCCAACAGCAACACTCCAAAATGTTTATTTTGAAAGAGGCAGAGAATTATGGTGGGAAGGATGGAGAAGAAATGATATGATTCGTTTTGGAACTTTTCTGGGTGCCAGAGAATTGAAAAAGAATACGTCTTCAGAGAAATATCTGTTGTATTGTCTCCCGTCAGACGCTTTGTTTAATTTGAATTTAAAGCAAAATCCAGGGTATTAAAAGTATATTTTCATGTTTAGCAAATTCGGTATGCAGAGCCTTCTGGTTAAAAGGTTTTGTATATCGAATTTGTGTTTTAATCTATGGAATGCAATTCATTTTAACACATAGAGACATAGCCAACAAAGCTTGAAAAAGACCTTGCAAGAAAAGCGCAATGCATCAATCAGTAACTTAAAAATCGAATTCAGGTCTTAAATTAATAGGCAAAAAATTTATGATTTTCTTGAAATTTCTCCAATTGTAAAATAAAAATCTATGTCTCTATGTGTTTAAAAACATTTAGCTAAATTATACCCACCAAGTTGTTTTATTAATTTTTAACGTCTGACTTCAGTTTTTTAAATTCTTCGTTTTTAGCATACAAAAAATCCATTGTGGTTAAGATATTGCTGTGTTCTAAAAGGGTTTTAGATTTCGGGTCAGCATCACAAAACTCGAGATATAAAGGAACTTCTTCGGCGTTTAATTTCAGCTCTTTAGTAAAAAAATCAGGAGGGCAGGTTTTGGTAATTAGTTTCTTAAAATCATTTTGATTTCGATTGTCTTTTTTTGGTTTTCCATTTCCAAACGGAATTGCCAGCGACATTCCGTTGGCTATTGTTCCGTCTTTATAACCGGGAATGGTTCGGGTTAGATCGTTGGCTCTTTTAAAAATATCTATTTTGTTGATAGCATCCGGATCGTATTTGATTTTATCAAACTTTATGTTGGTGATGACTATTTCGTTTAACTCTTCCGGTTTGACAACCATATTGACAAGAAGATTGTTTTCAGTAATAGTTTCCTTAGTTATCTTTAGTCTTGTAAAAAAGTAAGCACTGGAAAAAAACAATAAACTGTCTCTCACTTTTACAGCAATAGAAAACTCTCCCAAATCATTTGTCGTTGTGCTGGTCTTCGCCGTTTTATTAATGACTTCTACTTTTCCGAGCGGTTTATTGTTGGAAAGAACTTTTCCGTGAAGTAACTTATCAGATTGAGAAATGGAAAGTTGATAGGTGAAAAAAGAAATTGTGGTAAGTAATTTTACTTTCATAAAAGGTTAGTTTGATGAAAGTAAAATTATTAGAATTGTCTTAATGAAAACTTATGGAAGATGTAAAGTCTTGTTAATTGATCTGAAAATCAAAAGTAACCTCCTTTTCCGGTTTCATAAATTTAAAGGAATATTTTTTCTGTAAACTTTTCTAGTTCTCCATTATTTATTAAAACCGGTCCATGACCAAAACAGAGTGTTTTAGGTTTTAAAGCGGCTAATTTTAGAATAGACTTTCTGTTTAGTTCTTGATCAGTCGTAAATAAACCGAGAGGCTCATGTAACCCAACTATTGTGGTTAATAAATTCATATTCGTTAAAACATCACCAACAATGAGCAGACCATCTTTTTCTCTGAAAAAAGAAAGATGTCCGCTAGAATGCCCCGGAGTTTCAATTACTGTAAATCCGGCTATAACATCTCCTTCTTTTAAGGTTTGCGATATGGAATGCCCTTCTCCCGCCCAGAATTTTTGTTGAAATTTTGGAATCAAATGTGTGGGATTTGGATATTCGAAAGTAACATTTCCGTTTTCTGCGGCTGTTTTTTCTAATTCGCTGCACCAAAGTGGAATGTCTAAAGTTTCACAAATCGTTTTACTACTTCCCTGATGGTCGGCATGGGCATGCGTCAGTACATGTTTGGTTACCGTGTGGTTTTTTAAAGCATTTAAAATAATTCCGGCAGAGCTTTTAATTCCGGCATCAACAAGAACGTCTCCTATCAGATAACAATTAATCGCATTTCGTGGAAATAGGGGAATCTGGTAAACGTCTTTGGCTATAGTCTTCATCTTTTCAAATTTTATAGAAGCAAAGATTTGAATTCAGCCCTTAAATTCTCTTGACAAATGTTAAGAAATGCTTTGTCTGATCCGGCTTAAAGATTCCGCAGTGATTCCTAAAAAAGAAGCCACATGAATCAAAGGCGTTCTTTGAATGATTTTGGGGTGAGCGGTTTCAAGAAAAGTCAGGTATTTCTCTTTTGCAGGAATCATTTGAAGTTTTAGTATTCGATCGGCCATACAGAGATAGTTTTGCTCCGCGAGAATTCTACCAACACGTTCCCAATTTGGAATTGCAGCATATAAATCCTGCATTCTTTCATAATTTATAGAAAGAACCTCACATTCTTCAAGGCAATGAATATTCTCGTAAGACGGAGTCTGGTTGATGAAACTGGAGTAAGAAGAAATAAAACCATTATCGCAGCTTAAATAAGTAGTGATCTCTTTTCCGTCTTTTAAATAATAGGTACGGGCTAATCCGTTACTAATGAAGAAAATTCTGTTGCTGATTTTTCCAATAGAAGAGAGATATGTTTTAGCATCAAATTTTTCATATTCAAAACAAGAAAGAATCTTTTCTATTTCCTTTTCTGTAAAGGAAGCAATCGAAAGAATTTGTTCTTTTAAGGAGGATTCCATAGCTCTAAAACTAAATACTGTTGGCTAAAATAAATCCGCTCGTCCAGGCATTCTGAAAGTTAAATCCACCCGTAATAGCATCGATATTTACGATCTCTCCGGCAAAATAAAGGTTCTGATGTAACTTACTTTCCATAGTTTTAAAGTTGATTTCTTTTAAATCAATTCCACCCGCAGTTACAAACTCTTCTTTAAAAGTGCTTTTTCCGTTGACTTGAAATTTTGCTTTGGTAAGTTGTGAAGCTAAATTTTGCAATTGAATTTTAGACAAATCCGCCCATTTGGTTTCCGCGTCAATTGCTGAGGCTAAAACGAAACTTTCCCATAAACGATTTGGAAAATCGAAGGGTGATTTTTTAGAAACGGCTTTTTTAGCGTGCTCTTGTTTTAAGTCTTTTAGTATTTTTTCCGCATCTTCAGTGTCCACATCATTAAGCCAATTGACAAAAATGGTGAACTGATAATTTTTATCGAACAAAGTTCTTGCTCCCCAAGCGGAAAGTTTCAGGATTGCAGGACCGCTCATTCCCCAATGGGTAATTAACAAAGGACCCGTTGATTCGAGTTTGGTATCTTTTACGGTTACAGTTACCTTAGCTGCAACTCCGGGTAATTCTTTGATACGGGAATCTTTAATATTAAAAGTAAATAGGGAAGGTACCGGACTCACGATCGCGTGACCTTGTGTTTGCAACATTTCCCATATTTTTGGATTGCTACCGGTGGCAAGAATTAATTTTTCTGCTGCGTAATTTTCATTCTGTGTATCAATTTTCCAATGCTTTTCACTTTTAAAGATGGATTGTACGCTCTGACCAATTAATACTTTTATGCCTAATTTTTCGGTTGCTTTTAAGAAACAATCGATAATAGTTTGCGAAGAATTTGAAACGGGAAACATCCTGCCATCGTCTTCGATTTTTAATTCTACTCCATGTTTTTCGAACCATTCAATGGTATCTCCCGAGCAAAATTGATGAAAAGGGCCACGTAGTTCTTTTTCACCACGCGGGTAAAATTTAACTAACTCATTCGGTTCAAAACAAGCGTGCGTCACATTGCATCTTCCGCCACCGGAAACGCGAACTTTAGAGAGTACTTCTTTTCCTCTTTCTAAAATAGCAATTTTTAGTTTTGGGTTTTTCTCTGCGATATTAATAGCGGTAAAAAATCCTGCTGCACCTCCGCCAACGATTATTATGTCGAAATTTTTGATCATATTATTATTTTTGCCACGAATTGCTCGAATTAGCACGAATTTTTGATTTTGTGGGTTCTTTTTTTGCCACAGATTAAAAGGATTAACACAGATTTTGAAATCCTTCCAATCCTTTTAATCTGTGGCTAAATTAAAGCATTATATTTTATCCGGGAAATCGCTGATGATTCCGTCTACATGGTAACTTTTTATTTTTTGAATGTCCTTTGCCTCATTAACTGTCCACGGTAAAACCCAAAAACCTTTTTCTTGTATTTGTTGGGTGTTTTCCTGATTTAGCAGCTGGTAATCCGGATGAATGGCGCATGCTTTTATGGATTCGGCGAAAGTCAAAGCGGTATCAAGAGCTGTTTCGGTTAGTACTCCAATAAGGATTTTTGAATCTAAATGATGCACTTCCTGTAAGGCATTCCAATCAAAACTCGAAACAATAAAGTGTTCGTAATTCCAGTTTTTTTCAGAAATGTATTGGTGAATTAAAGCGACCACTTTAGCCGATGTATCCGCATTTTTTAATTCGATATTGATCAGACATTTTTTGTCGATCAGATCAAAAACCTCGTTTAAGGTTGGAATTTCGTATTGGTCAGCGATCAAAAAAGACTTTAATTCGGATAAAGATAGGGTGTTTACAAAACCTTTCCCGTTGGTCATTTTGTCGATGGTTTCGTCATGCATGACTATTAAATGGCCATCAAGGCTGAGGTGAACGTCGAGTTCAACTCCGTCTGCCTTTAGGTCTAATGCTTTCTGAAATGCTTTTAAAGTGTTTTCGGGTTCGTAGCCTTTGGCACCGCGATGGGCTATTTTTAGCATCTTTTTTAGTTTAACCGCAAAGTTCGTGATTTTTGAGTTCGTAATCTTTGTGTAAAGTAAAAAATTAGACATAAGGTTCGCAAAGTTTAATTATAGCATTACGACGGTTCTCTTTTAATTTTATACCTAATTTTTTTGCACGCAGATTTAGCAGATTTTTTATAAAGAGTAAATAAGATCAGCCTAATCTGCTAAATCTGCGTGCAAAAGAAAATCTTTGCGAACCTTATGTCTAATTTTTTAATCGCAAAGTAAAGACAAGGGGCGCAAAGTTTTTTTTCTTTGCGCCCCTTGCAGTTAATTTTTCCTAGTTCAACTCTAAAACAACAGCCGATTTAGGCTCTAAAGTAATTTCAGAAGTTAAATCAAATGTTTTTTCGGTAATAACATCTTTTCCGGACTTATAGTTTTTGATGTTTTCTTTAAAACGATCGGTTTTAATAGTCTGTGGTTTCGCATTGTTATTAAAAACAACCATTACCGTTTTAGTAGCTGTATATCTAAAGTAAACATAGATATTATTCTCCGGAATATAATGGGTCATTTTTCCGAAATGAACGGCCTCATTCGATTTTCTCCAGTTGAATAATTTAGAGGTAAAATCGAAATATTGTGCCTGCAGCTCTGTTCTTCCTTCTTTGGTAAAAGCATTGTTTTTGTCACCAATCCATCCACCCGGGAAATCTTGGCGTATGCCACCGTCACCCTTGCTTTTGTCACCGCCCATTCCGATTTCTGAACCGTAATACAATTGCGGAATTCCACGAACGGTAGCCAGTAGTGTCATGACCAATTTGTATTTTGCCACATCATATTTGTAACCATCATTGATACGGTTGGTGTCGTGGTTTTCGGCGAAAACCAAAATGTTATTCGGGTTTGGGTACAGGTAATCTAAAGCAAAATTGTTGTAGAATTTGATCATTCCATTGTCCCAGGTTGCTTCATCTTCATTAAAAGCCGAACCAATCTGATCCTGTAACGTAAAATCCATTACACTTGGTAAATTCGAATTGTAGTTTTGAATAGCCCCAATTTTACTGTCTTTTTGCCAATAGGCCAATTGCGCCTGATTGTGCATCCAGATTTCGCCCACAATATTAAAGTTTGGATATTCATCGGTAACCGATTTTGCCCAATTTGCCATAGCCGTTGGATCAGAATAATTGTAAGTATCTACTCTGAATCCGTCCAGATTGGCGTATTCAATCCACCAAATGGCATTTTGAGTCAGGTATTTTGCTACTAATGGATTTCTTAAATTCAAATCCGGCATGGAAGGAACAAACCATCCGTCAAGACAGATTTCTTTGTCCGTTTTCGAAGCATGAATGTCGGTGATTACTTCACGGCGGTGGTGCGTTTGTGCATAATTATCGATTCTGTTGAACCATGATTTTGTTGGTAAATCCTGCATCATCCAGTGAGTAATTCCCCAGTGATTGGTTACATAATCCATCACCAGTTTCATGTTTTTTTTATGCATTTCGGCAGCTAAACGAACGTAATCTTCATTGGTCCCGTAACGCGGATCTATTTTGTAAACATCAGATTGAGCGTAGGTATGATACGAATGTTGTTTGTCATTGTCTTCGTTTAAAGGGGTGTTCCAGATTGTAGTTGCACCCAGAGCAGCGATGTAATCTAAGTTTTTGATGATTCCTTCGATATCTCCACCGTGACGTCCACTTGGATCTTTGCGGTTCTCTTTATCCGTTAAAGAAGCATTGCTGTCGTTTTTAGGATTTCCGTTGGCAAAACGATCCGGCATGATTAGGTAGATCATGTCAGAGGCATCGTAGCTTTTTCTGTCGGCCGAATTGGCTCTTCTTTCTTTAAGGGAATATTTTTGGGTGAAAGCGACTTTGTTTTTCATTTTAAAAGAAAAA
The DNA here is from genome assembly GCF_001027725.1 of Flavobacterium sp. ABG. Taxonomy (NCBI): domain Bacteria; kingdom Pseudomonadati; phylum Bacteroidota; class Flavobacteriia; order Flavobacteriales; family Flavobacteriaceae; genus Flavobacterium; species Flavobacterium sp. ABG. The sequence continues at coordinate 148,245 of NZ_LEKS01000013.1, forward strand.
AACAATTCAGAAGCTTTGAGGTTTTGTGTGTCGATGGTAAGGAAAACGTAGTTCGGGTTTTCTGTTTTTTCTACATTTTTAATGACAACATTGTTTGAAACGGAAGCTTCGTATTGTGCAATATTTTTGCCGTAGAACATAATCTGTAGTTCCGGATTTTTCATTCCTGCGTACCAAAAAGGCGGTTCTACTTTTTGAATTTGCGCTTTCGCGGAAGCAGAGAATAAGAGAACAAGTAGCGTTATTCTATGGATCGATTGGTTTATTTTTTTAATGCTCATAATTTATAAGTTTTTTTGTTTTGTCCATTTGAGCGAAGTCGAGAACTATTGCTGCATCTCGACTTCGCTCGATGTGACAAAATTAGATGTGACAGAAAAGGGATTCTAAAAAAAAAGACAAGTAATTCTGGGGGAAATCACTTGTCTTTAGAAATTATTTAGTTTCGATAATGCTAATGGCATAACCTCCACCGGGAGCAGACAACTGCGATAATTTTGATTTGCTTGTTACACTAATTTTTTTGATCGTGTAAGCTTGCGGGTTTGTTTTGTAATGTGCGTCTTTTGCATCAGCATAAATTGTAGCGGTATATTTTTTACCTTTTTCAAGGAAGCTGAAATCAATGTTGGATGTACGAGACGTTTCACCGTTTACATTTCCAACGAACCAGTTGTTTGTTCCTTTTGCTTTACGGGCAACGGTAATAAAATCTCCCGGTTCAGCCTCAATATATTTACTTTCAGACCAATCTACAGCAACATCTTTGATGAATTGGAAAGCGTCCGGGAAACGATCATAGTTTTCCGGAGTATCTGCTGCCATTTGCAACGGGCTGTACATGGTAATATACAAAGCCAATTGATTCGCGATGGTGCTGTTTACATGAGATTTGTTGTCCGGATTCATTTTACTGATATCCATTTCGAAGATTCCCGGCGTGTAATCCATTGGACCACCAATTAAACGTGTAAAAGGTAAAACAGTAACGTGATTGGGTTTAGAACCTCCAAAAGCTTGGTATTCTGTTCCTCTTGCGGCTTCGTTTCCAATTAAGTTCGGGTAAGTTCTGCAAATTCCGGTTGGACGAACTGCTTCGTGTGCATTGACCATAATTTTATAATCAGCTGCTTTTTCGATAGCATATTGATAGTGGTTGACAATCCATTGATCGTAATGGTTTTCGCCACGTGGTAAAATATCTCCAACGTAACCGCTTTTTACAGCATCGTAACCGTTGTCTTTCATGAATTGATACGCTTTGTCCATATGGCGCTCGTAGTTACGAACAGAACCTGAAGTCTCATGGTGCATGATAATTTTCACCCCTTTAGATTTGGCATATTCGTGTAAACCTTTCACATCAAAATCCGGGTAAGGCGTTACAAAGTCAAAAACATAATCTTTAGAATGACCAAACCAGTCTTCCCAGCCTTCATTCCAACCTTCAACCAAAACAGCGTCGAAACCATTTTTAGCAGCAAAATCAATGTATTTTTTTACGTTGGCATTAGTCGCTCCATGTGTACCGTTTGGTTTTGCTTTTGAAAAATCAGAAACACCCAATTGTACCGTTGGGAAGTCGTTGGTGTACGACCAAGAACTTTTACCTGTAATCATTTCCCACCAAACTCCGATATATTTTACGGGTTTAATCCATGAAGTATCATCAATTTTGGAAGGATCATTTAGGTTCAAAGTCATTTTTGAAGCTAAGATTTCTCTCGCATCATCGCTTACCATAATCGTTCTCCAAGGCGAATGACTTGGTGCTTGCATATAGCCTTTATCGCCTTTTGCATCCGGGGTTAACCAAGATTCGAAAATCATGTTTTTATCATCCAGATTCAAATGCATACACGAATAATTAATCAAAGCTGCTTCGTGCAAATTGATGTAGATTCCATCATTTGTTTTTAGCATCAATGAAGTTTGTACACCAGTTGGCGAAAATGATTTTTGCGAAACATTTGCGGTATAGGCTTTTTCAGAAAGACCTCTGATTTCAGACAATTTCGATTTGGTGTAATCGTATTCCTGAGTATCGTAATCTCCCGGAATCCAAAAAGCAGTGTGGTCTCCCGCCATTGCAAATTGAGTTCTCTCTTCTTTAATGATAAAGTAAGTAAGATTTTTTTGCGTTGGGAATTCATAACGGAATCCTAAACCATCATCAAATAAACGGAAACGAATCACAATTTGACGGTCTGTTCCTTTTTGATTTAAAGTAACAGCCAATTCATTGTAATGATTTCTAATCTGATCTACTTCTCCCCAAACCGGTTTCCAGTTTTCGTCAAAAGTGGTTGCTTTGGAATCCGCAATTGTAAAATCGTTCAGTAAAGATTTTTGGTCCCCTTTCAGTTCAAGTCCAAGTTTACTGGTTTTTACAACTTCTTTATTTTTGTACTTTAAATTATAAGTTGGCGTTCCGTCATTTTGAAGCGAAAATTCCATTACAAATTTTCCTTCAGGTGATTTTAATTGTTGCGCTTGGGCTACTGTGCTAAATGCAAACAGTAGGAAACTTGCAAGAAATAATTTCTTCATGATTTTAAGTTTAAAATTTTCGACTTTAATTAATTTGAGCCATTTTGCTTATCGTTAGTGGTTTGTCATTCACTATAATAGTTAAATCCTGATCGCCATCTACCGTAAATATAGTTTCAATATGATTTACAGCGACTTTCACAATTCGATTTCTAAAGTTTATTTTAAAGGAATAACCGTCCCATTCTTTTGGAATTTTTGGTGAAAAATGAAGCTGGTCTTTGATCACACGCATGCCACCAAAACCTTCTACAATACTCATCCATGTTCCGGCCATTGAGGTAATATGACAACCTTCCTCTACTTCTTTATTATAATCATCCAGATCTAAACGGGAAGTTCTTAAATAAAAGGTATAAGCCATATCCATTTTATCTAAAGCTGCTGCTTGAATCGAGTGTACACATGGCGAAAGCGAACTTTCATGAACGGTAAACGATTCGTAAAACTCAAAATTACGTTTTAATTCTTCTTTAGAGAAATGATTTTCAAAGAAGTAGAAACACTGTAAAACATCTGCCTGTTTAATGTAAGGCGAACGTAAAACACGATCCCAAGACCATTTTTGATTGATCGGTCTTTGCGAACGATCCAAATCTTTTACAGGAACTAAATCTTTGTCCAAAAAGCCGTCTTGCTGTAAATAAACCCCTAGTTCTTCTGAAATCGGGAAGTACATATTGTCCGCTACTTTTTTCCACTCCTGAATTTCAGCAGCAGAAAGCGTTACTTTTTCAAGGATGCGTTTGTGATCAGCAGGATATTCAATAGCTACTTTTTTGATTTGTTCTTCAGCATAATCAATACACCATTTTGCAATATAATTGGTATAGAAATTATTGTTGATGTTGTTTTCGTACTCATTTGGACCTGTAACACCCAAAATTACATATTGGTTTTTGTCTTTAGAGAAAGAAGCTCTCTGGTGCCAAAAACGCGCAATTCCGATTAAGACTTCTAATCCTTTTTCAGGAATATAAGAGTAATCTCCGGTGTAACGATAGTAGTTGAAAATAGCAAAAGCGATCGCACCATTTCTGTGAATTTCTTCGTGTGTGATCTCCCATTCGTTATGACATTCTTCGCCATTCATAGTCACCATCGGGTAAAGAGCAGCGCCATTTTTGAAGCCTAAATTGTCTTTCGCATTTTCAATCGCTTTGTCTAATTGATTGAAACGATAGGTCAATAAATTACGGGCCACCTGCTGGTCTTTGGTCGCCATGTAAAACGGAATGCAATATGCCTCGGTATCCCAATAGGTAGATCCACCGTATTTTTCGCCCGTGAAACCTTTTGGTCCAATATTTAATCGACTGTCTTTCCCTAAATAAGTTTGGTTTAATTGAAAGATATTAAAGCGAATTCCTTGTTGTGCTTTGACATCGCCATCGATCGTAATATCTGACATTTCCCAGATTTTACTCCAAGCCTCTTTCTGATTTTGAAGCAAGGTATTGTATCCTAAACTTAAAGCGGCTTTGATACATTTTTCGGCAGCCGTTAAAGTGTTTTCATGATTTAAAGAAACCGTATACCCTCCAATTTTCTGAATAGAGGAAGTCTGTCCTTTTGCAATAATAGTCCCATAGGTATATTGCACTTTATCTGCGGTTGAGTCGATTATTGAAGGCGAAATATTTACATTTTCACCGTTTGCAAAAATCGTATTGTGCATGAAAGTCGTAACTTTAAAATGTGTTTTAAAAGTCTGTGCCGTTACAAAAGCTTCATTGGTGCCTTTTTTTACCTCCAATGGTTCCCAGAATTTTTCATCCCAGTTCGCATCTTCATTAGTTACTCCGGCATCGATATAAGGTTTGTAAACGATTTTGGCATCTTTGTTCAGCGGTGTAATATCGTATTTGATAACTCCTGCTTCGTCCAAATCTAAAGAAAGAAAACGACGAACGTTTACAGCGATTTCAGTTCCGTTTTTCAGAACCGCTTCAAAAGAACGGTTGTACCATCCTTCTTTCATGTTCAGTTCTCTGCGAAAGTTTCTTACCTCTGTACAATGGTGTAAGTCCAGGTTTTCTTCGTTGATTTCAATGTCGATTCCGATCCAATTGGGTGCATTTAAAACTTTTGCAAAGTATTTTGGATATCCATTTTTCCACCAACCCACTTTGGTTTTGTCCGGATAATAAATCCCTGCGATATAACTTCCCTGAAAAGTTTCACCGGAATAGGTTTCTTCAAAATTGGCACGCTGTCCCATAGCACCGTTTCCGATACTAAAAAGGCTTTCTGAGGATTTTACGCTGCCGGCATCAAATCCTTCTTCTATGATGGACCAATTGTCTGGTTTTATATAATCTTGATTCATTTTGATAATTTGATAATTTGGCAATTCAATAATTTGATAATGCGTCAATTAGAAAATGAGATAATTCGATAATGTGTCAATTGAGATAATTAACTTTTCTAATTTGTTATCTTTTGAATTGCGGTTGTTGTACGTTTTTTTTAATTTGATATTGTGCCAATGTGAAAATTCGATAATGTGTCAATTTGCCAATTAGATAATTCGAGTTTCTAAAAAATTATCTAATTTTCTAATTGACCAATTCTCTCATTGACTAATTAATTTCTCAATAAAGCTCTGGTCGATTTCGGTGAAATCTTTAAAAATATAATCGGCTTCGTGTAAAACTGTTTTCTCACCAATTCCAACACTTACCATTTCGGCTCTGTTTGCGGCTTGAATTCCGGCAACAGAATCTTCGAATACAATGGCATTTTTTGGGTCAATGTTTAGTAATTGCGCCGCTTTTAAGAAAACTTCCGGATCGGGTTTTGCATTGGTAACGTCGTTCCCGTCAACAATAACATCGAAGTAAGAGAGGATCCCTGTTTTTTCTAAAATTGGTCTTGCATTTTTACTGGCTGAACCCAAAGCAATTCCTTGGTTTTTATCTTTTAAAAGCTGTAATGTTTTAAAAACTCCCGGAAGAATTTCGCTGGCATCCATGTCAACTAAATAAGATAAGTAATCTTCATTTTTTTGAATTAACCATTTGTCTTTGTCTTCCTGTGAAGCCTCAACATTTCCTAATTCAAGTATGATATCTAAAGAACGAACACGACTTACGCCTTTAAGCAACTCGTTGTCTTCGTGTGTAAAATTTATATGTAATGCCTGAGCGATTTTCTGCCAGGCTAAAAAATGATATTTGGCCGTGTCGACGATCACGCCGTCAAGGTCGAATACGAATGCTTTTTTGTTATTCATGAATTTCAATTTTAGTTCTGTTATTTACCCTTAGCGTGAGCAAGCCGGCAAAAATCATGGATACTCCGCCGATGATTAAAGCGTAAATAGGTTCATTATGGAAGAATTGTTTGATGACAAATCCCAATATCGTAGCCGCTACAATTTGCGGAATTACCACGAAGAAGTTGAAAACCCCCATGTAATACCCCATTTTTGCTGCCGGTAAAGCACCCGATAGCATGGCATAAGGCATGGATAAAATACTAGCCCACGCTATTCCAATACCCAACATTGGCAGAATAAGCAGTTGTTTATCGCCTATGAAATAAATTGAAATTAAACCAACACCTCCGGCACATAATGCCAGTAAATGTGTTGCTCTGATCCCTACTTTTTTGGCAATAACCGGTAATAGGAAAGCAACTGCGGCGGCGATTCCGTTATAAACAGTAAACAGTACAGAAACCCAGTCGGCAGCATCGTTGTATACTTTTGAAGTAGTGTCTGTTGTGCCAAAAATATGTTGTGTAACGGCTTGTGTGGTATAGATCCACATAGAGAAAAGGGCAAACCAAGAGAAAAACTGTACCCATGCTAATTTTTTCATTGTAGCAGGCATGTTCAGCAAATCGGTCATTATAATCGTAAAACCATTGTTGACTTTCGAAGTTCTTAATCGGGAGGCTATCATAAATAAAACACCCATGAAAATTAATCCGATAAAAAGAATGTATAGTTCTTTGGCTAAAGAATTTTCGAAGATCAGGAAAGAGGTCAGTGTACCAACTACCGCTAACAGTACGCCCAAAGTAAGCTGTTTTTTTATGTTATCATCAGAGTCGGTTCTCGGATTGATGATTTCTTCTTTGTCTTTTTTAGCTTGTTCTTCAAAAGCATGAAGTTCTTCGGGAGTGTATTCTGTTGTTTTGAAAACCGTCCATAAAACAGAAAGCAAAAAAACGATTCCACCAATGTAAAACGACCATTTGACAGAATCAGGAATAATCCCTTCCGCAGCGGTATTGCTCACGCCAAAAACATTGGTAAAAAGATAAGGTAAAACAGAACCTACAACAGCTCCGGTGCCGATAAAGAAACTCTGCATCGCAAAACCTAAAGTGCGTTGTTTTTCCGGTAAATTATCACCAACAAAGGCACGAAAAGGTTCCATAGAAACGTTGATCGAGGCATCCATGATCCATAAAGTTCCGGCAGCAATCCATAAAGTCGGAGAGTTGGGCATAATGAATAAAGCCACAGAGGATAGAATCGCACCAATTAAAAAATAGGGACGGCGTCTGCCTAATTTGGTCCATGTTCTGTCGCTAAAATATCCAATTACAGGTTGAATGATCAGACCGGAAACAGGAGCGGCAATCCATAAGATTGGAATTTCGTCAATTTTAGCACCAAGGGTTTCAAAAATTCTAGAAGTATTTGCGTTTTGCAGTGCAAAACCAAACTGTATTCCTAAGAAACCGAAACTCATGTTCCAAATTTCCCAGAAACTTAATTTACGCTTTTCCATTATCGTAATTAAAGAATTAATTAGACGATAAGCGCTTTGCTTATCAAAACTTACTTATTTTTTCGAAGTAAAAGTAAAAGCTTTGAGCGGAGGTAAAAGTATTAATTATTTTTAGATATATGCTAATAAAAAAGTCATAAATATTTTTTATGACTTTGGAAAGGGTTGATTTTAATAAATTTAGTCCGTAGATTCTCTTTTTATAAGATGGGTTTCGATGACTTCTGTGGTGTAGTTTTCATCTTCTTCTTCGTCATCATCATGTTCGGCTTCCAGTCTTTCTATAAGCATTTTAGCAGCTTTGTTTCCCATTTTTTCACCACTTTGACTTACGGTCGTAATACTTGGAGTTGAATATTTGGAGATAATTCCATCGGTAAAAGCAATTACGGCAAGATCTTCGGGAACTTTAAGTCCCATTTTATGAGCTGTTTTGATAATTGTTACGGCAAAAAGTTCATTTACAGCAAAAACAGCATCAAAAGCTCTGTCGTGCAGAAGTTGACTAATGGTGATTTCGCAAGTATCTACATCTTCAATTTTAATGATTAAGTCTTCGTTAAAAGGCAATCCGTTGTCTAACAATGCTTTTTCGTAGCCATCCGTTCTTAATTTACCAACACTCACATAGTCAACAGTAGTAACCAAGGCTATTTTTTTACGACCGTTGTCAATCAGACTTTGTACTGCTTCGTATGCGGCAGCCTTGTCGTCAATGATTACTTTGTCACATAAAATGTCGTTGGTAACGCGGTCAAACATTACAACGGGCATACCTTGATTGATGACTTCGGTAATGTGATGAAAGTCGCCTTTAAACTGAGTTTCTTTAGAGAGTGACATGATAAAACCGTCGATACTTCCGTTGGCCAGCATTTCCATGTTTAAGACCTCTTTATCAAAAGAATCATCCGATAAACAGATGACCACACTATACCCATTTTCGTTGGCTACCTGCTCAATTCCATTGATCACGGTAGAGAAAAAATAATGTACAATTTCCGGAATGATAATACCGATACTTTTGGTTTTCCGATTTTTTAAACTAAGGGCAATATTGTTGGGTTTATAGTTGTAAAACTTGGCAAAAGCCTGGACTTTCGATCGTGTTTCTTCGCCAATTTCAAGGCTGTTTCGCAGTGATTTCGAAACAGTTGAGATGGAGACATCGAGTTCTTTTGCGATTTGTTTCAGGGTTATTTTGCGTTTCATATAGTAATTTGAGAAAAATCTAATTGTTAATAAAGGTATCTAATATTTTTATAATTGATAATTTTTGACCTAAAAGATTACAAAAAATAGAAAGTTTTCAACACTACCACGTTTTCGTAGCGGTCTGAAAATCGTAACTCGTTGAGCATGTTAATTAATTCCTAATTTTGAGATTCGAAGTAAAATTAAAAACTTAACTAACAATCAAAAACTCAAAACTAATTTAAACAAAAAGTATGAAAACAATTTATAAAAAGTTGTTATTTTTATTCCTTTTACTACCTTTTAGTGTGTTGGCTCAGAACACATTAAATGGAGTTGTAAAGGATCTGGCTACAGGACAGCCGATTCCGGGAGTAAACGTAAATGTACAAGGTGCTCCGGGCGGAGCAGCAACAGATTTTGATGGTAAATTTCAGCTGTCTAATGTAAAAAACGGCGACAAAATTCTGGTTTCATTTATTGGATATAAGACGTCAACGATAGCCTTTAACGGACAAAAAACATTAACAGTTTCTCTTGAAGAAGATACCAATCAACTTAAGGAAGTTGTGGTACAAGTAGGTTATGGAACTGTTAAGAAAAAGGATGCGACGGGTTCTGTATCACAAATCTCTTCTAAAGAATTTAACAAAGGAATCAACGTAACTCCGGAAAGTCTGATTAGCGGTCGTATTTCGGGTGTAAATGTTACCGGAGGAGGAGCACCAGGCGCAAAAGCGGATATCCGTATTCGTGGAGGGTCTTCTTTAAGTGCTTCTAACGAGCCATTAATTGTATTAGACGGATTGCCTTTAAGTAATGCTGTTCCAAGTGGTTCTACAAGTATTTTATCTACTATAGATCCTAATGATATTGAGTCTTTTACAGTTTTAAAAGATGCTTCTGCAGCTGCGATCTACGGATCAAGAGCAGCAAATGGTGTAATCGTAATCACCACTAAAAAAGGATCAAAAGGGAAGGTGAAAGTTAATTTCAGTTCTCAGGTTGGTGTCAATACTGTAGCCAATACAGTAGATGTAATGAATGCAGACCAGTACCGTGAATTGGTAATGACAAAGGGTTCTGTGCAGCAACAAGCTTTATTAGGTACTGCCAATACAGACTGGCAGAAAGAAATTTTTCATACAGCTTTAACAACAAACAACAATATCTCTGTAAGTGGTGCTTTATTTAATAAATTACCGGTACGTTTATCTGTTGGAAATGTTGATAATCCAGGAATCCTAAGAAACACTTCTTTTGAAAGAACTACGACATCGATATCGTTAAATCCTGTTTTGTTTGATAATCACCTGAAAATTGATATTAGCGGAAATGTATCATTCGGTAAAAATCAATTTCAGGATGAAGGTGGAGTAATTGGTAGCGCGATCGGATTTGATCCAACACAATCTGTTTATGAAGCAGGCTCTCGTTACGGAGGTTACTTCGAATGGTTAGATGCTGATGGAAACTTACCTTTATTACCGGCAAGAAATCCTGTAGCAAGATTGAATCAGGATAATAGAAGAGCAACTTCAACAAGAAAATGGGGTAACATCAGATTAGATTATAAATTCCATTTCTTTGAAGATTTAAGAGCTGTGGTAGAAGCAGGTATTGATAAATTTGACAGCAGTGGATATACGGAGGTAAGTACTCAAAGTGTCTTGGGGTATCAACCAAAACCTTTTACTGATCCGGCTTATGTGAATTTAGGAAACTATAGTCACTACACAGATGCACTTCAGAACAAAAACTTAAATGCTTATTTTAATTATACTAAAGATTTAGGAAAAATTAAAATTGATGCGACAGCAGGTTATAACTACCAATTGTTTCAAAAAGAAAAGTATTCTTCAGGAGAAGTTAGACAACCAAATCCTAATTCGGATGTTGCTACTGACCCGGATGTTAACTTACAGTCTTACTTTGGACGTTTGAATTTAGGCTATGACAGTAGATATTTACTAACGTTAAACTACAGAAGAGACGGAACTTCCCGTTTTTCTGAAGACAACAGATGGGGTAATTTTGGTGGAGCTGCTTTTGCATGGAATGTATCTGAAGAAGCTTTCTTAAAAGACAATGCAACTCTTTCTACTTTAAAATTAAGAGTTGGATATGGTACTACAGGTCAGCAAGATATCTCAGCGCAATATGATTATTTACGCAGGGTAACACTTGGAACAATTAACTCACAATATATTTTCGGTAATACGATTTATGCAACGGCAAGACCGGAAGGATATAACGAAAATATAAAATGGGAAGAATTAGCAGAGGCTAACGTTGGTGTTGATTATGGATTCTTAAACAACAGAATTACGGGAACGATCAACTATTTTGACAAAAAATCAAGTGATTTATTAGCAGAAATTGCAGTTCCTGATGGTGCAAACTTAAGAAACCAAGGATTCTTTAACATTGGTAGCGTAAGAACAAAAGGGGTTGAGTTTAGCATTGAGTCAGATATCATTAAGAATGATAATTTAACTTGGAATGTAGCTTTTAATACGACTTATATTGATCAGAAAATTTCTGATTTAGGAATTACAGTTCCTGGTTTTCAAGGGTATTTAATTGGAGACAATATAGCAGGTGGAAACGGAAATAAAATTTTAATTAATTCAGTAGGGTCTTCACCAAATTCATTCTTTCTATACCAACAATTGTACGACAGCAACAAAAGACCAATTGCAGGAGCTTATGCTGACAGAAACGGAGATGGGAAAATTGATGTAAATGACCGCTACAGAGCTGGTAAAGCAGCTCCGGATTATACTTTTGGTTTGTTCTCTACTTTAAACTACAAAAAGTTTGATTTTACAATGAACTGGAGAGCAAGTTTAGGAAACCATATTTTTGATAACGTAAATTCTAATTTAGGTTATTCTGATGCCGGATTAAGAAGACAGAGTGATTTGTCTAACGTTAGTTCAGATTACTATAATACTGGTTTTACTTTTGAAGATAACGGAACATCACGTTACCTGTCTGATTATTACCTGAAAGATGCTTCTTTTATCAAATTGGATAACGTTACGGTTGGGTATACTTTTGATAAAACAATAATCAAAGCAGCTTCTTTAAGATTTACAGCGGGAGTACAAAATGTTTTCATTCTTACGAAATACAACGGTTTAGATCCTGAGAAATTCAATGGAATTGATAATAATGTTTACCCGAGAGCAAGAACTTTCTTATTTGGAGTAAATGCCAATTTCTAATAGCAGATTGAAAATCAAAAATTTAAAAACAAACAAAATGAAAATATCATTTAAATATATATCTTATTTTTTCCTATTCGTTTTAGGAATAAGTATGACACTTACCTCGTGTACGGACGACTTAAACGTGACGCCAAAGGATGATGATGAATTTCTATCGGAGACCTTTTTTCAAGATCCCAAATCATACAAAGAAGTATTGGCTAAATTATACGCGGGTTTGTACGTTGGAGGAAATGATGGTGATGGTGATGCAGCGATACCTGGAAAAAACCCTGATATTGCAGGGCTTGGTGGTGATTTTAGTAGTTACTTACGTTTACTTTTTGTAACACAAGAGTTTCCTACAGATGAGGCAATTATTGCTTGGGCAGATGGTACTTTGCCAACACTGAATTCTCAAACCTGGTCTCCGGCCAATGAATTCTTGGAAGGAACATTCTCAAGAGCTTTTTATCATATTAGTGTTGCCAATGAGTTTCTAAGACAAACTACAGATGATAAATTAACAGCAAGAGGTGTTGATGCAAATTTAAAAGCAGATATCGCTAAATTTAGAGCTGAGGCCCGTTTCTTAAGAGCTTTTTCTTATTACAATTTAATGGATTTGTTCGGAAATGTGCCAATTACTACAGAAAACGATCCTGTTGGTTTCTTTTATCCAGTACAAAAATCAAGAGCAGAAGTTTTTGCTTTTGTAGAGTCTGAATTAAAAGACTTAGATAATAGCTTAGTAGCTTCAAAACAAAATGAATATGGAAGAGTAGATAAAACTGCAGCTAAATTTTTATTGGCACAGATTTATTTGAATTCTAAAGTATATACAGGTGTAGACAGAAATAGTGAAGCAGCGACATTATGTAGTGAGGTTATTAATTCAGCATATACTTTTGCAGATGTTCCTTATCGTTACTTATTCTCTGCAGATAATAATACAAATGGTGCTCAAGCTGAATTTATCTTCCCAATTATTGGTGATGGTAATGCGATTAGAGCGACTGGTGGAGGAATGAGTTTCATTATGCACGCTTCTATCGGAGGTAGTATGAACGCTGCTTCCAGAGGAATGGACGGTGGATGGCAGGGAATCAGAACTCGTAGAGAGTTTGTAAATCTTTTCCCGGACGAAACTGCAACGGGAGACAACAGAGGTACATTTTATACAGATGGTCAATCAAAAGACATTGCTAATGTTGGAACTTTTACGGATGGTTATGCGGTAACCAAATACATCAATAAAAAAGCAGACGGTTCTGCAGCACAAAGAAATGATATCCCGGATATTGATTTTCCAATGTTCAGATTAACAGATGCTTATTTAATGTATGCGGAAGCAACTCTTAGAGGAGCTAGTACCGGAAATATTACTACTGCTTTAGGTTATATCAACAAAATAAGAACAAGAGCAAATGCTCAGACAATTTCTGCTCAGAACTTAACCCTTGATTTTATTTTGGATGAAAGAGGAAGAGAATTGTTCTGGGAATGTCACAGAAGAACTGATTTGATTCGTTTCGGAAAATTTAGCGGTGGATCTAAAACCTGGCAATGGAAAGGTGGTTCTATGAGTGGACAATCTACCGAATCATACAGAGACTTAATGCCGATCCCTGCAAGAAATATTCAGGCTAATCCAACATTGAAGCAAAATCCAGGATACTAACATCTTATAAAATTTTAAAATGAAAAATATATATAAAATTTTAATCGCATTTATTGGTGTATTAGCAGTGTCATGTAATGCTGATGCTGTTGACGAAAGAGAAGTTCTTTATACTGTTACGGCACCGGAAATTACCGCGCCGGCAACAGGACAGGATTTTGCCCTGGATGTTGATAAAGCATCTGCAGAAGCTGCTAAATTTACATGGTCAGCGGCAGAATATTCTACTGCGGTAGCAGTAAAATATACTTTGTTAATAGACAAAAAAGGGGGTGATTTTAAAGGAGCTAAAATACTTGCCTCTACCATTAATGGTATTAAGGAGGCTTCAGTACTGGTTAAGGATTTAAATCAGGCTGCAATTGATTTGGGTGGAAAACCGGAGGTTACTGCAATGTATGATGTGAAAATTGCATCAAATGTGGCTGGTGGATTTGTTCAGGTGTCTAAAGGTTTAATTACAATTAGTGTAACTCCTTACGTTGGAAAAGTAGACTATAAATTTACCGATTGGTATTTAGTAGGGGATGCCACCGTATCAGGTTGGGATAACAATAAAGGAAATCAGATTTTATTCAGAAATCCTAAAAATGCTGATGAATATAAATTCACAGGGTTTTTTAAAGCAGGTTATTTCAAAACAATTAAAAACTTAGGAAACTGGGCACCAATGTACGGTGGCGCTAATGGTACTCTTGTTTACAGAGGAACAGATGGTGATGCAGATCCTGCCAGTATTGCAATTGCAGCAGATGGGTATTATACTTTCACTATGAATGTGAAAACTTTAAAATATACCTTGGTTGCTTACGATGCTTCTGCAGCGAAAACATACTCAACAGTTGGTATTATTGGAGACAGTACGCCAAAAGGCTGGGATAACTCAACTCCTATGATAAAATCTTCTTTCAATGATCATATCTGGACTTTAGGCATCACTTCTTTAAATGACGGAGGTCTTAAATTTAGAGCTGAAAATAAATGGGATGTTTCATGGGGAGGATCAACTCCATTCTCAGGAGGAGGTTCAGGTGATAATATACCGGTAGCAAAATCTAAATATGTAATTTATTTCAATGATTTAGACGGAAGCTATTTGATGATTCCTAATCAGGGATAAAACTTTCCCAAATTAAAAAAGGGGCTATCTGCTAGATAGCCCTTTTTTAATCTGACTAACTAACCGAATAACCACAACTATTATGAAAAAAACTTTACTATCAATATTTTTATTGATTGCAGTAACTGCTTTTGCTCAAAATCAAACCGTTACCTACTCAATAAATCCGCAAACCTTTGAGGATACTACACTGATTACCATTACGATTAACGGAACCAGTATCAATGAAGGAACCTGGTCGGTGACCGGAAATGCGCTATATCTTTGGTCATGGTCTTATGATGTAAACGATACCAGTCAAATGGATTCTCCGTCTAACGGATCCTGGACCGCATCAAACGAAGCAAGTAAGTTTACCTACAATCCCGGAGCAGATACATACACAAAAACATTTACACCATCTGTATATTTTGGCAGAAGCGGAATCGGCAGAATAGGATTTTTGGTTAAAGCAAAAGACGGAAGCGGAAACAAACAATCGCAGGATATTGTGGTCGAAGTTGGTTCTTTTCAGGCCAATCTAACCGCGCCAACTGAAAACAGCACGACCATTATTACCTCAGGAGCTAATTTTAATATTACAGCTACAAATACAAACGGTGCCGCAAATTATACCTTAAAAGCAAACGGAGCAATTATCAATACAAATGCAAGTACTGCAAATTACTCGTATTCTCATGTTGGTATTACAAACAATCAGAGTTATGAATTAAGTATTACTCAAGGAACGACTACAATTGTAAAAAAGTTCTCGGCAGTAGTAAATCCCAATACAGTCTCGCAGGCAATGCCGGCAGGCTTGATTGACGGAATTAATTATAATACGACTGATGCTACTAAAGCAACCTTGGTTTTAGATGCTCCTTTAAAAGACTTTGTTTACGTTGCCGGAAGTTTTAATAACTGGCAGCCAACAGCAGCTTATGCCATGAAAAAAGACCCGACTTCGGGTAAATTCTGGTTAGAGTTAACAGGTTTGGTATCGGGAGTAAATAACACCTATCAATACTGGGTGGTGGATGCAACGCCACTGGCCAATTCACCTTCATTGGTAAAAACAGCAGACCCTTATTCTACTTTAGTATTGTCTCCTTTTGATGATCCGTACATTCCTGCTGCTTCTTATCCAAATATGCCGGTTTATCCTGCCGGACAACAATTTGAAGTTACCGTACTTAAAACAGGGCAAACGGCTTATCCTTGGCAGGTGCCCAATTTTACAAAACCTGAAAAAGAGAAGTTGGTTGTTTATGAAGTTTTGGTTCGTGATTTTGACGCCAACAAAAACTATCAGAATTTAATAGATAAAATAGATTATTTCAAAAATCTTAAAATAAACGCCATTGAATTAATGCCTGTAATGGAGTTTGAAGGCAATGAGAGCTGGGGTTATAATACCTCTTTTCATATGGCTTTAGATAAATTTTATGGCACTTCGGATAAATTAAAAGAGCTTATAGATGTTTGTCATCAAAACGGAATTGCAGTTATTCTGGATGTCGCTTTAAACCATGCATTCGGCAGAAATCCAATGGTAAGAATGTGGATGAATGATCCCGATGGAGATGGTTTTGGATCTCCTACTACCGAGAATCCTTATTTTAATACCGTTGCCAAGCACAGTTATAGTGTAGGGGAAGATTTTAACCATCAGTCGTTAAAAACGCAATATTATGTGGATCGTGTGATCAAACAATGGATCGAAGAATATAAAATTGACGGCTTCCGTTGGGATTTAACCAAAGGATTTACACAAGCCTGTACTGCTTCAGATGAATCTTGTACCAATGCATTCCAGCAGGATCGGGTTGATGTATTGAAAAAATACGCTGATTATTCGTGGAGTCTTGATCCAACACATTATACCATTTTTGAACATTTGGGAACAGATGCTGAAGAGAAAGAGTGGGCGAACTACAGAATTGCTGAAACACCAAGTAAAGGAATTATGATGTGGGGTAAAATGACAGATCCGTACAACGAACTGTCTATGGGATATACCAGTAATATATCACGAATGACAAGTGCAAGTCGCGGTTTTCAGGCAAATCGCCTGATGGGATACGCAGAAAGTCATGATGAGGAACGTTTGATGTATAAAAATATCCAATACGGAAATTCAAATGGAACTTATAATGTAAAAACATTGAATACCGCTTTGTCAAGAATGTCAGCCATTGGAGCAGTTTCTTTATTAGTTCCGGGGCCAAAAATGATTTGGCATTTTGGAGAACTAGGCTGGGACGAATCAATTTTTACGTGTAACAACGGCACTGTAAATGATTCCTCACCAACTATACCGGGAGATTGTAAATTAGATACGAAACCGCAACCTCAGTGGGTAGAGAACTGGTTGGGGAATTCAAACAGAGATAAAATTTACAACGATTGGGCAAAGATGATTACGCTTAAAACAACGGAACCTGTTTTTCTGGGAACACCTACAATTGCAGGTGGAAATTCGTTAAGTGTAAATATAAAAATCACCAATAGTAGTTTGGCTTCAACACAATTAAAAGACATTTTAATTATTGCCAATTTTGACGTTACCACACAAAACGTCGCAACCGGTTTTCAATATACAGGAACCTGGTACAACTTAATGGATAATACAACGATTAATGTTGCCGATGCCGCTGCTCCGATCAGTTTACCGGCGGGAGAATACCGAATTTACGGTAATAAACAAGCAAGTTTGGCAATCGAAGATTTTGAAAAAGGAAACACGGTAAGTCTGTACCCAAATCCGGTTTCAGATTATTTTACTTTAAATGTAACCACAACTAAAGTTCAGATCTATTCGATTTCCGGACAATTAGTAAAAAGTTTTGCTACCAATGGAAAATCAGATTTTCAATTTACAGTAAGTGATCTGAAAACAGGATTGTATTTGGTTAAAGCAAGTGATGAGAATAACAAAGTGCAAGTGATGAAATTCATCAAAAAATAATGATTTGTTAGTTTTAGTATGGTAAAAGGGCTGTCTGATAAGAGACAGCCTTTTTCGTTTTCATTTACCGGCAGACTGTATTTTTTTAACACATAGAGCTATAGTTAACAAAGCCTGAAAGATGTTTTTGCTTAAAAAGATTCTGTATAAAAAATACGATTTTTTTTGAAGCGTTTTAAATTGTCAATCCTAAATCCCTATGTGTTAAATCATATTCCTCCGAATTACACCCAACGGAGTATAATTTATTACTTTTTGCTATACTCTCCAATTACAGAAAAATAGCCAAAAGTACCCAGACCTAAGACAATCAATGGCGTAAGGATAAAAAGGATAATAACGCCAAAAACTAGATCATCCTGTTTGTCCGAAAGTAGTTTTGGTAAACCAAATTCAAAGACGCAGAAATAAGCCGCCGCCGCCGCGAGGATAACCCATAAAACACCCAAAATTTGTTTAATCGCATTCATGTTTTAAAATTTTAAAGGTGAGTGGTTTGGTTTTTAGTATCGATATAAATCATTCCAATTACAAAACATACCGAAGCAATAATGATCGGATACCATAATCCGTCAAGATAAAAGTCAGGTTTTCCCGCTTCTTTGGCATGTGTTACAAAATAGGTTGAAATAGCAGGAAGTAAACCTCCAAAAATTCCATTCCCGACATGATACGGCAGAGACATCGAGGTGTATCTGATTTTAGTTGGAAACATTTCTACTAAAAATGCCGCAATCGGCCCGTACACCATGGTAACAAATAACACCTGAATAAAGACCAGAAAAACCAAAGTCCATTTATCACTTGAGTTTATTGTAATTGAAATATTTTTTTGTGCTTCTTTTTTTGATGCATATGTTGTTTTCTCGACCGCGGATGTGCCGTCCGTGTAATTTTTTGTCGTTGTAGTTACAGAACTTCCGTTATTTGAATTCTCGACCGTTTGTGTCGTTTTTGCTGTGATTTCCGTTTTGTGTTCCACATCAGTTGTGGTGTACATTGTTCTGTAAATAGGTCTGTAGAACAAAATTGCCAGAAGCATACCAGACATCATGATATATTTACGTCCTATTTTGTCGCTCAGCCATCCAAAGAAGATGAAAAAAGGAGTTCCTAGTAATAGCGCAATTCCCAACAAACTATCAACTTGTGAAGAATTTATATTCATCACTGTTTTCATAAAACTCATCGCATAAAACTGCCCCGTGTACCAAACAACACCTTGTCCCATTGTAGCGCCAAATAAGGCCAACAAAACAAATTTTAAGTTATAGCGATTTCCGAAACTTTCTTTAAGCGGATTTTTGCTGGTAGTACCTTCTTTTTTTGCTTTTGCGAAAACCGGAGATTCATCCATGTTTTTTCGTATCAAATAAGAGACACCAACCATAACAATAGAAATCCAAAACGGTACACGCCATCCCCAAGAATCAAAAGCAGCTGCCGAAAGCGTATTTTTAGTCACCAAAATCACCATCAATGAGATAAATAAGCCCACAGTAGCAGTGGTTTGAATCCAGGAGGTCCAATATCCCTTCTGTCCTTCAGGAGCATGTTCAGCGACATAAGTAGCAGCTCCGCCATATTCACCACCAAGAGCAAGTCCTTGCAGTAAACGAAGAATCAGCACCAATACAGGAGCTAAAAAACCAATTGTTTCATAACTCGGAATACATCCAATTAAGAAAGTGGAACCACCCATTAATAATAAAGTAGCCATAAAAGTATATTTACGACCAATGATGTCGCCAAGTCTTCCAAAAAATAAAGCACCAAACGGGCGCACCACAAATCCGGCTGCAAAAGTGGCCAAAGTCGATAAAAAAGCAGCAGTCGGATTATCGCCCGGGAAAAATTTGGTCGATAAGACAACGGCCAAACTTCCGAAAATATAGAAATCGTACCATTCTATCATGGTTCCCATGGATGAGGCGGAAATTACTTTCCAAATTCCTTTTGCAGAAGTCTTACTCATTAATTAAAAACGTGATTTTGACACTAAATAAAACATTATGTAAATTTTTTACGAATATAAAGGATAATTTTTTATTTATTCGCTACTTTTTTTGTGAAATATTAATTTATATTATTAGCAACGGTTTTTTCGGATTTGCTGTAAGGAAAGTACTTTAGGTCTTTGAAAAGTCGCAATCATTCTTTTTTATTTATTGTAATTTTTTACTGCTATTTCGTTGTGAAAAGCAATTAGCAAGAGTAGTGCGTTAAAATTTAAATTGGAATGTTTTGGTATTAACGAATGGTAAAGAGGAGTTAATTTACGGATTTGTAGAATAAGATAAACTTGTGTTCTGTGTTTTTTAATCGTTCGCCACGAATTACACTAATTGTCGCGAATTATTTTTTGCCACAGATTAAAGGGATTCCCGCGGATTGTTTAATTACTTTGATCTTTTTGCCACGAATTACACCAATTGCCGCGAATTAATTTGTGTAATTCGTGTCTATTTTTTCTACGTCACAAATTATTAATCATTTTAATCCTTTAAATCTGTGGCAGAATAAATAAAAGAGCCTTAAATTTTATAGATTAAAAAGGATTTGTAGAAGTAGGGATTTCTTTTTTCGAAAATAACAAAGGTATAAAGGTCAAAAAAAGCAGAAAAAAACGGATCAAGTCCTAAAGTTGTGGGGAAGTAAAAATCTCGCAGAGTCGCAAAATCGCAAAGTTTTAATGAAAAAACAGAAAAAAATTTTGAGACTCTATACTATTTTTAGAAATCCAAAGCGAGAAAGTAGAAAACAGAAAGGTGGAACTTAAAAACAGTGAAAAACTTAGCGGCTTGGC